>CAMPUL010000020.1 GCA_946997215.1 Gardnerella vaginalis
GTTAAAGCTAAAAGAGATTGCGTACACGTTTACAGAAGGCTTTGCTGCAGGAGAGCTAAAGCACGGCCCGATTGCTCTTGTAGATAAGGGAGAGCCAGTTGTTGTTATAGTGCCATCTTCTAGAGGAAGAGACGTTTTGCACGCTAAAGTGATATCGGGAATCGAAGAAGTTAAGGCTCGTGGAGCGTTTACGATTGCGGTTGCAGAAGACGGAGATCCAGACGCTGAGCGTTACGCAGATATTGTGTTTTGGCGCCCTAAGTGCCCAACATTGCTAAGCCCTCTTGTAGATGTTGTAGCGTTGCAACTTTTTGCTATGAATATGGCAAAGCTTAAAGGCTACGACGTTGATAAGCCTAGGAATCTTGCAAAATCCGTAACTGTGGAATAGCAATACAATGAGTGTTATGAGTGCAAGAAGACCGCACAAAAATCGCAAGCAGGATTTTGGTTGTTTTGCTATGCGTAATATAAAGCGCAATATAAATCATAATATAAACTGCGATTTGACTAGTTATATAAAGCGTGTAATTTCTGCGATTATATGCGTTTTTGCTGTTGTTTTTTGTGCGTCATGCGGATCTGTTGATTCTAGAACAAAAATCACAGTGTGGTCTTGGGAGCCAAGCATGAAGCGGATTGCTGCAGATTTTGAGAAGCAAAATCCAGATATTCGCGTTAGTGTTAAAGACACAAGCGGGTATAGTAATCTTAATAGCGCTATTCAAGATGGTTACGGAATGCCAGATGTTGCTCAGCTTGAGTACTATGCTTTACCACAATACGCTGTTAGCGGCCAGCTTTTAGACATTACAGATAGGGTACAGGGAACTCAAACATTTTACACGCAAGGATCATGGTCTTCTGTGCAATTAGGAGGACGAATATACGGTTTGCCAATGGATTCAGGGCCTTTAGCGTGGTTTTATAATCAAGATGTGTTTAGTCAAGCAGGCGTTGATGCTACGCAAATTCACACTTGGAAAGACTATATTCATGCAGCAAGAAAGCTAAAAAATATTGGCGTTTATATTGCTGCAGATTCTGGAGATGCTAGCTTTTACAACGCTATGATTTGGCTTTCTGACGGACATCCGTTTATAACTTCGCACGACGGAAAAACTGTTACTGTTCGATTAAGCAAAGATAAAGGAACAAAAGACTTTACAAAATTTTGGCAATTAATGATTGACGAAGACTTAATTGATACAAGGTTTACAACGTGGACTCCAGCCTGGAAGAGCGCTGTTGGCTCTGGCAATATTGCTTCCGTTTTTGCTGGAGCATGGATGACTTCGCTTTTAATGCACGATATTCCAGGCGGAGCAGGGTTGTGGCGTGTTGCAAGAGTTCCAACAATGGATGGTAAAAATCATAATGCGCAAATGGGCGGATCTGCGCTAAGCGTTTTGCAATCTAGTAGAAAGCCAGAAGCTGCAATGCGTTTTGTTGATTTTGTTTGCCACAATCAACAAGGTATTAAAGAGCGCGTTAGTTCGGGAGCGTTCCCAGCAGATGTTGTAACTCTTAGAGATAGCGCATTTTTGAATAAGACTACTGTTTTGGATTCTAGAGGAATTAAAGTGCCATACTTTGGTGGTCAACGCTTTAATCGCGTCTTTGCGGATGCAGCACAGCATGTGTATACGGGGTACAAGTATTTGCCATTTGAAGTATATTCGCGTAGTGATTTTCGCTCCACAGTTGGTTTAGCTTACGATTGGAATCGAAAGTCAAAAGCGCGATTAAATATTAAAGCTATGATTGACGCTGGAATTAAGCAAGATGACGGAAAAGATTTTGTTCTTCCAGACGATCCTGGTCCTAAGATTCGACTTAAAGATGGAATCGCGCTTTGGAAAAAAGACTTAAAAGAATACGGGTATAATCAAGGTTTTGTTGTGCGATAATTATTCGCTAAGACTATTCGCTAAGACTATGCTCTTTAGGTTTGTAATCCAAAGGAAAAGTCGCTAGCAGCCGATTGTTCTTCTATAAATCTCGTACATTCCCTTAAAAATCAAATTTGGATCGTAGTAATCGATTGCTGTAACATCTTTTTCAAAAAGACGACCTAATCCGCCTGTAGCAACAACCTTAAAAGGCTCATTTATCTCTATTTTGAATTGTTCAATTGTGCGCTCAATGCCACCTAAGAAGCTGTAGTAGAGGCCAGCTTGCATAGCGGGACGAGTTGATTTTGCAAGAACTGATTTAGGGCGAGAAATCTCCACTTCTGGAAGCTGAGCAGCATTATCCCATAGAGCTGCTGCAGCCGAACTAATTCCCGTGCAAATAAGTCCGCATGTAATAGCTGCGTTTACATCAACGTAGTTATAAGTTGTTGCAGTGCCAAAATCAATAACTAATACAGGGCCGCCGTATTCATTAAATGCACCAACGCAATCCGCTAAGCAATCTGCGCCCAAAGAGCGAGGCTCGTCAATCCTAATATTTACGCCAGTTTTTACCCCAGGACCCACAATCATAGGGTCGATTTGCAAAAACTTAACAATGCTTGCGCGGAAAGAGTGCATAACTTTTGGAACAACCGAAGCAACAATAACATCTTCAACATCGTTTACGCTAAAACCGCTTAAATTAAGGAATTGCGTAATCATAATGCCGTATTCGTCGGAAGTGTGATTTGCTTTTGTAGTCATTCTATACGTGCCAACAATCTTGCCATTTTCCAAGAATCCAAGCACAATATTCGTGTTGCCAATGTCTACTGCTAAAAGCATATTCGCCTCCGTTGCGTTTGTTGCGTGTTGCCAAACTTAAGTATGCGCATCTTTAGAGCAATACTACATTAATGCTACGTCTGTTGTTGTCAATTTGATTATTTGCTGTCGCTTTAGAAAATCACCATCAAAGTGTGGTGGTGTAGAAGGGTAGGTGATAAAGTCGAAAACAATGGCAGCGAGGCTAGAAAGGAAATGTAAATGATAAATCGTCAAGCAATATTGCATAAGCCACTTTCTCAATATTCGTATTCGACGGCAGAGTATTGCTTAACAATTCGCTTGCGTGCGGCAAAGAATAATCTTTGTTCATGCATTTTGCACTACGGAAATCGTGTTGATTTGACTCCGTTAGATCAGTTCCGCACGCTGAAAATGGAAAAGATTGCTAGCGACGATTACTTTGACTACTACGAATCCAATATAAGCAGCGATTTAGATAGAGTTTGTTATTACTTTGAGATGCAAGATGCGGATGAGCGCTTGTATTTGTGCGCCGATACTATTGCGGCTGATTTTCCAGAAGATCGCACAGAAGTCTACCAGTTCCCATTTATTCGCCGCGAAGAGATTAGCGACGTTCCACATTGGCTTAAAGAGGCTGTTGTTTATAACATTTTCCCAGATAGTTTTGCGGATTCTAAGCGTGGCATAAGTTGCACAGCAAAAGATTATTTTGATGAGAAAACTGGTCAAACTTTGCACACTCGTTTGGGCGGAACAATTAGAGGCATAATCGAAAATCTTGATTATATTGAGGATTTGGGCTTTAATTGCCTGTATTTGAATCCAATTTTTACAGCTGCAGAATACCATCGTTACGATCTTCTTGACTACTATCATGTTTGCCCTAATTTGGGAACGGACGACGATTTTAGGGAGCTTGTTAGCGAGGTTCATAATCGCGGCATGCACATAATTATTGACGGCGTTTTTAATCATTCTAGTTGGTATTTCTTTGCGTTTGACGATGTTGTTAAAAATGGCGAAAATTCGCGATACAAGGATTGGTTCTATGGATTAAAGTTCCCTGTTGTGCGCCCCGAAGATGGCGAGCGTCCAAACTATACGTGTTTTGCGTATGAGCGTAAAATGCCAAAGCTTAATACTTCTAATCCAAAAGTTCGCGACTATTTTATGGACGTTTGCCGCTATTGGCTTGAAGATTTTGATGTTGACGGTTGGCGTTTAGATGTTGCTAATGAGGTTGATAAAGACTTTTGGCGCGCTTTCCGCACTGTTGCTAAAAAGACCAAAAAAGATAGTGTTTTGATTGCGGAGATTTGGGAGAATTCTGAGCGTTGGCTGCAGGGAGATATGTTTGACTCCACTATGAACTACGAGTTCCGCAAAGTTTGCCGCGATTTCTTTGCTTTTGGCAAGATTAACGCGCGCGAATTTAATAGTCGATTTGTGGATATGCTTTTAAGGTACCCATTCCCGATTGTTCAAGGTCAATTGAATTTGCTGGATAGCCATGACGTTAGTCGCTTTAGGAGCTTGTGCGCGCAAAATTCCGCGGATTCTGGCGATTCTTCTGCGGTTGATAAGCGATTCCGCTTGGCTGAACTTTGTTTGCTTACATCTGTTGGAACTCCAAGCGTGTTCTACGGTGATGAGCTTGGTGTAGTTGGTTTTGAAGAGTGTGATTATCGCGCACCTATGCCTTGGGCAAATCCTGTAAAAGATAATCGTGATTTGTTCCGCGAACTTATAAAATTACGTAGAAGCAACGATTGCTTTATTCATGGCAATTTTAGAGTTCTTGATTATGATGATCGCGGAAAGTTTGTGTTTGCGCGGTCAACTGATTCTAAGCGCGTTGTTGTGGCTTTAAATGCGTTCAATGAATCTAATGATTCGTTCAGTGCTTTGCCTGATTGTAAGCCGACTATTAGCTACAATTATGATGCTCAAAATCATGCTCTTGGAGCCTTTGGATACGCGATTTTTGAGGTAAAATAGCGATTTAATAGCGTTTTTTAATGGAGCATTAATTGAGTTTTAATAATAAAAGTGGCACTTAATCAAGTGATTTAAGTGCCACATTTATTTACAAATCTAAGATATTTACAAATCCAAGAAAAGCTGGTGGATTCTTGTGTCTTCATCAAGCTCTGGGTGGAAAGCTGTTCCGATTTGATTTCCTTGGCGAGCAGCTACAACGTTGCCATCTACAGTTGCAAGAGCCTCGGCATTTGGTCCAACTTGCGCAATATAAGGCGCGCGAATAAACGTCATTGGAACAGCTCCAAGATTTCCAAACTCAGAATTGCAGTGGAAGCTTCCAAGCTGGCGGCCGTAAGCGTTGCGCTTAACAGTAACGTCTAGCGTGCCAAATCCGCTAACTTCGTTTCCTTCCACGTTTTTTGCAAGCAAAATCAGCCCTGCGCAAGTGCCAAGAACAGGCATTCCGTTTGCAATTTTCTCGCGCAAAGGCTCAAGCATGTTTTGCTCGCGAATAAGCTTAGTTTGCACAGTGCTTTCGCCGCCAGGCAAAACAAGGCGGTCAAAAGATTGTTCCAAATCTCGTGCTTGACGAAGCTCAATAACGCGCGCACCCAGTTTTTCTAGCATTAAGCGATGCTCAAGAAAAGCTCCTTGAACAGCTAAAACAGCCACAGTGTGCGCGCAATTATTTGCATTGATATGTGAGTTTGCCAAAATAATTCGCCTCAATCACTCGTTTTAATTACTCGCCGCGATTAGCCATTAAAAGCTTGATTTCTTGCTCGTTAATGCCAACCATAGCTTCGCCCAAATTCTCGGAAAGCTTAGCAATCATCTTAGCGTCTTTGTAATTAGTCACAGCTTTAACGATTGAAGCAGCACGCTTTGCTGGGTCTCCAGACTTAAAGATGCCAGAGCCAACGAATACGCCTTCTGCGCCAAGCTGCATCATTAAAGCAGCATCAGCTGGGGTAGCAACGCCGCCAGCAGCGAAGTTAACAACAGGAAGCTTGCCGTTTTGTGCAACGTACTTTACAAGATCGAAAGGCACGCGCAATGTCTTAGCTTCTTCAAAAAGCTCATCCTCGCGCATGCTTGTAAGCTTACGGATTGCGGAATTCATCATGCGCATGTGGCGTACTGCCTGAATCACGTCTCCAGTTCCAGGCTCGCCCTTAGTGCGAATCATGGAAGCGCCTTCGTTAATCCTTCGCAAAGCCTCGCCCAAATCTTTAGCACCGCAAACAAATGGAACTGCGAAATCGCGCTTGTTAATGTGGTACACGTCGTCGGCTGGGCTAAGCACTTCGCTTTCGTCAATGTAATCGATCTCAATAGCTTCAAGCACTTGCGCTTCTACAAAGTGACCAATTCGGCATTTTGCCATTACAGGAATAGACACAGCTTCTTGAATTCCGTGAATCATAGCTGGGTCGCTCATTCTAGATACGCCGCCAGCTGCGCGAATATCGGCAGGAATACGCTCCAACGCCATTACAGCGCAAGCTCCAGAATCTTCAGCAATTCGCGCCTGCTCTGGAGTGGTAACGTCCATAATCACTCCGCCCTTAAGCATTTGTGCAAGCTGGCGATTTAGAGCAGTGCGGTCTTGGCCGCCGTTATTTTGCGGATCCGAGGATTCGTTTACTGTTACTGTAGTATTCAAGTTTTCTGCCATTATTCCTCGCTTTTTATTGGCGTTTTATTGGCGCATTTTGCATGCATGCTGTGTGTAACATCTTTATGCGTCTGTTATACATTTTTGCAAATATGCAAGCTATCGTATTGTTTTTTGCGCACGTTTGCAAGTTTACGTCTGATGGCATTTAACCACATTCATAGGATATGTGATTAGAATAACGTCAAATTTTTATAGAAGCGTGTTAAATTTTTTACACAATGATGTCAAATTTTTTGTAAAAACGCATAAATATCAATGACTTATCTATGACTTACCTATGACTTACCTATGACTTATAGCGAAGTTTTTTTAGACTCGCCCTAGTTTTTATTGACTTGTGAGCAAGCTACGATTGTATACGCCGTTGACTTTGTATTGCAAGTGTTGCAATTAGACAAAGCAACGAGTTTAAACAATTAAATAACAACATAAACAACAATTAAATAAATGTATCTAATTCAATCCAGAAAGGTTTGTTGAATGGATAACAAAGAACCCAAAGATGGCGCATACTCTAAAGATGTGACCGATAAATTCTATGGGCAAGAAAACGCGCAAGAATCGCAAGCTGGCTCTAGCACAGATGCTTCGCTTAATAATGCGTCTAAAAGTGCGTATAAAACCAATAAGCGTGGTCTAGGAAAATTCTGGCTTGTTTCTGTAGCAATCGTAGTAATCGCAATATTTAGCGCGATTGTTGCAACGCTTACAGGTCCACAAAAAAATCTTGCAAGTCAAACATCTTCTACGCAAGTTTCAAATAAAACTGTGTCAATCGGATTAAAACTTGCTCCTACAAATCTTGATATTCGTAACCAATCTGGATCTTCCTTGGAACAATTGCTGATTGGAAACGTGTATGAAGGTCTTGTAGCTAGGGATTCTAAAAATCAAGTTGTTCCTTCCCTTGCAAAGAGTTGGGAAATAAGCAAAGACGGCTTAAAGTACACTTTCCACATGCGTAAAGGCGTTGTTTTTTCTAATGGTCATAAGCTTACTGCAAAAGATGCTGAGTGGTCTTTTAACGAGCTTGTTGCAAAGAAATATCGCGGATCAAACATGGTTGGAAAAGTTGAATCCGCTAAAGCTAAAGGCGATTACACGTTTGAAATCAAGCTTAAAGAGCCAAACGCAAAACTTTTGTGGGCATTGTGCTCTAGAGCTGGCTTAGTCTTCGATAAGCTTGCGAATTATGATGCTAAAACTCAAGCAATTGGATCTGGCCCGTATTTAGTAGAAAAGTTTGTGCCTAATGACCGAGTTGTGTTAAAAGCAAATCCTCGCTACAAGGGCATTAATAAGGCAAAAACGCAAAAAGTTGTTGTTCGCTATTTTGTAGACGATGTTGCTGCTGTAAATGCGCTTTCTTCGGGGTCTGTTCAAGCTTTGGCGCCTATTTCGGGCCAGCTTGCCAAGCCTTTTAAGGCGGATTCAAAGCGTTATGTTGTTAAAGCTGGAAACACTACCGATAAATTTGTGCTTGCTATGAACATGAATGGTGAGCGAACTAAAGATAAGCGCGTGCGCCAAGCGATTAGATATGCGATTGACCATAAGCAAATTATTGCTTCGCGCGGAGGTACGGATGCTTTGCTTGGCGGGCCGATTCCTTCTCTTGACCCAGGATATGAGGATTTAACTAAGATTTACGCGCATAATGTTAAGCGCGCTAAGTCGTTGATGAAAGAAGCTGGTTTTAGTGAGTCGAATCCTTTGCATCTTTCGCTTACTTACCCGAATATTTATGGAACGCAACTTGGTGAGCAGCTAAGATCTCAATTACAGCAAATTGGCATTGATCTAAAAGTAAACGTTGTTGAATTTACTACTTGGCTTCACGACGTTTATAACAATAAAAACTACGATTTGTCTATGGTAGATCACAATGAAAGCCATGATTTTGGACAGTGGGCAGATCCTAAGTATTACTACGGTTACAACAATAAGCAAGTTCAGGATTTGTATGCTAAGGCAATGCTTTGCGCGAATACTAAGGAGTCTAATAAGCTTCTTGCTAAAGCTGCGCGAATCGTTAGCCAGGATGCTCCTGCGGATTGGCTGCTTAACTATAAGGTTGTTACAGCTAAGGTAAGGAATCTTGATGGCATGCCTTTTGACATTAATCAAGTTTTTTTGCCGCTATACAATTTGCGGCTTAAGTGATTTGTTCTAAAATATTGACGACTTTGTGCCAAAATGTAGTGATTTTAATATATTTTCGGCATACTTGTAGTGCGATTGTACCTGATTTACGGCGTGTCGCTATACAATCGCACTACAAGGCAGGTCATCGTCCGCGCGGTCTAAGCGCGCGGACGTCTTCGCCACGCAGAAGCAGTGCTTCTGCCTTGAGTGGCTCAGCGCTCCGAATTACCTTTTCGCGCTACGCTCTAAGCGAAAAGGCAGGTCGGAACGCTATATTAAGTAAGGGGTTTGTATGAAGCGCATGATTCTTCGACGCATCGCGTTGTTTTTTGTAGCGCTGCTATTTATTTCTGCAATCGTATTTCTTGCTCTTAGGGTTTTACCTGGAGACGTTGCTCAAGTTATGGCAGGCTTAAACGCGCCAGCTGGAAAAGTTGAGCAGTTAAGGCACGATTTAGGCTTAAACAAGCCCCTTTTAATTCAATATTTAGAGTGGATTTTTGGCGTTTTTAGAGGCGATTTTGGTGTTTCAATGCTTACGGGTCGTTCCGTTGCGTCCACTATTGCTATGCGTGCTAGCATAACTTTTCCGCTCATTTTTCTTGGACTTTTAATTGCGCTCGCAATCGGAATTCCTCTTGGATGCTTGCAAGTTTTTCATTCTGGCAAGTCTTTGCAAGGCTTTTTAAGGTTTTGTGCGATTGCAGGCGGATCTGTTCCTGCTCTTTGGGGCGGAATGATTTTAATCATGATTTTTGGCAATGGCATTGGTTTGGTTGGGATTTTTCCTACTCAAGGTTTTCCAACAGACGGCTGGCGCGATTTTGGTAGCGCATTTTTGTCTTTGATTCTTCCAGCTCTAACAGTTGGCGTTATTGTTGGATCTGGTTTTATGCGTTACACTTCAGCATCATTAGAGCAGATTTCTAATAGTGACATTGCTTTGCAAGCTATGGCTTGTGGAATGACTAAAAAGCAAATGATTTGGCGAGTTGGCTTGCGATTAGCGTTGCCGCAGCTTGTGTCTGTAATCGGCTTGACTTTTGCGCATATGATTATGGGCGTAATGGTTATTGAAAATCTGTTTTCGCTTCCTGGAATGGGCATGGGTCTTGTGCGCGATGTTGGCTTGCGAGATCTTATATCTGTTCAAGGCAATCTTTTTATGCTTTCTGCATTGTTCTTGCTTGTTGGGTTTGCGATTGACGTGTTGCATCGTTTGTTGGATTCAAGACTTAGCCAAGATTCGAGCAGTGAATAATTCGGGCAGTGATTTAAGTGGGGGCAATTCAAGCAATGATTAAGTTTTTAAGACGCATTTGGCGCGGAGTTATTGGAAAATTCGTTTGCATTATTTTGTGCTTGTGGATTTTTGTAGCTGCGCTTTCTTTTGTGTGGACGCCCTACTCTCTTCTAGAAACAAACGGGTACGAGGTATGGCAAAAGCCTTCTCTAAAGCATTGGCTTGGCACAGATGGAACGGGTGCAGATATGCTTAGCTGGCTTATGGCTGGTTCTAGAGTAGAGATTTTGCTTGTTATTTCAACAGTTGCGATTGCAAGCGTTGTTGGATTTGTGATTCTAAGCTTTACGATTTGCCGCGTTCAAAAAATTCGTTCCGTAAGCATTATGGCAGTAGACGCTTTAATTTCCATTCCAACAGTTTTGATTGCGCTTATGCTTGCTGTGCCTCTTGGAGCATCCGTTCTTGTAATCATGCTTGCATGCGGATTCGGCTATGGCTTAAATCTTGCTCGTATTTTGCGACCAAGTGCTGTTCTTGTTCTTAAGTCCAACTATGTTGATTGCGCTGTTTCTAATGGTGCTAGCAGAAGTTACGTTTTGCTAAAGCATGTTTTTCCTAATATTTTGCCTATCGCTTCCGTTCAGCTTTCGCTTTCTGCAGGAACTGTTATTTTAGCGGAAAGCGGATTGACTTACTTAGGTGTTGGTGTTCCTTCGGGAGTGCCGAGCTGGGGTCGCGTTCTTTCTACTTCGGTTACTTTGATTCACGTTTATCCGCTTGCGGCTCTATGGCCTGGTCTTGTTGTTACATTAACAGTTTTGTCTCTTAATCTTTTTGGCGACGTTTTAAGAAGTGCTACAAATCCAGCAAATAGGGAGTCTAAGAATGAGTCTTGATATAAAAGGATTATCGCTTAGCATTGGATCTTCGCGCATTTTAAGTGATGTTTCGCTTAACGTTAAAGATGGCGAGCGCGTTGGATTAGTTGGATCTTCTGGCTCTGGTAAATCAATGCTTTTAAGAGCTGCGATTGGCTTAGTTCCGTCTAATTGCAAAATCACTGGCTCTTGCCACGTTGGCAATGCACAAACTGTTGGCGCTAACGATTCTGCGCTTGCAAACATTCGCGGTAAGTATGTTGGCGTTGTTTTTCAGCAAGCGGATCGTGCTCTTAACCCTATTATGAGTGTTAGTGAGCAAATCGCCTTACCTCTTAGGCTTCATTACAATTTAGACGAAGACGATATTCAAAATCGCGTTAAAGTTATGCTTGAAAAAGTTGGTTTAGGCGCGAATATTTTGAATAAGCGCACTTTTGAGCTTTCGGGTGGGCAAATGCAACGAGTTGGAATTGCTACAGCGCTTATAACTTGCCCTAAGTTGATTCTTGCAGACGAGCCGACTACTGCTCTTGATTCTGTTACACAAAAAGATGTTGTAAATATGCTTACTTCTTTAGTTGATAATATGGGCGCTTCAATGCTTTTTGTTACTCACGATTTTTCGGTTCTTTCTAGCGCTGCTACTCGTTGCTATGTTTTGGATTCTGGACGATTAGTCGATAGTGCGCGCGTTGGTGAATTGCTAGAAAATCCTAAGGTTCACTCTACTAAACAACTTGTTTTTGCGGCGCGCGCTTTAAGTCTTAGTAAAAATGATTTAAGTCTTGATAATAAAAGCGATTCAAATAAGAATGATTTAAGCGATTCAAATAAGAATGATTCTTCTAAAGATGATTGCATTTTTAAAGCTAAAAACATTCACGTTGTTTTAGGAAGCTCAAAAAACCGCGTTGAAGCATTAAAAGGTGTTGACTTTAATCTTAAAGTTGGCGAATCTTTAGCTTTAATTGGCGGATCTGGAAGTGGTAAAACAACTTTGATTCGCTCTTTACTTGGATTGCAAGAAATAAGCGAAGGAAGAATAGAGTATTGCGGCAAAGTTGTTGAAACCGTTGAAAACGCTAAAAAGTTAAATTTGAAAGATTCTGCTTACGTAAATATGAGAAGACAATGTTCGCTTGTATTTCAGCATCCTTTTGCAGCTTTAGATCCGCGTTGGCAAGTTAGAAAAAGCGTTGCTGAGCCGCTTGAAATATGGCGTAAAAACATGAGTTTTGATTCACATACTGTGGATTCACATGATGTTGATTCACGTTATATTGATTCACGCGCTATTGACTCTAAAGTGGATGATGTTTTGAATTTAGTCGGGTTAGATCCTAAAGTTTTTGCTGGAAGATATCCGTGCGAGCTTTCTGGCGGACAAGCTCAATGCGTTGCGATTGCTAGAGCGCTAATCAATAATCCTAGAGTTTTGGTTGCAGATGAGCCAATGAGCGCAATCGATGTTGCCGAGCGCACAAGAATCTTAGATGCTTTTAATGTGATTCGCGCAAATCGCCCTAATATGGCGTGCGTATTTGTTAGCCACGATCTTGGTATGATTCAGCATTTAGCGTCTAGTGTTGTTGTTCTAAAAGATGGCGTTGTTGTTGAATCTGGGCGTGTAAGTCAAATTTTGACTAATCCAAAACATAGTTATACGCGCGAACTTATTGATGCTGCTACTTTGTAAGTCTGTATCTGTAAGTATTGCAAGTTTGCAAGTCTGTATCTGTAAGTCTTATAAGTTAATAAGTCAATAAAAAATATTTTTAGATTCGTGTTCATGTGTGTTTGGCAAGAATAGCGTCTAATATTATTTAGTAATCGTTATTTACGCATGGATTTTGCGCATACATTTTGCGCATGGAATATAAGTTAGGATGGAATAAGATGAGCGAAAATCAAAACAATCAGCCGACTCCTCGTCCAGAAAGCTTTGAACTTGACCACACTAAAGTTAAAGCTCCATATGTTCGCTACATTGACACTCAAAAAGGCCCGAATGGAGATGTTATTTCTAACTACGATATTCGCTTAACTCAGCCTAACCAAGAGGCTATTCCTACGGGCGCTTTGCATACTATTGAGCACACGATTGCTGTTCTTTTGCGCCAGCGCATTGAAGGCTACATTGATTGCTCTCCATTTGGTTGCCGTACAGGATTCCACCTTTTAACTTGGGGCACTCATAGCACAGAAGATGTTGCGCGCGCGTTGAAGGAATCGCTTGAATTTATTGCGTATAAAGCTACTTGGGATGATGTTCCAGCTACAACTATTGAGTCTTGCGGAAATTACCGCGATCATAGCTTGTTTGGGGCGCGTCAATGGTGCAAAGATATTTTAGATAAAGGCATTAGCTCCGATCCTTTTGAGCGCAAGATTGTGTGATTCGTTTCGTTTGATTGTGTAAGGCTTCGCTTGTGTAAGACTGTAAAATCGCCATATTTTAAGCATAGGGGGGTGTATGTGTGAAATAAGATTGAGAAAAGCAACTCTTAGCGATCTAAAAGATATTGAAAATATTTATGAGAGAGCAAGAGTATTTATGGCAAATAATGGCAATCCTCATCAATGGGGAGATCGCTTTCCTCTAACATCTAGTGTTATAGAAGATATTCGTTTGAATCGTTTTAATCTTCTTGTAGACACGGATACAGATTTTGGCGAAGAGCGCATTTTGGCGCAATTTGCACTGTGCGAGGGGCTTGATGAAGTCTACGCAAAGATTGATGGAGCGTGGCTAGATGATGTTTTGCCATACGTTACAATCCATAGGCTTGCATCTTCGGGGGTCAAGCCAAAAATGGCAAGCGAATGTTTAAGATGGGCTAAGCGAAATTACTCTAATGTTAGAATCGATACTCATCCCGACAACTTGATTATGCAAAAAGTTATTTTGCGAGAAGGCTTTAGCAAGTGTGGTCTTGTTGTAATTCCAAATCGCGCGCATAGCGCAACTAGAATCGCGTATCAATGGTTGCGCTCGCATAATCATGTAATACGGCATTAGCGGTATTTGCTGTATTAGCTGTATTAAAACGTAAGTCAAAAATAGTTGCATATATAGTAGATATAAAAATAAATATAAAAGTAAAAGCTAAAAACTAGAAGTAAAGGCGTGAGATATGTGTAAAAATTCGAGTATACAAGCGATTTTGCAAGAGAACTATGCTCGCGCCTTGAGTACATACCCTGGGCAGGTAATCGTTGATCTAAAAGCGCTAAGAGATAATATGCGAACTCTTGTTGAGCGCGTTTCTAAAGATTTGCAGCCTGGTCAAAAGTCGCCAGCAGTTATGGGAGTTGTTAAAGCAGACGCTTATGGTCACGGGCTTATTCCTAGTGCGCTCGCAGCTTTAGCAGGGGGAGCAACTTGGCTTGGCACAGCTCAGCCCTATGAGGCTTTGCGGCTTCGTAAATGTGGAATTGACTCAAGCAGATGCCGTATTCTTACGTGGCTTACTAGCGCTCCAACGTCTCTTTTTGCAGATTTAATAAAAGCAGATATTGATATTTCTGTTGGCTCACTTGATTCTATTGACGCTGTTGCGCTAGCTGCTAAATCGCTTGGCGCTGCTGCACGCGTGCACGTTAAGGTAGATACGGGATTTGGCAGAAACGGTTTTACGCCTGCAGGCTTTAGTGATGCTTTAGAAAAACTTAGCGAATATTCTAGCCAGGGATTAATCGAAGTTATTGGGCAATGGAGTCACTTGGCTGTTGCTGATTGCCCAGACGTTCCAGAGTTTGTTGCATCTACAGATAGGCAAATTGAGCAATTCCACGACTTTACTCGAAGAATGCGCGAAGCTGGGTTGGAACCTAAAATTCGACATTTAGCTAATACAGCTGCAACTCTTAACAGGTCAGAGATACGATTTGAGCTTGTTCGACCAGGAATTGGATTATATGGATACGAGCCAGACCCTGTTATGGGAGAGCCTCAAACTTACGACTTGCGTCCAGCTATGACTTTACAAGCGCAATTAGGAACGGTTAAATCTGTAGAAGCGGGTCATGGTATTTCGTACGGCCGCACGTATTTAACGCCAGACAATACAAGCACAGCAATAGTTCCACTTGGATATGCGGATGGCATTTTGCGCGCATCTAGCGGATTCGATATGCAAGGATCTCGTCATGTTAATAAGCCTGGAGGGCCTGTGCGAGTGGAAACTAAGAACGGCGCTAGGATTTTGCATGTTTCGGGGCGCGTTTGCATGGATCAATTTATTGTTGACTTAAAAGGCAGCGCTAAAGAGCTTGGGGTTAAAGAAGGAGATACGGTCAGGCTTTTTGGGCCAGGAAGAGGCTTAGAATATGCGGAGCCAACGGCAGATGATTGGGCGGCGGCTGCTGGAACAATAAGCTACGAGATTATGACTGGGATTGGCCCTAGAGTTCCGCGATTGTATAAGAATGCTTACGAAGTTTTGCCTGAAAAAGACATAAAAATGTTGGATGAAAAAAGCTTGATTTAGCAATCTTGCGATTTTGCGATTAGCTGAATTGCTATTGGCTAATTTATGATTTGCTACTTGCGATTTGCTACTTGCGATTAGTGGAGGAGGTTTTTTAATGTGTAATGATGTGATTGCTTCCGATAACGAAGTTGTTGGAGAATACAGCTTGCACGATACTGAGCGATGGGCTAGCGAGCCTCACCACACGCGCGCTCGCACTCCGTTTGAGCGAGACAGAGCCAGAATAATCCACTCTTCAGCGCTTAGAAGACTTGGCGCTAAAAGTCAAGTGCTTGTAGCAGGCTCCGACGATTTTGCTCGCACGCGTTTAACGCACACGTTGGAAGTTGCACAAATTGGTCGCCAGATTGCTGCGATGCTTGGCGCGGATCCAGATGTTGTAGATTGCGCTTGCTTAGCTCACGACTTAGGTCATCCTCCTTTTGGTCACAATGGCGAGCGCGCGCTTGCTCAAATCGCAAGCAATATTGGTGGTTTTGAAGGAAATGCTCAAACTCTTAGACTTTTAACGCGCTTAGAGCCTAAAGTTTTTAGAGAAAATGGCGCTAGTGCAGGCGTAAATCTTACGCGAGCAAGCTTGGATGCTGCTGTTAAATATCCTTGGGGTTTTGATGAAGCAAAAGCGCACGATAAAGGCGAGCGCGATCTAAAATTCTGCGTTTACCCAGACGATAGGGAAGTTTTTGATTGGCTAAAAAGTGGCTCTCCGCGCGAATCGAAGCCTATGGAGTGCCAAATTATGGATCTTTCCGACGATATTGCATACAGTGTTCACGATATTGAAGACGCGATTGTGACTGGCGCTTTTAATACGGAGCTTGTTTGGGATTCAAGCGTTGCGGATCAAGTTATTCAAGAAGCTCATAATTGGTATGGAAACCAGTGGGATGCGGATAGTCTTTTGGCAGCTTTTAAGCGTTTGCGTTCTCTTAACATGTTCCCTGATTCTTATGACGGCTCTAGAAGGTCGCTAGCTCATCTAAAGAATATTACTAGTGCTTTAATCGGCAGGTTTGCAAGCTCTGTTGAGCGAGTAACTCGAGAAAAATACGGCAACGGCGCTTTAATTCGCTACCGCGCAAACGTTGTGATTCCGCCAGAAACATCTTACGAGATAATCGTTCTTAAAAGCTTGGCTGTGCATTTTATAATCCAACCTAGAGAGCGCGAGTTTTATAGGCGTGAGCAAAAGATTCTAACGGATTTGGTTGAAGTGTTTATGAGCAAGTCTCCGCGAGCACACGATGCTATGGAATCTGTGTTTATAAGCGATTGGAATGCTTGCTCTAGCGATGACGAGCGTTTAAGAGTTGCAATTGATCAAGTTGCAAGTCTTACAGATGGATCTGCTACAGCTCTTCATGCCGCTTTGTGCTAAATCTTTGTGCTAAACTACGAGTTTTTCATAGAGTGTCTGTAGCCTTCGGCTTGCGATAAGCTAGAGACTATGGCTGGAATGATTGTAAAAGAAGACGTTGAGCGTGTGCGCGCTGCTGCAGATTTGTACGATATTGTGTCTGCAACTGTTACGCTTAAGCCTTCTGGAACGGGTACTTTTGTGGGGCTTTGCCCGTTTCACGATGAAAAAACGCCTAGTTTTAGCGTTCGTCCAAGCTTGGGCGTCTGGCATTGCTTTGGTTGCGGTGCTGGCGGAGATGTTTTTAAGTATGTTGAGCAAAAAGAAAACATTGATTTTCGCGAGGCAGTAGAGCTGCTAGCGGACCGCTACCACATTGAAGTTCATTATGACAAATCGCAGGATGCTAAAGATAATTCTCATGCTGGCTCCAAGCGCGCTCGTCTTATAGAAGCAAACGAGGAAGCTCAACGTTTCTTTGCGTCTCAAATCAACTCTAAAGAAGCGTCTGCAGCTCGTAGTCTGCTTGCTGGTCGTAATTTTACTCAAGCTCAATGCGAGCGTTTTGGTTGCGGATATGCGCCTAACGGGTGGGACAATCTTGTTCGCTATTTGTCTAATAAAGGTTTTACTCGTCAAGAATTATTAGACGCAGGCTTAGCTCGCCAAGGTCAGCGCGGAATTTACGATTATTTTCGCGGCCGATTAACGTGGCCTATTCGCGATTCTACAGGCCGCACTTTGGGCTTTGGCGCTAGAAGGCTTTATGATGATGATTCTATTAGTGCAAAGTACATTAACACTTCAGATACTGTATTGTATAGAAAAACGCAAGTTCTTTACGGAATTGACATTGCTAAGTCGAATATTGTTAAAAAGCGTCAAGTTGTGATTGTGGAAGGCTATACGGATGTTATGGCTTGCCATTTAGCAGGTGTAGATACTGCTGTTGCAACTTGTGGAACGGCTTTTGGCGCGGAGCATGCGAAGATTATTCGCCGACTTATTGCAGACGATTCTTTGGGAGCGATTCAACTTGTGGGGCCTGTAAAAGTAGAAGGTCAAAAAGTTAGTTCGCGTATTGTTTTTACTTTCGATGGAGATGCGGCAGGCCAGAAAGCTGCTTTGCACGCTTTTGGCTTAGATTCAGCGTTTTTAACACAGACTTTTGTTGCTGTTGCAGATAATAACTTAGATCCTTGCGATTTGCGTATTCAAAGGGGAGATGAGGCTGTTCGTTCTTTGATTGCGCGCGCTAATCCTCTTTACGATTTTGTAATTGACACTGTTATTCGCCGTTTTGATACGTCTTTTGCAACAGGTCAGATGGGTGCTGTTAAGGCGGTTGCTCCTCTTGTTGCGCAAATTCGAGACAGGTCTTTGCTGGACTTATACACTAGAAAAGCTGTTAGAAATATTGGTGTTGATTTAGACGTTATGCGTAAGGAAGTGGAGTCCGCTAGAAGGAGATTGCACGTTGTAGACGATGACGCTTATTCTAAAGGCTACTCTTCCAACGTTTATGCGGATTCTCGTGTGTTTGATCAGCGTTCTCAAAGCATGAATGATGCTGCTGCAAAAACCGCTATGCTTAGAAGCGCGTACAAGAATCAAAGCTACTATAAGGTTGATGATTCTGTGTTTATGTGCGAGCAGCAATTTATGGCTGTTCTTATGCAATCTCCTTTAGCATTTAGCAATCAGCTTTTTGCGCATCTTACTTTGAATAATTTTATTACGCCAGTTTTTAGAACACTTTTCCAGGCTTTTGTGGCTTCTGGTGGATTGCCTAATACAAGCGTTAGTAAAGGTCTTTGGTTGCATATTATTACTAAGGCTGCAGGACCTATGCTAGAAGGCGTTATTAACGAGCTTTCCGTAATGCCTCTTCCATTGTCTTCTAATAAAGGCTTGAGTGGGGCTTCTTCTATTAACTCGTCGGCTGCTTACGATTCGAGTGGTGTTTCTACAAATGAATCCCCATCCGATCTTTTGCGCATTCCTAGCGAAGAAGAACAAAAGTATGCAAATGAGCTGCTTATTAAGCTTCTAGACGTTGGATTTATGCGAAAAATCGGAGCTATTAAGCTTAGAATGAGTAAGCTAGAAGATGGGAGTGAAAAGCTCAATCTTTTAGGTCAGATTACTAGATTAGAATCTGCTCGAAAAGATCTTCAATCGCAAATTCTATAATGTGCATCAATCACTTGTTTTGCTTTTACATAAAGAGATATGAGATTTACGTATAAGCGATTTTACGTATACAAGATTTACGTATAAATGCGTAGTTGTGTAAGAAAGAAGTGTAGGAACTATGTTTTTATTACCTGAACAGCAATTAAATCGCTGTACAAGAGTTATGCAACAACGCTTATACCCGTATATAAATACTGTTCTATTGCACTGTAAAATTCGAGCGTATGAGATTGCTGGAGAACCTATTTCTTCTAGCGAATTCTTCTCTAAGTTAAAAAGAAACGATATTGTTTTTCGCTCATTTAATGTTCCAGGCGTTTGGGGAACAACTTGGGGCACAACGTGGTTTGAAATTACAGGGTCGATTGATTTTTCAAAGGTAAAAGGGCGCAAAGTTGAGCTAAATGTTGATTTAGGTTGGATTAGGAATCTTTTTCCTGGTTTTCAGGCAGAAGGATTAGTGTATAACATTGATGGAAGAGTTGTAAAAGCTGTAAACCCTTGTAATCATTGGGTTCCTTTGATTGATGAGCATAATAATCGTTCGATTAGTATTGATGAAAATGGTAATTTTACTTTATATTTAGAAGCTGCAGACAATCCATTTGTTGAAGGAGCTACTCCATTTTCTCCTACTGATTTAGGAGAGCGTGCTACTGGAAAAACCGAATGCCAATATATGTTGAAGTATGTTGACGTTACTGTTTTTAATCGTAATATTTTTGATTATTACATGGATCTTCAGACTGTAAGTTCTTTGATGAGCGAATTAAATGATGATAATCCGCGTTATTGGAAACTAGCTAAAGCTTTACAGCACTCCTTAAATGCGTATGATGAGCATGATTCTTCTACTGTTCAAAATGCTCGTAAAGCGTTGCATGATGTATTAAGTCAGCCTGCTGCATCAAGCTCTATAAAGCATATTGCTGTTGGGCATGCTCATATTGATTCTGCTTGGCAATGGCCTGTGCGAGAGACGCATAGAAAGGTTGCGCGCACAGTATCTAATGTTTTAGCTCTTATGGATGAGGACCCTGATTTTACTTATGCTATGAGTTCTGCTCAACAATACGAGTGGCTAGAAAACGAGCATCCTGATTTGTTTGAGCGTATGAAAAATAGGATTAAAGAAGGGCGTTTTATACCTGTTGGAGGTATGTGGGTTGAGTCTGATGCAATGATGCCGTGCGGTGAATCTTTGATTCGCCAAATGACTTTTGGTAAGCGCTATTTTAAGGAACATCTTGGTGTTGAGCCGCGTGGTATTTGGCTGCCAGACAGCTTCGGCTACACAGGCGCTTTTCCTCAACTCGCTCGTCGCGCTGGTTTTGATTGGTTCTTAACTCAAAAGCTCTCATGGAACGATGCCACTAAATTCCCACATCATTCCTTCCTTTGGGAGGGAATAGATGGTTCTAGGATTTTAGCTCATTTCCCTCCATCTAATACTTATGCTTCATCTGTGAGCATGCATGAGTTAGTTTATTCTCAGCGCAATTTTTTGGATAAAGATTTATCTGATCATGCAATATTGTTGTACGGTTTTGGCGACGGCGGTGGCGGCCCTACTCGCGAGATGACTGCTCGCATTAGGCGCGATCGCAATTTAGAGGGTGCTCCTAGAGTTGATTTCGGCACTCCTGATGAGTTGTTTGAAAAAATACGAAAAGATATTGTTGACGATTCAAATGGCAATATGCCAGTGTTTAAGGGTGAGCTTTATTTAGAGTTGCATAGAAAAACTCTTACTTCTCAGCAAGATATGAAGCGTTATTGCCGAATAGAGGAATCATTGTTGCGCGTTGCTGAATATCTCGTTGTTTTAGCTCGAGTTTATGCTCCAGAATACCGTTTTAATAATGATGAGCTTACTAGAATTTGGAAGACATTGTTATTGAATCAGTTCCACGATATTCTTCCAGGCTCCGCTATTGCATGGGTTCATAGACAAGCTAGAGAAGAATATGCTAGAGATATTTCTTGTTTGCGTAAAATCATTTCAGATCTTGCTAATGCGATTGTAAAAGCTAACAGCACTAACAGCACTATTGGCGCGATTGGCAGTATTGGCACTAACAGCGCGATTAATATGCGTGAAAATGTAAAGTTATTGACTTATACAGGTAAAAATGATGTTGCTTGGAATCTATATACATGTAGTGAAAGCAGTAAAAATAGTAAAACAACTGTAAAACACAAAAATGATGGTGGAATAATTCTTGATAATAGTGTTTTAAGTGTGACTATTGAACGCGATGGCACAGTATCTTCTGTTAAAGATATTAAATTTAATCGTGAGCTAATTCCATCTGGTTATCGCATGGCTCAATATGAGATATTAAAAGATGAGCCATCTCAGTGGGATGCGTGGGATATTGAGCGAGATGCGTTTATTAGGAATCGTAAGATTGATGATTCTTCAATTGTTGACGTTAAAGAACTTTTATCGGGCGGTGTATCTGTTGAAATCTTGGCATGTAAAAAAGATGTTAAGATTCAAACAAATATAATTTTAGAGCCATGCGTTAAACGACTTGATTTCCATGCGCAAGTTGATTGGAATGCTAAAGAGCAATTTCTAAAAGTAGATATGCCAATGTCTATATGTTCAAATAATGCGCAATATGAGTGTCAATATGGTTTAGTTGAACGGCCAATAGTAAAAAATACTCGTAGTGATGATGCAAAGTTTGAATCATGCACGCATAGGTTTGTTCGCATAGAAGATTCCTCTTATGCTGTTGCTGTTGCAAATTCGTCTACTTATGGCGCTGATGCTGCTCCTATTGGTGATTATTCTTCATCTTATGGAACTATGCTCAGATTATCTTTGCTTTCTGCGCCTCTTTACCCCGATCCAAATACCGATCAAGGTAAGCACGAATTTACTTGGTCATTTATTGCTGATGCAAATATGGATTCAGTTCTAAGTACAGCTGATTTTTTGAATTCGCCAATTATTGATATGCTACCAAAAGTCGATCCGTTGTTTACAATTCGCAGAAACTCAGGTCTAATTGCATTAGATTGGGTTAAGCTTGCCGATGATTGTTCTGGAGATATAATCTTACGTATTCACGAGCCATCTGGTGGATACGCAAATGGGCAAATAAAACTCAATAAAATCTTGCGTGCAGCCTCAATTGAAGAGGTAGATCTTATGGAAATGCCAGCATTGCACGGTATGCCTACAGCTTTGCATAAGAATAATGACGCGTTAAATATAGAGTTACGTCCTTTTCAGCTATGCTCATTGCGAATTCACATTGATTAGTTGCCGAAGTCAATGTCTCCAAGCTTTTCAATAAGCTTCATGTTTTCGCTATAATCCACTGGGCAAGCTATAACGTCAACACCGCTTTCTTGAGCCAAAGCCTCTTTAAGCATGTTGTATAAGTCTTCTGGCTTTTGTACAACATGGCCTCTTGCGCCAAAGCTTTCCGCCAACTTTGGAACATTTGGATTAGTAAAATCAACGTATTCGTGTTCTCCAGCGTGCAAGTCCATCTTCCACTTAATCAAACCGTACGCGTTGTCTTCCCAAACCAAAATCACCATTCTAGAACCAACGCGAACAGCGGTTTCAATCTCTTGAACGTTCATCATAAAGCTGCCGTCGCCCATAACAGCGAGAACAGGCTTTGTGTTGATTTTTCCGCTATTGTCTTTAATAAACGATGCTCCAACAGCTCCAGGCAAAGTCCAAGCCATTGTAGAAAGGCTGTTATCTATAATGCAAGTGTTTGGATGCATTGTTGGGTAAAGCCTTGCCATCCACATTTTTAGCGCACCCGTATCTACAAGAACCTTAGTTCCTTCGGCAACAGCGCGACGAGTATCGTAAACAACGCGCTGAGGCTTCATAGGAATGCTGTTATCGTTTTCAAACGAACGCAACTCGTCTGTAATCATTTGACGAATCTTCGGGTGAGTTACGTCAAAAGTAACGTTTCTATCTTTAAGCACGCTTGTAAGCGTTTTAAGCGTTTGACCAATATCTGCCATAATGTTTAGCGCAGTAGGGTAGTGAGCGTCTGTGTCTTCAACAAATGTGTTTATGTGAATAATCGTCTTGTCAATATTTGGATTAATTTTCTTAGGGTCAAATTGCTGAATTGAGAATCCTACAGCAATAATCAAATCTGCTGTGTCGAAAGCAAAATTCTCGTAATCCCTATGCATAAATCCAACTACGCCAAGAGCATTCGGGTGGTTGTCTGGGAACACGCCTTTGCCTTCAAACGTTGTTGCAACTGGAACATTAAGCTGTTCTGCAAAAGCGAGAAGCTGGTCTTGAGCGTGGCTTCTTGCAACGCCGTTTCCTGCAAGAATAATCGGCCTTTTTGCTTGTCTAATGATTTTAGCAGCTTCTTCAATTGTGTCTGGAGCTGGAAGAATGTGCAACGGCTTTGGAAGTGGAAGTGGCTTTGCGTCTTCTGGAACGCTCATTTCGCTAATATCTTCTGGAATAACAAGGCATGTTGCTCCCGGTCGCTTTCTTTGAGCGATTGAGAAAGCTTTTCTAACCATTTCTGGTGCTGTGCTTGGAGCAAGCATCATAGAAGACCATTGCGTAATTGGCTGGAATAATGCTACTAAATCAATGATTTGGTGAGATTCCTTGTAAAGTCTAGAAACGTTTCCTTGAGCGCATATTGCAACAAGCGGAGTTGTGCTTGCATTCGCTTGAGCTACAGGAAGCGTAAGGTTTAGCGCTCCAGGCCCCAGTGTTGCCAAGCATACGCCTGGCTTTCCAGTAATATGCGCATAAGTCGCGGCCATAAAACCTGCGCCTTGCTCGTGGCGAGTAAGCACAAAGCGTATATTTCCGTTTCGCTCAATTGCCTCTAAAAGCGGAATGTTTTCTTCTCCTGGAATTCCAAAAACAACCTCAACACCTTCGTTTACAAGGCATTCTACGATTAAGTCGGCTGTGTTTCTTTTGTGGCTTGCTGTTTTTTGAGCTTGCGATTCTTGGTTTGTCATAATTGCGTTTCTCGCTTTGTGCTTAATATGCTTGTTAGCCTTACGACTTCTTTTCCATTTATAATATAGGCATCTAAGACATGTGTTGTTTGCGCGTGTCACAAAAATGGGCGGATTTTTGCATATTCGCTTTGTGGCAAAACTAAAGCACTTTTAGCACCCTTTGCCTTGTTATTTCAACGATTTTGTCGGGAATTTTTGCCTCTTTGGATTGGGTCTCTTATACAATTTTATAAGTTGTGTATTTTAGTTGCGGAGGAACGATGAGGCGTTGGCTTCTGAATTTGGTCAAATGTGAGACCATCCTTATTGTAGCCGCCGTTTTAGCTGTTATTTCTTGCTTTTTTGTTCCACCCGATGCGCAATATTTTAGCTACATTCACGTAAACACTATTTCTCAGCTTGTTTGCTTAATGATGGTTGTTTGCGGATTCCAGCGAATAGGCGTTTTTAGAAGTATTGGCGCGAATCTTCTTAGAAGAGTTAGGACTGAGCGCGGATTAGTTCTGGTTCTTATGTCTTTAACGTTTTTCTCGTCAATGCTTATTACTAACGATGTTGCTCTTGTGACTTTTGTGCCTTTTGCGATTTCTGTTTTGATGATGGCAAATGCCGAGAAGCATGCAATTCTTATTGTGACTTTAATGACGATTGGCGCAAACGTTGGAAGTATGCTAACTCCTATTGGCAACGCGCATAATTTGTATCTTAAAGCGCTTACTAGAATGTCTACGGGCGATTTTCTTTCCATTATGGCTCCGTACACGCTTACTGCTGCGATTCTTATGATTGCGTTTGCGTTTGTGTTCTTTAGTTCTAGAAAAGTCGATCAATTTGAAGGCTTGCACGGAGACGATATTGAGCAAGGCGTTTTGGCTCCGCATTCTAAATCTCCTAAGCCAGATGAGATTCGCGTTATGGGCTACGGTGTTGGCTTTACTCAATGGCGAGTTGTTGTTTACAGTCTTTTGTTTATTTTGTGTTTGTGTGGAGTAGCTGGCTGGATTCCAGACTGGATTATGGTTTTGGCAGTTGTTATTGCCTTTATTGTTTGCGATTCGCATGTGTTCCGCGCTTTGGATTGGGCTTTGCCTCTTACGTTTATAATGTTCTTCATTTTTATTGGAAACATGCGCAGAGTTCCTGGATTTACCGAGATCGCACAAATGTGGGTTGGCTCGCACCCTATGGAAGTTTCGGTTGTTTCTAGTCAAATGATTAGTAACGTTCCAACTACTATTTTGCTTTCTGGATTCTGCGACCAGTGGAAGATGCTTATTATTGGTAC
This sequence comes from Gardnerella vaginalis, assembly GCA_946997215.1. GTDB lineage: Bacteria > Actinomycetota > Actinomycetes > Actinomycetales > Bifidobacteriaceae > Bifidobacterium > Bifidobacterium vaginale_I. The sequence goes on from CAMPUL010000020.1 coordinate 24,971, forward strand.
TAATCTTGGCGGTATGGGAACGCTTATTGCGTCTATGGCGTCTTTGATTTCGTACAAGAGCATTACGCATAAGTACCCTCATAATAAGGGTCGCTATTTGCTTATGTACACAATTGTGAATCTTCTTTTCTTGGCTGTTTTGATTGGCTTAGCTTGGATTATTGAATAGCGTCTTTTTGGTTTTGCGTGATTTTTGTTTCCATGTGGCGTGTCTTTTTAAGAATTATTGTGATTATTTTCACATATTTTTAAGTTATTGACGAATTAAAGACTATTAATTTTCAGATTATATACGATTTTGTTATATTATTTTCTGTTAAATCACGATTATGCATAATAATTTTCATTTTATTTGTGATATGCCTAAAAAATCGCCATAAATTGGATATAACGTTATAACAAATTTATGTCTTGGCTTATCCATTATTATGACTTTTGAATTAAACAAATTCGGGCATATTTTGGTTTGATTTAGTTAATTACACTATCTCTCTTGTAATTTGCGTTTTCATGCCAAAATGTGTCTAAAAATATTAACATACAAAATAAGGAGAGAACTGTGAACGGTATTCTTTCTATACTGCTCGATGTTTTCCGTCAACCAGCTGTAATAGTTGCAATGATTTCTTTGATTGGACTTGCAGTTCAAGGCAAAAGTATTTCTAACATTGTACAAGGTTCGATTCGTACAATGGTTGGATTTTTGGTTTTGGCTGCAGGCTCTGGCGTTGTAACTCAAGCGCTTGATCCGTTTGGAAGCATGTTCCAATATGCTTTCCACGTTCAAGGTGTAGTTCCAAACAATGAGGCAATTATTGGAACCGTTCTTTTAAAGTACGGTTCGGAATCTGCTCTTATCTTCTTCTTTGGAATGATTGTAAACATTATTCTTTCTCTAACATCTCGCTTCAAATTCATTTATCTAACTGGTCATGTTGCTTTCTACATGGCTAGTATGATTGCAGTAATCTTCAATGTTGCAGGTTTTAACACTTTAGCCGTTATTATTTTCGGCTCTCTTGCACAGGGCTTATTTATTACGATTTCACCAGCGTTGGTGCAGTCGTTTATGCGTAAAGCTTCTGGCGAAGATGACGTAGCACTTGGTCACCCAGCTAGCAGTGGTGTTCTTATTGGAACTTTAGTTGCAAAGCTTACTCGTTCTAAAAAGCATCCGTCTAAGTCTACCGAAGATATTAAGTTCCCGTCTGCCCTTGGATTCTTAAAAGACACTACGGTTTTGATTGCGCTTTCAATGGCCATTATTTACGTTGTGGTTGCTCTTTTTGCAGGCCCTGAGTTTATTGAGTCAAAGCTTTCGGGAGGTCAGAACTTTATTGTGTTCGTTATTCTTAAAGCAGCAATGTTCTCTGCAGGTGTATTTGTTATTCTTGCAGGCGTTCAAGTTGTTTTAGACGAGATTGTTCCAGCATTTAAGGGAATATCCGAAAAATTGGTTAAAAACGCTAAGCCAGCATTGGATGCTCCTATGACATTCGGTTTTGCTCCAAACGCTGTTCTTATTGGATTCCTTGCAAGCTTTGCTGGCGGAATCGTTGGAATGGTTATTATGGCCTTGGCTGGCACAACAGTTATTATTCCAGGAATTGTTGCGCACTTTATGGCTGGTGGTGTTACTGGCGTGTTTAGCAATGGTCAGGCTGGTAGAAGAGGATGCATTATAGGCGGTTTTGTTAATGGCCTTGTTATTACATTCTTGCCTTTGCTTCTTTTGCCTGTTTTGGGCAATATTGGCTCTGCAAATTCAACCTATTCCGACGCCGACTACGGTGTAGCAGGAGTAATACTTGGCTATTCCAACGTTGCGGGCGGAAGAATTTTGATTATTGTTGCAATCGCTATTTTCTACGTTCTTTTCTATGCGTCGTCAATAATATTGACTCGTTTAGAAAAGAAAAAGTTAAATCGCTAGCAACAAACAATTCACTTCTAGCGCGTCGAATTATAGATTGACCTAATAGACTGATACAATTAAGCTAATATATGTTCAAAAAGCACTTTTGTAAGAATTGTCTTTGAATCGTAAGATTTTCGAATCATAAGATTTTGGAATCATAGGTCTTTGAATCGTATTGTTTTTGAATCGCAGGGTTCTTGAATCGTAGGATTTTTGGCAATTCTTACAATTGTTTTCTAGTCATTCTGTTTGGAGAGTGAATTGTGACTGAAGGTGTACCTAAATATATAGCAGTGCGCGATAATCTTAGAAAGCGCATTGACTTAATGAAGCCGCAGGAGCAGCTCCCTCCAGAATTAGAATTATGCAAACAATACAATGTTAGTCGAATAACACTTAGGCATGCGGTAGATAGTTTGATTCTAGAAGGCTTGCTTGTTAGGATTCAAGGAAAAGGAACTTTTAGAGCAAAGAATGTTGTTCATAGCTCTAATCGAGAAGTTATATCAGATCAGATTCAAGGATTCTTTCAAAATTATTCCGAAGATAATGCAAACGTGCTAATTAAGGTTATTCAAAACAGCATTGTTAAAGATGAGTCTGCTGCGCATAAGCTTGGGCTAGACGAATCAGAAGATTTGATTTGCATAAAAAGATTAAAATACGTTGATAACGTTTTATCAAGTTATATTGTTGTTTATCTTTCGGCATCTAGATTCCCGAAGGTTTTGAATAACGACTTTTCTAAGCAATCGTTAGGGAATTTTTTGGAAAGCGATTACGCTGTAAAGCTTTACGAAAATGATTTGTTAATTCGCGTTGAACAATTATGCGACGATATGTCTGAATTCTTACATGTTGAGCCAAAAACTCCAGCGCTTACTGTTGAGTCGATTATTAAAGATTCTTTTGGCTCTATAATCGCCTATGGAGTTGGTATTCATACGCCTAATTATGGAGATATTCAATTTAAGATGCACGTTAATTCGTAAGCTTTGCGCTGTTTTGTACGATACAAAAATCCCCGTTGCCAAATGAAATCAAATGGTAGCGGGGATTTTTCAAACTCTAATTAATTCGCAATTACGCGATTATTAAAGAGCGTTGATTGCTACAGCAAGGCCAGACTTGCGGTTTGCAGCCTGATTCTTGTGAATCACGCCACGGCCTGCAGCCTTATCGAGCTTCTGAGAAGCTACTGCAAAAGCAGCCTGTGCAGCAGCCTTGTCACCAGCGGAAATGGCTTCGCGAGTAGCGCGGATAGCAGTCTTCAAAGCAGACTTTACTGCCACGTTACGCTTGTGTGCCTTTTCATTGGTGAGCACGCGCTTTTTCTGCGACTTAATGTTTGCCACTATTACTCCAAACGACGTTTACTATACTAAGGACATACAGTGAGCAAGCATAGCATGGTTTATGGATAAATGTTTCTATGGTAGTCAAGTGTTTCTAGGGTAGTCAAGTTGCTAACATTAGTTAGTTGCAATGCTTTTCGCACATTTGATTGCTCGTATAGACTTAAAAGGAGATATTTGCTTTGATTACACCGCATAACCAGCCAGGATTTACGGATCAATCGTTGATACGCAACTTCTGCATTATTGCGCATATAGATCACGGCAAATCTACTGTAGCGGATCGCATTTTGCAACTTTCTGGAATCGTGCCAGAACGCGAGATGCGAGACCGTTTCTTGGATCGCATGGATATTGAGCAAGAGCGCGGAATTACTATTAAATCGCAAGCTGTTCGCGTTCCGTGGACTTTTGACGGCAAAGAGTATTCTCTCGGAATGATTGATACTCCTGGTCACGTTGATTTTACTTACGAAGTTTCGCGTGCGCTTGCAGCATGCGAAGGTGCTGTTTTGCTTGTGGATGCCACTCAAGGAATTGAAGCGCAGACGCTTTCTAACCTTTATATGGCAATCGAACACGATTTAACAATTATTCCTGTATTAAACAAAATCGATTTGCCTAGTGCGGAGCCAGATAAGCATGCAGAAGAAATAGCTGGCTTAATTGGATGCAAGCCTAACGAAGTTTTGCGTGTTTCTGGAAAAACTGGCGAAGGCGTAAAAGATCTTCTCGACCAAATTGTGCTGGAAGTGCCAGCTCCTAGTGGAAATCCTAATGGTGCTGCTCGCGCGCTTATTTTTGACTCCGTCTACGACTCTTATCGCGGAATCGTCACCTATATTCGTATGGTTGACGGCGAGCTTAAATCGCGTGGAAAGCTTCACATGATGGGCATTGGCATGACGCACGATCCTATTGAAATCGGCGTTATTAGCCCAGATATGACTCCGACTAAGGCGCTTGGCGCTGGCGAAGTTGGCTACGTAATTACGGGTGCAAAAGATGTGAGCCAATCTAAAGTTGGCGACACTATTACTAGCGCTGTGAATCCTGCGTCCGAGCCTTTGGAAGGCTACAGAGACCCTAAGCCTATGGTTTACGCAGGTCTTTTCCCAATCGATAACGCGCAATTCCCAGAGCTAAGAGATGCTCTCGATAAGCTAAAACTTAACGATGCTGCTCTTATTTACGAGCCAGAAACGTCGGTTGCATTGGGCTTTGGTTTCCGTTGCGGATTCTTAGGTCTTTTGCATATGGAGATTGTTTCCGAGCGCTTAAGTCGCGAGTTTGGCTTGGATCTTATTTCAACTGCTCCAAACGTAACTTACGACGTTACTAGCGAAGACGGCACAGAGCATCATGTGACTAATCCTAGCGAGTTCCCAGAAGGCAAAATCAAGCGCATTATTGAGCCAATGGTTGCTGCCGATATTATTGCTCCAAAAGATTTTATTGGCGCAATTATGGATTTGTGCCAAGATCATCGCGGAGAAATGGGCACAATGGAATACATTA
>CAMPUL010000021.1 GCA_946997215.1 Gardnerella vaginalis
TGAGTTAGATATAGCTTGAGTTAGATATAGCTTGAGTTAGATATAGCTTGAGTTAGATATAGCTTGAGTTATATATGACTTTATTTAGATATGACTTTATTGGAAGAATGACTTTAGTTTAATAGTCTTAAGTTTAGAATTGTCTTAATTGTTTTCAAGCTGACTTGTGCTTGATCTAACTATAAGCTGTGCTGGAATGGTAATATATTTGCATTCTTCGCTTAAATAATCGCCATTAATCAGAGACAAAGTTATTTTTGCTGCGTCTACTGCCATTTCTGCAGGGTCTTGGCGAATAGTCGTAAGCCCTGTTTCTCTAGCGTAAAAACTATCGTCAAAACCAATAATCGAAACGTCTCCAGGCGCGCTATATCCGCTTCTAGAAAGCTGGAACATAAGCGGAATTGCTATGCCGTCTTCTTGGCAAGCAATCGCCGTAGGAACATTTACGTTGCTTAAAAGCGAAGAGACGATTGAGCTTATTCTGTCTAATCCTTCGGGGGCAACGATTTCTATAGGCGTAATGCCGTTGATTTTGCATTCGTCAATAAAAGAGTGGTAGCGCTGCAAAACGCTAAAATGCAATGAAATATCGCGGTTTGTGCGAATGTAGGCAATGTTTTTGTGTCCTAGCCCAATAAGATGGCGTGCCATAAGTCGCGCGCCTTGATCGTCGTCTATGTTAATCGTTGCGTCAAAGTCGCAATCCATAGGATTCAAGCAGTTTATACCTAAGACTGGCACGCCAGTGGCCTTTAGGGAAGCTACTTCCGACTTGTTTACGTCGAAGGAGCAAACGATTACAGCGTCTGCATTTCGGCGAGTTGGCAGCATGCTAAAGAACTCTGCACGCTCTTGGCTACTAGATATTTGGAAGATTGAAAGGTCGTAGCCAGCTGGGTGAAGAACTTGATTTAGGCCTTGTATAATCGATGCGCTAAACCATAGTCGAATGCTGTCGCTAAGAAGCAGTGCAACTCTTAGTGTTCTGCCAGATTTTAGTGCTGCTGCGGATCTAGATATTGAAAAGTTTAGTTTTTCTGCAATAGCTAATACTTTGTTGCGCGTTGCTGCGGAAACCAAGTTTGGGCGCGTAAAAGATCTAGAAACAGTAGATACAGATACATGCGCCTGGTTGGCCACGTCTTGAATATTAGCTGGCATTTGAACTCCTTTATTCGCGCAGCAAAATGTTTATTCAATATCTTCATTAATATTGCTAAAACATATGCAAAGTTAGTATATGAGCAGTGTTGCATATGAGAATTTTCACGTGCTTATTTGCGCTCATTACACAAACGTTTGCAATACGAACAATAATAGCAGGTTTTGCCGTAAAATCGCCAAAAATTGGGATTTTTTTCACATTTGATTTTTGCCTTCTTAAGTGGCGACATGCAAAAAATGACAACGTTTGACATTGTGGTTGCATGTAGTAAGATAAAAGTATTGGTTCGAGCGCGGCCGCTCGTACAGGCGCGTACTCAAGGAGGAGAAAGTGATGAATCATGATTAATATGAGTGGAAAAGCAATACGCAAATGGTGGGCGTTATTCGCTCTGCCAACGTTTGCTGCATTTGTAATTGGCTTTTTAGTGCCATTTGTAATGGGCGTGTATCTTAGCTTTACTAAGTTCCACACTGTTACTGACGGAAAGTTTGTTGGAATTCGCAATTATCGCAAGGCTTTGCGAGACCCACACTTCCTTCATTCGCTAGTATTTACAACAGCTTTTACGGTTGTAACAACAATTGTTATTAATGTTATTGCATTCGCAATCGCTTACATGCTTACAAAAAAGTTCAAAGGCTCCAACCTATTCCGTACGGTATTCTTTATGCCGAATTTGATTGGTGGCATTGTTCTGGGCTACGTTTGGCAGGTAGTTCTTAATGGCATCTTGGGCTATTTTGGCCGTGCTATTACGTATTCTGCAACGTACGGATTCTGGGGCATGGTTCTTTTGATATGCTGGCAGCAAATCGGCTACATGATGATTATTTACATTGCTGGCTTACAAGCGCTTCCAGGAGACGTTATTGAGGCAGCTGCCGTTGATGGCGCAAGCCCAACGCAGACGCTGTTTAAGATTACAATCCCGCTTATGATGCCGTCTATTACGGTTTGCACGTTCTTAACGGTTACAAACGGATTCAAGCTATTCGATCAGAACTTGGCGTTGACTAATGGTGCTCCTTCTAGAAAGTCGGAGATGCTTGCATTGAACATCTTCAACACATTCTATGGAAGACTCAATGGTGAAGGCGTCGGTCAGGCAAAGGCAGTCATATTCTTCATCATTGTGGCTGTAATTGCTTTGATTCAGAACAGGTTGACAACTTCTAAGGAGGTGGCAGCATGAACGAGAAGACTAAGCATCCTGCGCTTTGGACCACGCTTTTTGCTGTAGTGAGTTTGCTGTGGATTTTCCCAATCGCTTTAGTGTTTATGAACTCCTTTAAGTCAAAGGTGTATATTGCTAGCGAGCCATTTTCACTTACTCCAAAGTCATTTATTGGTTTTGATAACTACGTTCTTGGCATTAACCGCACGAATTTGTTGATGAGCTTTTGGTGGACAATTGTTGTAACGATTGGCGCTGTGGCTTTGATCCTGCTTTGCACTTCTATGTGTGCTTGGTGGATTGTGCGAGTAAACAATTGGGCTGCAAAACTACTGTACGTTTTGTTCCTGTTTAACATGATTGTGCCATTCCAAATGGTTATGTTCACGCTTTCCAACATCACTACAAAGCTTGGATTGAACACTCCTTGGGGCTTGTGGATAATCTACCTTGGATTCGGCGCAGGTTTGGCTGTGTTTATTTTCACAGGCGTTGTAAAGGGCATTCCTCAAGAGTTGGAAGAGTCTGCAATGATTGATGGCGCTTCTGTGCCACGCATATTCTTCCAAATTATTGTGCCAATTATGAGGCCTGCAATTATATCCGTTTCTATCTTGCAAACAATGTGGATTTGGAACGACTTCCTTCTTCCATACCTCACTTTGGATTTGAACAAGTACAAGACGGTTTCTATTGCAGTTCAATATTTGAAGGGCGGCTATGGCTCTGTTGAAATGGGTGCAATGATGGGCTGCCTGGTTATGGCAATTGTTCCAATAATAGTCTTCTACCTAATCTGCCAGAAGTACATAATTAAAGGTGTTATGGCAGGTGCGGTAAAGGGCTGAGGTTTTTTCTCCTTCGGATCTCGGCATGCATGATGGTGGTTGCAAGCGTTTGCAGCCACCATCATGCGTGTTTAAGCGTATCTTTGTGTTTAAGCGTATCTTATAGTGTATTGTTATTTTAGATTTGTTTAAGTTTGCTTAATTAGGCGGGAGTAGTTGTAATGATTTCTTTTGGAAGCCCCGATTCTAAGTTCGCTCAAGGAATGGAAACGTTTGCAGACGCAGTTTGGCTTACCATTCTAATGATTATTACCAGCATTCCGCTTATAACGGTTGGGGCGTCTATTACGGCCGCTCACGAGACAGCTAGACGGATTGAACGTGGCGAGGCACACACAACAGCAATCTACTTTAAGTCTTTTAAGAATAATTTTGTTAAAGCTACTATTATTTGGGCTATTTTAGGGTCACTTTTAGTTGTAATTATATGGTCTTGGATTTTTTTGCAACTTACTCCGCTTTTAATAATAAAGTTTGCGATTAGCATATTGTGGATCCTGGTTGCGCAGTGGGTATTTGCATTGCAAGCGCGCTTTGAAAACTCGATTGGCAGAACTCTTATTAATTCGCTGATTTTTGGCGTTAGCTACGCTAGTACAACGCTTATAATGTTTTTGCTTGATTGCGTGTTCTTTGCGCTTGTGTACCTTTCGCTAAGGTATTTTTTGCAAGGATTACCGCTGTTGATTTTGCTTGGGTGGGGGTCTTTGATTATGCTCCACACGCCGCTTTTGGAGCGCGTGTTTGCTAAGTACGTTGCGGCTAATACGCAGTGAGGCGAACATCGCCATAGATGCTCGCCTCACTTAGGACATCAAAAACATAGCGCGTAAGCCGTGTCTACAGGCGACCTACGCGCTATGCGAGAGAGAAAGAAGTTACTACATGAGTAACAATCAATATCTATTATACTCTTGATTCAAGTGTTTGCAAGTATTTTTAACCTTTCTTTTTACATTTTTTGGTGGTAATTTTACAGTTATTTGTGCTTGTTAGCTAATTTTTTCGCCTCGCATAATGGCGGCCATATTGAGTACGCGTTGAGACTTAAAAACGTCGTCTGTATGAACAATGTTTCCATCTTTATCTGCAAGAGGAATACGCCAATTTGGATACTCAGTGCTGGTTCCAGGCTGATTTTGCGAACGCTTCTCTCCAACTGCATCAACAAGTGCCACTTGCAAAAGCAAAGATGGGGAAGTGCGCATAATCGCGTGCATGGCCTCTACAATCTCTTGTACATGGTCTTCTACATTCTCGGCAGCGTCCTTGCTAATCCATCCACCATCCAAAAGCATCTTCATCATGGCGTCTCGCTCTGCGCTAGCAGCCTTTTGGAAGCTTTCTACGGAATCGGTAAGCAAATGCAGCTCTTCGCGAATCTTAACGTGCTCAAACGCAAGATAGCCTGCTGTAGGAGGCATGTCGTGAGTAGTAACAGATGCCAAAGCGTATTCGCGGTATGTAGAAGGATCTGCAAATATGATTTCCTTCTTTCCAGCCTTTTTAGCGGCTTTTTCGGCTTCGTCATTGTGCGTAAACCATTCAACAACGGTTCCAAGAATGCCATGCGAAGCAAGCACCTTAGAAACGTACGCTGGAACAGTGCCAAGGTCTTCGCCGATAACCAATCCGCCTGCGCGAGTGGCCTCAATGCTAAGAACTGCAAGCATTGCGTCCACATTGTAGTAAACGTAAGCACCGTTCTTTGCGCCTTGGCCGCGCGGAATCCACCACAAGCGGAAAAGCCCAAGAACGTGGTCAATGCGAACTGCGCCAGCGTGCAAGAACACGTTGTGAACCATGTCTCGGTAGGCAATATAGCCAGTCTCGTCTAAGTAATTAGGATCAAATGGCGGCTGACCCCAATCCTGACCCTGCTGGTTGTAGAAGTCTGGTGGCGCGCCAACACTAACGCCGTTAGCAAAGCGCTCTGGACTCCACCACACGTCTGCGCCGTATCCGTGCACGCCAACAGCCATGTCTTGCATAAGACCAATCGCCATTCCTGCAGCCTTAGCTTCTGCGTGAGCGGCGGCAACTTGCTCGTCTGCAATCCATTGAAGCCAGCGGTGGAACTCAAGCAAATCAGCGTGCTCGCGTCTAAGCATGTCGATTTGAGGAGTGCCTTTGCCAGTTGTATCGAACCAAAGATTATCTCCCCAAGGAGCACCCCAAACTTCAAAAGCTACACACCAAGTAGCAAAAGCGTCTAAGTCTTCTCCAGAGTGCGCCTTAAAGTCTGCAAAATCCTGCTCGCGTTCGGCGCTTCTAGGCTGCTTAAAAATAATCTTTAAGGCTGGAAGTTTTGCGTTCCACGCGGCGTTAATATCCATAGGATTTGGATTATTATTAAGCGCTTCCACGCCCTCGTGCAAAATCTCCACCTCTTTGCGCTGGCTATCGCTAAGCTGCGCGTACTCTGGAATATCTTGCGGACGAATGTATGTAACATTTAAGAACCTGCGCGATTCTGGCAAGTAAGGAGAAGGCTCCAAAGGTGCCACTGGTGCGCACGCATGAATTGGGTTTATAAGCATAAAGTCTGCTTTTCCAATGTTTCCAGCGTCTTTAAGCAGTCTGCGCAAGTCGCCATAATCGCCAACGCCCCAAGATTCCTTTGAGCGAACGGAATAAAGCTGAGTCATGTAGCCCCAACGATGGCGTTCCTTAACGCTTTGCGGAAGTGGGATTTTTGCTGGCGCGCAAATCAAAGTTGATTGCGCGTGCGCAACAGTTTTGCCGTTTTTACCTTCGACTTTTGCAAGAAGAGTGTGGTATCCCATTGGCAAGTCTTGTGGAAGCTCAAGAGTTAAGCCGTCTTCTTTGCTTGTTTCAAAGTTGTTAAGAGGCTCTTCGTATTCCGAACCATCTTCTAGCGTAAGCGTTATGTGGATTTTTTCTGGGCTGCTTGTAGCTTCTTCAGCGTGAATAGGAACAATCGTTTTTGTGCCAGTAAAGCATACCACGGTTGGCGGCAGCAGTTCGCTATCGCGCTTTTCTTGAACGCGCTTTAGCGAGTTCTCAATGCTTTCACTTGTGGTTGCAGGGTAGCCCAACGCATCTAGCACGCCCACAAGTGCTTCGTCCGTAATTTCCGTATAGTCACCTAATTGGTCTATGTAGAAAGTTGCGACTCCGCATGCTTTTGCAAGTTTAATTAGTGGGCGAGCAAGCCTTTCTGCGGTTTCTTCTACGGGCACAGTTGTGGCAGCCTTTGTTTTGCCATTATTTGTTGTGCCATTGTCTGTTGTGCTCATGATGCTCCTTTGTTAATCGTGGCACATGTACGAGCATCGAATTGATTCCAAACGATGCTAAAGGGTGCGATTCTCAACACATCGCTGGATTGAGGCACGCTCTAGCTAACCATTATATTAAGTATTGATATCGTTTGCAATATTGGCGATTTTTAGGGTGACTTGAGATACTTGAGTATGCAAAAACCGCAGGGCGATTGCCTTCTGCGGTTTTGTTATTTGTTATTTGCGATTTGTGATTATTCGCGCGTATTCACTATTTGCGACTATTTGCGACGGATTCGCATAAAGTGCCAGCCAGCGCCGATTGCTGCGATTCCAGCAGTGATGCTGCCAGCAACAGCTGCGATTAGCGTTGTGTTGTTGCCAGTGGCATGTGCGCCGTTGTTTGCGGCAGCTGCCTGAGCGCTCTTATCGCTGTTATTGTCTTCGCTCTTAGAGTCTTCGTTTTTAGATTCTTCGCTCTTGGAGTCTTCGGATTCCTTCTGATTTTCATCTTTTGCGGAATCGTTAGATGTGTTCTTGGACTCTTCGCTCTTTGTTGCACTTGCAGAGCTTGCTGCAGTAGCAGGAGTAGCAGGAGCAGCAGCACGATGCGAACGTGCAGGAGTCTGTGCGGTTGTTTGTAGCATAGCAGTAGCGTTTTCTACGAGTTCTTCTGCAGCTTTAGCTGTATTCGCAGTCTCCGTTTGATTTGCTGGAGCAGCACTGTGCTTAGGTGCAGACTGTGGAGCTGGCTCTTGCGCATTTTGTGGTGCTTGTGGAGCCGAAGTTTGCGGCGCGCTTGGAGCTGGGGCAGATGGAGCTGCATCCATAGAGCCTGCGCCTGGAACAACATTCAAATTGCCGCCGTTTTTCTGCGCATTGCTTCCTGCAAAGTTTCCTTGAGCAGAGCTATCTCTATCTTGCGCTTTGTTTTTTGGCTTCTGATTCTGTGGATTTGTATCCGCTGGAGGCTCTGCAGGAGCAGGTGCTGGAGCTTGTGGCTTAGCCTGTGGATTCTCTTGTGGAGCTTGCGGAGCTGGAGCTTGATTCTTCTCTTGCTGCTGTGGCTCTGATGGTGCAGGAGCTGGAGCGTTCTGCTGGTTCTGCATTGGTGGAACTTGCTCTTGTGGAGCATTCGCATCAGGCTCATCAGCAGATGGGAGTCTAGAGCTAAGTGCTTCTTCTGCTTTCTTAGCAGCTGCAGCAAGCAAATCTTTGCGGCCGTCAAGGTTATTAGACAATTTGCTTAATTGGTTTATATACTTAGTAAAATTATCTGTGACAACCTTAAATGATTCTTTACGACCTTCGTCTTTCTTAAAAAGATCTCCATGATTGCTCTCAAGATTTTTAATCATATTCTGAACAGTATTGCTTTTTTTTGAGATTTTATCTGTAGCTTCTTCCAGCTTAGTAGCTGCGTTTGAAAGCATTGTCTCAGCATTTTTTGCTTTTTTAGATGCTGCTTCAATCTGGTTCATAGCATCTGAAGCGTCTTTAGCTGTTCTTTCTAAATCCTGCCTTGAATTTTGCAAATTTTCTTCAATAGTTTTTCTATTTTCACCTTGAGCGTTTTCAAGCTCTTGAGTTCTAGCAGCTATATCTTTCTTTGCTTTTTCGATTCCAGCTACAGCTTGTGTTTTCTTTTCTATTGCGCTATTTACGCTCTGAATAGCTTCATCAGCTTCATTTTGAACTTTTGTTACTTCTTTTTCTACTGGATTGTATGACGCAGTTGCTTCGCTCAGATAGTCTTGCGCCTTTATAAACTTATCTTGTGCATCTTTTTCAAACTTCTTTTGTGCATCTTCAGTCGGAGTTTTAGAATCCTTGCCGTTATCTTGCGTAACAGTGTTGCCTTCGGAGCCCTGATCTTCTTTCTTTTCGTTAGTTTTGCCTTGTGTGCTTGCGTTAGAGTCGGAGCTTGTTTGGCTAGCGCCGTCTTGGCTTGTCTGAGTCTTATTAGCCTTAGAATCTTGCGTGGATTCGTCGTTTTTGCCTTCTACGCCATCTGCGACTTTTGCATTTCCTGGCGTATCGCCTGCTTGACCAGCGTCAGCAGCGCCAGGATCGCCTTGCGGATCAACAGTAACAACTTCGCTCATGCGGTCAAAGCTTTCGCCAGCTTGTGCAACAGAAGAAACTGGAGTTACATGCGTAGTTGGATCATCTTTCGTCAAGGTTGTAGTCGCGTTTGCTGCGTTTGCAATGCTTATGCTTCCAATAAGAGCCAAAGAGCTAGCGCCTAAAGAGATAGCGGCTGCAATCTTAGCGTTCATATTTACCTCATTCTTCAAATCATTTAGGTTTGGGGGGTGGGGATATTTGTTTAATTATCAAGTTGTAAGATCAAAGCGCTGTCTTGCAATGTGTGCTTTAATAGCGTCTCTGTCTTGTTACTGAACTTTCTCCTCTCCGCCATTGCGAATATACGCAAGGGGGGTATAAAGTCTAAAAATAAGTCTATCAGAACAACAGGAATAATTCGCACATTTTGGCAAGTTATAAGGAACAATTAAGGAAATTATAAGGTTTTGCCTTGAAATATTAGTATTCGACCAAATATTCGGCTAAGTATTTGAAAACATTAGTATTTAACTATAAACCCAAAAATAATCCCGACTTTGTTCCCAAATCATAGTAATAAGGGAACAAAATCGGGATAAATTGCGATTTACGCGCGCTCAAGAGCTCGAAATCAAGCGCGCTTGCGACTTAACACAACAAAAGTACGTTGTGGCACGTGAACCGCGCGCTGATCGCCGTTATCATCGCAAAGCATTGATGCGCGGCTGCTAGAAGCGCTGCCAATCCATCTATCAAAGTACTCGCTGGAGTCCAGCACAAATTTCCATTCCTTATCTCTTGCACAAGACGCAGGCAAATCAACCGTTGCGCGAGCATCCTTCATAGGATTAGCGCACACAATCAAGTCGCTTCCGATTTGCTCCGCAAGAATGGAGTTATCGGATGCGTTAAGACGCGTGTGCTGAGCGTCGTAGAAATCAGCGTTCTTAGCGCGAAGTTTTATAAGCGCGCTATACCAGTCTACAAGCGGCTGGAATCGCTTAGCTCTAGACCAATCAAGCTGGTTCATTGCAACTCCGCGATTATAGGAATTATCGCAACCATGCTTAGTGCGGCCAAACTCTTCGCCGCCAAGCATAAATGGCATTCCAGCGGAGCACAAAATTATGCCAGAGCTAAGAATATTAGCGCTGAAGATATCTGCAACGCTGTTTGTATCGCTCGCGTCAAAATCGCCACTAGTTGCGTTTTCGCGCATGGAAATACACAGCTTATCCCACAAAGTCAAATCGTCGTGAGCAGAAACATACTGCACAATTTGGCCAACGCTTTTACCAGCGCAAGGCATGCCACGCCAGCCGTTAAACGCATTGCGCACAGGATCCGCAGTCCAAAACTCGTTGCCGTTCACATAACCGCGGTCGTGATGATCCATAACGTTGCCCTTAAGCGTGTCTCGCGATTCGTCACTAAACCAGCCGATTCTAGAATCAAGGAAGCCGCGCCCTGCTTTATCTCCCATAGGGCAGTCATCGCCAACAGCTGCAGCGCCTGCGCCCCACGGCTCGCCATACATAAGAATATCTTTGCCGCCATCAAGCTTATCTAATTCGGCACGAATCATGTTCAATGTTTCCGCGTCCGTTAAGCCCATAAGGTCAAATCTAAAGCCATCCACGTGGTAGCAGCGCGCCCAATGCAAAATGGACTCAATCATAAAACGCCTAAACATTGGGTGGTCGGAAGCCATTTCGTTTCCGCAACCCGATCCGTTTGCAAATCCGCCGTCATCCTTGCGCCTGCAAAAATAGCCAGGAGCAACGCTTTCAAACGCGTTCGATGCTGCTTCAAACATGTGATTATAAACAACATCCATCACTACGCGCATGCCATTTTTGTGCAAAGCGCCAATCATTGCCTTGCACTCGCGGATTCTTGCCGTTCCGTCGTATGGATTGCTGGAATACGCGCCTTCTGGCACGTTGTACGCGTGCGGATCGTAGCCCCAATTGTAAAGCGAATCAACACTTTTGCCATCTTTGCGCACAGACGAAATCGCAACCTCATCCACAGTCGCAAAATCGTAGATTGGCATTAGTTGAACGTGAGTTACGCCAAGTTTTTTAAGATAGTCGATTCCAGTAGGGAAGCTGCTATCTGAATCTAAAGTTGTATGCGAATCTGTAAAGGCAAGATACTGACCGCGGTGTTCTAGCTTAAATCCGCCATTTTCATTGCTGCTAAAGTCTTCAACGTGCATCTCCCACACAACAGTTGCATGGCGCGCGAATTTTGGCGATTTGTCTTTGTGCCACCCTGCAGGAGCCACGCGATCCTCGTCAATAACAAGGCTGCGCTCGCCATTTACGCCACTAGCAACACCCCAAGGGTCGCTTGTGCGATTCACTTTTCCATCTGCAAAAGTCACAAGAAAGTCGTAGTAAACACCATCTAGTCTTTGCAATATTGACGTTCTCCATGCTCCGTCGCGCAATGGCTTCAAATCGCGTGTTTTGAAAGGTTCGCTGTTGTTTCCTGTTTCAAAAAGTCGCAGTGTTACGCACGATGCTGTTGGCGCCCAAAGCGTAAATGTGGTCGATTTTTCGTTAAGCGAGAATCCGAGCTGCCCCGAATATACTGGCCATTGTGTTGAAGATGGGAACGTCATGAATATATCCTTTTGTATTTTATTAAATTATTTAGCATAAAATACAAAGGCCGAAACGCTTTTAACGCTCGGCCCCCGTATTTCATCAAACTCTACAATTAATGCAGAGCTTACTATCCCTTAACAGAGCCAGACATCGATTCTTCGTAGAATCGCTGCATAACAATGAACAGGATTGCGATTGGAATGGAAACGCACACAGCTCCAGCGGAGAATCGTGCGAACCAGTGATTAATGTATTCCTTTTGTAGCATTTGCCACAAGCCCACAGCAACAGTGTAGTTATCTGCAGTTCGAGCAATAGTCTTAACCAAAACGAAGTCAACCCATGGTCCCAAGAAGCTAGTAATAGCCTGGAACACAATCATAGGCTTGCATATTGGAAGAATAATCTTATAGAATACTTGCCAAGTTGTGCATCCATCCAAGTAGGCGGCCTCGTCCAAAGACTTTGGAATCGTATCCATGTAGCCCTTCATAACGTAGAAGCCCATGCCGCTACCAGCAGAGTAGACGATAATCAAGGAGATTAAAACCACTCCGCCGTTTGTTAAGCCGAATGCCTTCAAGATGAAGTAGATAGCGATAACGGCCATGATGGATGGGAACATGCCGAGGATTAATGCAATATTCATAAATGTCTTGCGTCCGCGGAAGCGTAAGCGAGACATGCAGAACGCTACTACAAGCACGAAGAACAGAGAGATAATGCACACGAAGATAGACACAATCAAAGTGTTTAAGAACATACGTGGGAAATCAAATGTTTCGCGCTGAGTGAACAACTGAATATAGTTATTAAACGAGTACTCGGTAGGGAAGAACGTAGTCTGATATGGAGCAGTGTTCTTGTTGAAACTTTCCAAGAATATCCATGCGATTGGGGTGAGCCAAACAATAGACATAAGAATCAAGAACACGTGTGCAACAACATCTCCGAATATGCGACGAACTCGCTGATCGCGCCAGAACGGAACGCTACGTACACTATGTACTACTTGCTCTTTTTTATTAGAAGTAGATTGCATAACTTTATCTTTATTACTCACCGGAATCCCTCCTCATTCTTGTAGGAGCCAGAGTTGCGATATGTAAGCAGTGCTACAACAGCGAGCACGATGAATGTCATAATGCCAATCACGGCGCCCATGCTGTAATCGCTCTTATCAACAGTCAACTTGTACAGCCAGGTGATAAGCAAATCAGTCTTACCTGCCGAAGATGTGAGCGACGATGGGTCGCCACCAGACAAGAGGTAAATAACGTTGAAGTTGTTAACATTGCCAGTGAACGTTGTAATCAAGTATGGTGTCATAACAAAGAAGATGTATGGCATAGTAACGTTCATAAAGCGCTGCCACCAGCTTGCACCATCAAGCTCTGCTGCTTCGTAAAGTTCTGCTGGAACGTTTTGCAAAATACCAGTGATTTGCATGATTGTGTAAGGAATACCAACCCAAAGGTTGATTATAATAACGGTAACTCTTGCCCAAGTAGCATCCTGGAAGAATGGCAGTGGGGAATGAATCCAGCCCGAAGCAATAAGAAGGCGGTTAATGGCGCCTTCGCGCTGAAGCATGCTGTGCATAACAAGCAAAGACACGAACTGTGGAACGGCAACTGTCAACGAGAAGCAGGTACGCCACAAGCCCTTAAAGCGGGTTGTGCGCCTGTTAATAATCATTGCCATAAACATGCCGAAGAAGAAGTTAAGGAATGTAGCGAAGAAGGCCCAAACAAGGGTCCAAATCAACACATCCACAAAGACCTTAGCGTTAATCAAGCTGTTTGAGTTGCCAATATCAAAGAAGTTCTGTAAACCAACCCAGCTGAACAGTGGAACGTGATTGCTGTCGTAGTTGGTAAATGCCATAGAAATCATAAAGAGTAATGGCAAAATCGTAAACAGAACAATGCCGATTGTTGGTAAAGTCATAAAACCAACATGCGCATTTTGATCGAGCAGAGACTTTAAATCTTCGTAGAAGTTAACAGGTTTTTTGCCTTTTGCAACGGCGCTTTGTGCCTTATACGAGCTACGCAAAGATAACGTAGCCAAGAAAATTAGTACGGCAATAGCAGCAAGAGACATAACGCAGTAAAGAAGAATCTCTACGGAGTTGTCGCCTTGGGTGTAGTGCCAGAAGCCGTTAATCTTAACCTTGCCAGCTTTATGAGTGCCTAAAGTTAGGATTTTTGGCAAGTATTCGACACCAGTGGTAGATAAGAAGGCGATTACAGCTATTTCAGTTACTAAGAAAATAACGCCTTTTGTAAACTGGCGGCGTACTAAATTACCGAAGCCGAAAATAATAAGAGAAACCCAAGAGAAGACATCAGCATTTTTTGCTGCTTCTTGCAATGAGTATGGAGACGGTGCAAAGCGTTCGGAAGTCGGCTTACTCCGACGCTTGAATCGTTTCATGGATGCTGTGCCAGTCATGACATGCCCTTCCTATAAACAATGAGTGTGTTTTGAGGAGGAATAAAACGCCCCGCCCCTATTCACATTAGTGTGGGGAGCGGGGCGTTTTACTTTTACGCAAAATCTGTATTACTTGCGTTTTTAGATATTTTTACTAGACGAGAAGCTTACTTCTTGAGGGCTTCGTCGAAGCTCTTCTGGAAGTCTGCAGTCTTTGCTGCAGCGTTGCTTTCGTTGATTTCCTTGTTAGCAAGAGCGGAACCGAAGTTCTTGGATGGATCCCAGTATGCGCTCATCTCAGGAATGTTTGGCTGAACAACAGAAGTCTTAGCAATGGTTTCCATCTGTGCGGTGGCGCCTGCATCATCCTTAACTGCATCAGCAAGGGACTTGTCGGAAGGAATTACGCTCTGAAGCTCGTAAGCCTTCTTCTGGGATTCCTTAGAACCGAGGAATGCAGCGAACTTAGCAGCCATCTCTGGAGCCTTGGAGTTAGGGTTGTAAGCAACAGCCTTGGAGCCAACGAAGGACTTCATCTGAAGCTCGCCTGCTTCGGTTGTGAACTTAGGCAAAGCAGCAGCGGCATAGTTGTCGCCCAAAGCCTTCTTAACATCTGCTTCATCCCAAGAGCCAGAGAAGTAAGCGTCAACAGTGCCATCCTTGATTCCTGCCAAGCCAGCGCCGTTTCCATCCATTACAAAGTTCTTGTTCTGAATGAACTTGGTGATGTACTTGGTAACAGCAGCTGCCTTATCGCCAAGCTTGATTCCAGCCTTGGCATCCATGCCGCTATCGCCGAAGAACTTGAGGTTTCCATCCAGGTAGAAGCCAGCGAGGTACCAGCCGCCACCAATGTCGAATGCAACCTTGCCCTTTTCGAGCATCTTGTCGAGGGACTTAACGTCATCCTTAGAGAACTTGGACTTGTTGTAGTACATGAACCAAGTGTTGCTGGTGTATGGAACGCCGTACATCTTGCCATCTTGAGCAGTAACGGACTTAATCAAAGCGTCCTCGTTCTGCTCCTTAACCTGCTTTACAGCGTCATCGCTCAACTCGCCGATTGCGCCAGCCTTTACCAATTCACCAATCTGATCGTTAGGGAACAGGTAAACATCTGCAGCGGCCTTAGCGTCCTGCTTTACTGTTGTTGCTGCATCTGGAGGGGCAACTACAGAATTCTTAAAAGTAACTTCTGGGTGATCCTTTTGGAAGGCTTTCTCCATAGTCTGAATCCAGCCGCCAGCTTTTTGATCTTCGGAAGCAGACCATACAGTGAGCTTTACTGGGTTAGACTTGCTGCTGGAGCCAGCGTTGGTGCTAGAACCGCATGCAGCAAATCCAAACATAGTAGCGATTGCGAGGCCTGCGCCCAGCACTTTCTTCATATTCGTCATCCTTGACCTCCTATATCATGCCAGCTTGGCATGTTCTTTGGTGGCATAGTAACAAATTCCATGTGACGCAACTTCGACGTTTTGCTGCGTTTTTGCAGCGTCACATTTGTTGTTGAAATCTGTTTATAAGCAATGTGTAGTATACACGTATATATTGTAGTTGGCAAATCATGTTGTGTGCTATTGGAAAAATTTCCGCTAAAGTTGTTTATTTTTGATAAAAAGTTGTATTTTATTTTGCAAATCAGTAAATTTATCGGAATTTTATTTTGATAGCGCTCCGACCTACCTTTTCGCTTAGAGCGTAGCGCGAGAGGCGCTTTGACTGAGCTTGAAATTGCATAGCGCGTTTCAAGCTCCTTCAAAGCGTGATTTGGCTCAAATGTAAAGTCCAGTGGACTTTACATGCCAAATCAGCCGAGCGGCTACTAATAGCCGCGAGGAATAGCGCAGCTAATCTGCGCGAACGACATGACCTGCCTTCGCGCTTATAGCGTAGCGCGCGAGCGATTCGCGCGTTTGTTTACGTTTTGGGTCAAATGGGGAACAAATGCAGGAACACATGCCTGTGTTTGTTTACGTTTTTGGTGTTTTGGTAAACAAATGCAGGAAAGTGAATAGTAAAATAAGATTAGACAAGATAAGTCAAGTCAAAATAAAAGAGATAAAAAGAGATAAGATAAGTCAAAATAAAAGACGAAAGTCAAGTCAAAAAAGACAAGTCAAGCCAAAAATTAATACACGCCAACAAAACCAACAAAACGGGGGGAATATGCAAAACGAACATGCGCAATGGCTGCGCGACGCCGTATTCTACGAAATCTACCCACAAAGCTTCTACGATTCAAACGGCGACGGAATCGGCGATATTCCAGGCATAATCGAAAAACTCGACTACGTAAAATCGCTTGGTTGCAACGCGATTTGGCTAAATCCTTGCTACGATTCGCCATTTAAGGATGCAGGCTACGACGTGCGCGACTACAAAAAAGTGGCAGCGCGCTACGGCACAAACGAGGATTTGCAGCGTCTTTTTAGCGAAGCGCATAATCGCGGAATGCACATTTTGCTAGACCTTGTTCCAGGTCACACAAGCGAAGAGCACGAGTGGTTTAAGCAAAGCTCGCGCGCGCAAGAAAACGAGTTTAGCAAGCGATACATATGGACAGACAGCGCGTTTAGCGGCTATTCCATGCCGTTTATTGGCGGTGAAAGTGAGCGAGATGCAACGTATATTCTTAACTTCTTCAAATGCCAGCCAGCGCTAAATTACGGCTTTGCGCAAAGGGATCGCGCGTGGCAATCCGCGCCAAATTCCGCGGAGGCGGCTCAAACGCGCGCTGCAATGGTTGATGTTATGCGATTTTGGCTTTCGCTTGGAGCAGACGGATTCCGCGTAGATATGGCGGATTCGCTTGTAAAAAACGACGACAACAATGGACCTGGAAGTCTTGGCAAAGACAATACGATTCGCGCATGGCAGGAAATGCTGGGCGCTGTAAAAGAAGAGTATCCGCAGGCTGCTTTTGTTTCCGAATGGGGTAGGCCACGTCAGGCTCTTGCTGCCGGATTCGACATGGACTTCTATTTGAATTGGCGCTGGGATGGAAATCCTAATGGATACGCACGTTTAGCTCGTGATGTTGATAACGCTTTAGATAGCAATCCTGAGCATGATCACAGCTACTTTAATGCGCGCGGCGGCGGCAGTATTTGCCCATTCTTAGACGATTATTGCCCACAATATGAGGCCACTTGCAACGAGGGCTACTTTAGCTTTATAACGTGCAATCACGATACTCCGCGCCTGGCTCCGCGATTAAGCGAGCGCGAAAGGCGGATTGCGTTTGGCATGATTCTTACAATGCCAGGCGTGCCATTTGTGTATTACGGCGACGAAATCGGCATGAAATACCGCGATATTCCTACAAAAGAGGGCGGTTATGCGCGCACGGGTACGCGTACACCAATGCAGTGGGATGATTCTAAGAATTTTGGATTCTCTGCGGCCGCAAAGTCGAAGTTGTACCTGCCTGTTGAGGTGCGCGCGGATGGAAGGACTTGCGCAAATTCGCGCAAGCAGGCCGTACAAAGTGGCGAAATTCCAACGGTTTTGGGGCAGGAGCAGGATGGCGATTCGCTGCTTAACTGGGTGCGCGCGCTGATTGCTTTGCGTCACGAGTGCGCGGCATTGCACGCGGATGCCACTTGGCGAGTGTTGCACGCGCCTGTGGATGGTCGCAGTTTTGCGTACGAGCGGTGCGCGGTTGAGTCGGATGGTGAATGCTCTACAAATCGATGCGTTGTGGTTATGAATCCTGGATTAAACGAGGAGACGATTTCGCTTAGTGCGCTTGCAGGGCTTACAACAGAGGCGATTTTGCAGCCGCGGATTTCGGTTGGAGCGGTTGCTTGCGATTCTTCCGCGCTTAAACTCGGCGCGCAGTCCTTTGCGGCGTTTGTTTTATAATGAGCTTTTCCACAAATTCGTTACATTTGTCTCGCACATGAGACATTTGTAACGTTTTTTGGGTCGGATTTGTTATATTTGTCTCGGCTGTGAGACATTTGTAACGTTTTTCGACTGATTTTCGTTATATTTGTTTCGGCGGCGAGGCATTTGTAACGTTTTGGTACAAATGCACTACAGAGATAATGCAGAGATTTAAGGCGGAGTTTGATACAATTGCAATGATTATGCAATGATGGCAAAGCTATACGCACTTAACGCCACGCGTGCGAGCAAGAGGTGAATTATGGACGCGCTAAAACTCAAAATCCGCGCAGACAAGAACATAAAAATGGGGATTACTCTCAAAAAGTTCAAGCTGCTCGGCGCTGTAATGATGATGCTCAGCGCGTTCGGCACAACCGTGATTCCGCACCTTTTTGGCGGCCTTTCCAGCACTAATATGTGGAGCCTCACCGCTGCCGTAGTGTGCGAAGTTGTAAGCTGGTCGGCCCTGCCATGGTATGCGTGGCTGCTCGTTCGCGGATATCAAAACACGCATAACCTCAACCTTTACACGCTTCGTCTGCTTGTGCTGGCTCTTATTTGCGAGGTTCCGTACGACTTTACAACCTTTGGCTGCGCTTTCGATATGCGCTCGCAAAACCCAGTGTTTGGGCTTGTTATTGCGCTGTTTGTGCTTTCGGGAATCGACATGGTTCGCGCGCGTTTTAAGGGCGCGCAAAAAGTGGCGTCAATCGCAGTGATCCTGATTGCAGGAATATTGTGGAATCTTTTCGGAAGAGTCGGCTTTAGGCAGAATATTTTTTGGGGCGGAGCTTTACTTTTAGGATTTGTTTTGATTTTTAGGTTCTTAGAAAACCACGAGATTCGCATGGAGCTGATTGCTGGCGCTTTCGGCGCAATGTCGCTTTTGGCGCCTGGCGTTGGCGTGGCTGTGCTGCATTACCGCAGTCCGTATGGCGACGGCCCTAAGCAAACTAAGCAATTCCGCTGGCTTATGTATGCGTGGTATCCGCTTATGCTTGTAATCGCAAGCGTGTTCACGATTCTGCTTTAGGAGCTATCTTAAGCCTTTGGCTTTAAGTCTTTAGTTTTTAGTCCCTATATATATGTTTTAATTTTTATTTAGTCTTTAGAAGAGTGGCGTAATTTTTACGGCGCGGTTGCTGGCGATTTTTCCGCGGCGCGTATCGTTTTGTAAATGCAAACGTTTGCTGTATCATTTTGGAAGATGCAACGCAGCAACATAATTAATGCAGCACAAGCAAAAGCAATGCAGCACAAGCAAAAGCAAAAAGCAAAGAAACAAAGCAAAGAGGCGTAAAATGACTTTGAATCCGCAAGAATCGCAAAATATTCAAGACGCGCAAAATATTCAAGACGCGCACATTTTTTACGATTATGCTAAAAATCCGCTAGCTAAGGCAAAAGAATCGCAGGTTATAAGCGGCAAAAATTGGCGAATTACGTTAATCACGGATTCGCTTGTGCGCCTTGAGTGGAGCGAAAATGGCGGATTTGTAGACGCGCCTACGCAAACAGTTGTAAGGCGAAACTTTGAGGGCAACGCGCAGTTTGCCGCGGAAAAATCGCCAGCAACCGAAGATGAAGCATCGCGCGCTGTTAATCCAAAATCTGTTAATCCAAAATATAGTGTAAAAAACTTGGAAAATGGCTGGATAGAAGTCGAAACCGAAAAACTGCTGATCACGTACAACCAGCAGCCGTTTAGCAAAGAGGGCTTGAGCATTGTTGTGCGCGGAGTGCCAGGCTCGCAATTCAACACGTGGCATTACGGCGACGAATGCCACGGCAATCTGCTTGGCACGGCGCGAACGGTGGACGAGGCGGATGGGGCCGTAAAGCTTGGAACGGGCGTAATATCTCGCGACGGGTGGGCCGTGTTAGACGATTCGCGCTCGGCACAAATCGCGTATGCGGCTGCTGTTGATGGAAAAGAAAACCCATACGGGGCATGGGTGGAGCCGCGCGCAAAGGCGAATGGCAGTGTGTCAGGAGAAAATTCTAAAGACCTATACTTCTTTGGATATGGTCACAACTATATAGGCGCAATTCGCGACTTTTACAAGCTTACGGGCGCGCAGCCGCTTCTTCCGCGATTCGCGCTAAGTAACTGGTGGAGCAGGTACTACAGGTATAGCCAAGACGAATATTTGCAGCTGATGAGCCGATTTAAGAGCGAAGGAATACCGTTCTCTACGGCAGTAATCGACATGGATTGGCACGTGACGGATGTGGACCCAAAGTATGGTTCGGGATGGACGGGCTACACGTGGAACCGCGATTTATTCCCAAATCACCGCGCGTTTTTGCGCAGCCTTGCCAGCGAAGGGCTTTCTGCAACGCTTAATTTGCACCCGAGAGACGGCGTGCGCGCGTTTGAAGAAGACTATGCGCAAGTTGTGCGCGATATGGGGATTGACCCACAAAGCGGCAAGGCAGTTGAGTTTGACCTTACAAACCCACGCTTTTTGAATGCGTACCTAAACTTGCATCGGCGCATGGAGGGCGAGGGCGTTAGATTTTGGTGGATTGACTGGCAGCAGGGCGGAGTTACAAAGCAGGCTGGGCTGGATCCGCTTTGGATGCTTAACCACGTGCATTACCAGGATTCGGGGCGCGGCGGTGCGTGGCCGCTTACGTTCTCGCGCTACGCTGGGCCTGGTTCGCACCGCTACCCAGTGGGATTCTCGGGAGATAGCGTAACAACGTGGGATTCGCTGGCTTTCCAAACCTACTTTACGGCCACAGCTTCCAACATTGGATACGGTTGGTGGAGTCACGATATTGGCGGTCACATGCTTGGCGTGCGATGCGATGAGTTGGAGGCGCGCTGGTACGCTTTCGGCGCGTTTAGCCCGATTAATCGCCTTCACTCCAGCTGCTCGCCGTTTGCTGGCAAAGAGCCGTGGAATTTCCCAGCCGAGACGCGCAATGCGATGGTTAAAATGCTGCGACTTCGCGCGCAATTGCTGCCTTATTTATATACGATGAATTATCGCGCGGCGGTTGATGGCAGACCAATCGTAGAGCCAATGTATTGGCAATCGCCAGAAACGCTTGCAGCATACGAGATGCCGAACGAGTACCGTTTTGGCAGCCAGCTTGTTGTTGCGCCAATCGTTAGTAAGGGGTGCGCGCAAGTTGAGCGCGGATGCACTGCCGTTTGGCTTCCAGAAGGCGATTGGTACGATTTCTTTGATGGAAGGCGCTACGTTTCGCGCGGCGGTGCGGGGCGCAGGTTTGAGGTTTGGCGAGGAATCGACCGCGTGCCAGCGTTTGCGCGCGCTGGGGCTATTATTCCAATGCAAGTTTTGCCAAGCGAAGCGTCTTGCGCAAGTAGCGATCAGGCGGCGGCTGCGGTTAATAGCGTTGAAAATCCGCGAGATTTGCGCGTTCTTGCATTCCCAGGTGCGAACGGCGAGTTTGTTATGCGCGAAGATAACGGCAGATTTGAAGACGCGTGCGCTGGGAAAACTGCCGATACTCGCATGGAGTTGATTTGGCGCGACTCCTGCGACGGTGATGGCAATGCGTCTACACAATTTGTGATCAATGCCGCAACGGGTTGCAGTAGTGCTGTTGATTCGCTGCCTTCTAAGCGCGATTGGAGCGTGGTGTTTAGAGGCGTTGCTTGCCCTGACTTTGGCAAAATCCGCGTTTTTGTTGGGCAAAATCAGTTTGAATCTAAGGCTGTAGAAGTTTCATATGAAGGCGAAGAATCTACGCTAAGTCTTACTGTTTCTGTGCACAATGTGCCTGTTTGCGATTGTGTACGAGTGATTGTGGATGGCGGACTGTGCATTGCGCAAGACCCTAAGGTTGGCGATTGCTACAGGCTGCTACTTAAAGCGCAAATGCCGTACCGCGGCAAGGAGATTGCTTTTGATGCGATTCGCCAGGCTGGCGGTAGCGCGAGTGCTATAAGCGAGCTTTGCGCGCTTGAGTACATTAGCGAGAGCGATTTTGAGCGCCATCAGCAAAGCGTTGACTTGACTAACGCGCATGCGCCGCAGCATCCTGAGGTTGCTAAGTGGGCACAATGGAAGTGCACGTTGCCTGACTCGGTTAAGCGCGCACTTGAGGAGATTTTACTTCGCAGCGCGCTTTGACAGAGCTTTGACCAAGATTTGTTACAAATGTCTCACGAGCGAGACGTTTGTAACGATTTTTGACTGATTTTCGTTATATTTGCATCATTGATGAGACATTTGTAACGTTTTTTGGCTTAATTTCGTTATATTTGTCTCGTTCATGATGCAAATATAACGCGAGCGATATTCCATATTTGGTGTTGCGCGCCTTCCTATTTGGTGTGTAGGAGGGCTGGGTGTTTCTACGTTCGCGCGGATTAGCCGCGCTATGTCGCTCGCGCAGATTAGCTGCGCTCACGTCTTCGCAGCGCAGAAGCAATGCTTCTGCCTTGAGCTGCTCAGCGCGCAAAATTGCCTTCGCGCGCTACGCTTCAAGCGCTCCAGCAGGTTGGCGCGCGCAGCTATTAGTAGCCGCTCGGCTGATTTGGCATGTAAAGTCCACTGGACTTTACATTTGAGCCAAATCACGCTTTGAAGGAGCTTGAAACGCGCTATGCAATTTCAAGCTCAGTCAAAGCGCCTCTCGCGCTACGCTCTAAGTGAAAAGGTAGGTCGTCGCGCCACAAAGGGTCTAAAAATGTGATTTGTATCATATACAAATGTTTAGATGAGTAAGCTAAAAACGGTGTTTGGCGTGTTGAAATCGCAAGCGTTTTCTAAAAAAATATTTCGCAAAAACCCTTAAAATAAAAGGCCTGGGGGGGGGGGGGTACCTCTCCCTGAAAGCTATAAACATTTGTTAGTTGTCTTCAAAATTTTTTCTAAAATGTTATAATGATTTATCAAAGGGTGATTACATCATTATAGATGTACGCTATAAGACTTTGTAAAACTATTGTCAAAAACTATAAGGCTTTGAGAGCTAAGGTTGGCGCGCAAAGCGATATCAAATAAATCGAATTAAACTCACGGAAAGAGGAGAACATGACTACAAAATCTGCTAAACATTCCAACAAGGCATTTGGTTCTGAAAAGGATAAGGCTGCGAAGGCTGTTGATATTCGTAAGGTGGCTGCTCTTTCTGTTGGTGCTGCTGGCGTAATCGCTGGCGCTGCGATTGCTTTTGGCGCAACTCCTGCAATGGCTGCGGAGGCTACTTCTACGCCTGTTAATCCTTCTGCGCCTGCAAATACGCAGAATTTAACTGCTAAGAATGATGACTCTAAGACTTCTGATGACTCTAAGCAGCAGGTTGATGAAAAGAAGCAGACTGATGAGACTAATCAGAATGAGCAGACTGTAGTAAAGATTGATAATACTGAAGGTAAGACTGATGTTAAATCTGAGGGCACTACGTCTGTAAATAAGCAACCTGAGACTCCTGCGCCTGTAGATCAGAATCGCGCTTCTAATGGTGGCACAAACGAAGTAGCTTTCTCTAGTAAAACAGGTGAAATGCCGAACGTTTATGGCTTTGGTACAGTGGATAATCAGTATGATGAGCAACTCGCAAATAATCCTATAATATTTAAGCTTCCTAAACAGAAAGATGCTAATGGAGCAGATAAGGCTGTTACGCGTGTAGCTGTATTTCCTTCAACTTCAAACCATATTAATACCAAAAAAACTGCAGGAAGTATTGATTTTGATTCCGACAATGATGGACATCAGCCATATTCTGGCGAATATGTGTTTGAAAAGAACGGTGATGGTTCTGCAACACTTACCATGAATAGGATTTTCCGTAAAGATGAACGTGGTGCTTCCAAAGGTATTAAGAATGCGCAAGGTTATTCTGCAACGCGTTCGATTCAGATTAATCCAACTCCAATTCCTGGAAGTGCTAAAGAAGATGCGGTATCAAATCAATTCAGAGCGGCTCTGTTAGTACCTCCGAAAAGTGCTGGAACTATTGTTAAAAAAGTAAGTGATGCTGCTATCACCGAAGATGATGTCAACAATGCTATGGATGGTGCTAAAAAGAATGGCAAAACAACGCATGTTAACAAGAGTAGTATTGATGGTCTATCGCTAGAAGCACAAATTCAAGCGTTAAGCAAGGTTGGTAAACGAAAGTTAGATACTATCGCTGATAAAATTCCTACTAAAAGCAACGAATACGATAAGAGTGCATTAACGAAAGCAAATAGTAAAGTTGGTGTATCTATTGTAAATACCCATTTCGTTACTGATCTTGGTTTTAAGTCGCAGGCTATTCCGCTGACTATTGTGCGTTATAACGATGTTATTGATAAGCCTGTTGTGGAAGACCCGACTAATCTTTCGCAAGATGTAAAGAACGAAATCGCACAGAAGCTCGCAAAGATTAACAGCGTAAATCCAAATAAAATCACGTTTGACGAAGCTGGTAATGCTGTAATCCACTTTGAGGGCTTAGATGAAAAGGATGCTCCTAAGATTAAGCTCAGCGACCTTGTGTTGAAGAAGCTCAAGGACACTGAGTACAAAGTTCCAACTGGTAGCGAAGCGGTCTTTGTCGCTAACCCACTCGATTACTCAAAAGCTGAGATTGACCGTATTAAGACAGCTATTTTTAATGCTAACAAAGACAATGAAAAGATTGGCCTTACCAGCAAAGATCAGATTTCGCTTTCGTACCTTAAGGGCAATTTTACTGCAGCTGGTAAAGCTAATGAGGGCATTTCTAACGGTCAGGCGGAAAATACGATTACCGTTAAGATCAAGACCGATAAGGCTGTTGCCGAGTTTACGTCTAATGTAAAAGAGAGCAAGCTTACAAAGCTTCCAAATATTCGAACAGATTACGACGTTTCGTGGACTAAGACTAAGATTGATGGTCGCGATACCGACGAGGGTATTTCTTGGAGTAATGATAGTCACACAACTATCATCTATCGTTACGACCCAACTAAGGCACAAGAGTTTGATACAACAAAGATTCTTGGCTTGCTGAAGGCCACGCCAAAAGACAAGCAAGCTGGTTTGCGTGACCTTCAGGGCGGCGAGCTGCTTTCCTATGAAGGTACAGGGACTAACGCGCAGAAGTCGCACATGCACTATGCGTTGCAAAATGGCGAGCCAACGGGCGAGCTTACGCTTGGCAATATGAGCGGCGCTTATTGGCAGGGAAGTCAGAAAGTTTCTAATTCTGACGTAGACCTCGGTGATAATTTATCAATAGCTGGTTCGTATTCATGGGATCTAGAAGCTGGCTCTGTAACGGTAGCCGGCAAAAAGGACAAGATTTACAAGGCACGTTTGTTTGTTCAGCCGTATGCAATGTCGTACTATAAGGATGTTTATCTGGAGAAAGGCCGCAATACAGGCAATACAGCAAAGGCAATTAACGTTATCTTTGTGCCGCAGATGAATCATAAGAAGGATAATCTTAAGGCATCTGTTGATAAGCATGCGGTGACAAATGATGGCAAGAAGACGCCTACCGATGCTACCTATTACAACGCATCGGACGCTAAGAAGAAAGCGTATGATGATGCGCTTAGTGCTGCTCAACAAACGCTTGAAAAAGTTGGAACTAAAGCTGATACTGATTTAAGTGAAGAGCTTAAGGCTGAGGTTGATAACGCAACGATTAACCTTAATAAGGCTCGCGCCGAGCTTGATGGTGACGCCACAAAGAAGGAAGAGCTGAACAAGTCTATTAATGAAGATGGCACACCTGCTCCAGGTCAGCAAGCTACAACTGGTACGAAGGCAAGCGATAAGTATAAGAACGTTACTGAGCCTGACTTTAAGAAGGCCGATGGTTCTGATGACACCGAAAGGAATAATGCTGCTAAGAACGCCAAGACAGCTTACGATGAAGCGCTTGCTGAAGCTGAGAAGGTAAAGGCTGACGACTACGCCACACAAAAGGCTGTTGACGACGCTAAGGCAAAGCTTGATGCTGCGCGTAAGGAACTTGATAAGTACAGCACTAACAAAGACAAGCTTAATGCTGCTATTGCTGAGCATGGTCAGGTGAATACGGGCGATGCTGCTAAGACTGGCAACGACAAACTCAAGACCGCCGACCCAGCTTATCAAAACGCAAATGATGATGAGCGAAAAGCATACGATGCTGCTGTAAAGAAGGCAAACGAACTTTCTAAGGATCCAAACGCTTCTCAAAAGGAAGTGAACGAGGCTATCAAGAAGCTTAAGGATGCTAAGGATGCGCTCGACAAGAACGCAACCGACAAGGCTCCTCTTGATGCTGCCGTTCAAAAGAGCTTCGATAACCCTGATCCAAACGATGCTAACAAGCAGAGTGTGTTCTATAAGAATGCAGAGGCGAAGACTAACGATCCTGATGCACAGCAAGCCGTTAAGAATTACGATGACGCATTCGCAGAAGCTAAGAGAGTGCTTGGTGACAAGAATGCTACAAATGCCGATGTAAAAAAGGCTAAGGGAGCGCTTGAAAAAGCAGAAGAAGCACT
Source organism: Gardnerella vaginalis (assembly GCA_946997215.1). GTDB lineage: Bacteria > Actinomycetota > Actinomycetes > Actinomycetales > Bifidobacteriaceae > Bifidobacterium > Bifidobacterium vaginale_I. Next base: position 25,909 of record CAMPUL010000021.1, read on the forward strand.
TCATGCTGATAAGTATCAAACAAAGGCAACTGATTTAGCTGAAGCTATTGCGGACAACTTCAGTGGTTATTTGATGCCAGCCTACTTCAATGCCTTTGATAAGGCGCACGCTGAAGGCGAAAATTCTCAAGCTGCTAAGGACTTCAAAGACTATAACGACGCTTATCACGCTGCAAAAGACTTGATGAAAAATCTAAAGAAGCCTGGTAGCACTATAGCGCAAACAGAAGTTGACAGAGTTAAAGATAAGCTGCTTGCTGCGCGCAAGATTATCGACACCTACGCAACCGACACCAGCAGGCTTTCGGCAGCTGTGTTTAACGATATTGCCATACAACACAGCCCAGCATACAAGAATGTGTCCGCAGATGATGCAAGTAAAGAAGCGCAGGCTGCTAAGCAGAAGTATGACGATGCCGTAACGAAGCTAGACCATGCGCTTGATAAAAATATGCCTAAGGATAAGCAGGGTAATACAGAAATCCCAACTTCTAATACTCCTGATGCGAATATTGATGTTAATAATGCGAATGCATTGGATAATATTCAGGCACATGCACATGGCGAGCCGCTGAATAGGGATGTTGATGCAATCCTTAAGGAAATGAACGATGCTATTGCAGATTTGAACAAGTTTGCGACTAAGACCGACGATTTGCTTAAGTCTGTTAACGAGCATGACAATACCAAGCAGACGCCTGCGTATAAGAATACGGAAAAGCCTGACTATAAGGGCAAAGATGGTACGACTGCTGATGCTGATAAGAACGCTAAAGCATCTAAGGCTCGTGATGACTATGACAAAGCTTTGGAAGCTGCTAAGAAATTGCTCAAGAAGCCTGGTGCAACTCAGAAGGAAGTCAACGACGCGCTTAAGACTCTGAACGAGAAGCGAGAGGCGCTTGACGCCTATAAGACCGACACCACCAAGCTCAAAAAGAGTGTTGGTGAACACGGTAAAGACGCAGAGGGTAAAAATCCTGCTGTTAAAGGCACAAAGGATTCTGACGCATACCGCAACGCCTCTGATCCTCACTTCATGAAGGTAGATAAAACTGACTCAACTAAGTTAGTTGAAGATACCGAGAAGAATGAGGCTGCTAAGGAAGCTAAGAAGGCATACGACAAGGCATTGGCCAAGGCTCAGGAGTTGCTTAAGAAGGCAAATCCTGAGAATAAGACGCCTTTGGATGAGCAGCCAACTCAGAAGCAGATTGACGAGGCTCTCAAGACGCTCGACGAAAAGCGTAAAGCTCTTGATGCCTACAAAACTGATGCCACTGAGCTTGACAAAGAAGCAAAGAAGTCTACTTTAGACTTTGAAGCTACGCCAGAGTTCAAGAATGCTAACGATAAGAAGAAGGATGGTGCTGACGCTAAGAAGGTAGACAATGACGATGTTGCTGCATATAAGAATGCGCTCGCGAAAGCTCGCAATCTTGTAAAGGATGCAGCAGATTCAACCAAGAAGCCTTATGAACGTCCAACGCAGCAACAAATTAACGATGCACTCGATGCTTTGAAGCAAGCTAAGAAGCAAATCACCGACAACTACAAGACCAAAGTCGACGATTTGAAGACTGAGGTTGGTAAGGATTCTGACTTCACTAAGACTCCTGAGTATCAGAATGCTGCTGATTCTCCTGAGGCTGAAGCCTACAAGAAGGCACTCGAAGACGCTAAGAAGGTTCTTGGTGACAAGAATGCTACTCAGGCGCAGGTTGATGATGCTTTGAAGAAGCTTCAAGAGGCTAAGAAGAATCTTGCTGATTCTCATAAGACTGATAAGACCAAGTTGCAGACTGAGTCCAATGCTGATGGCGACTTCACTAAGACTCCTGAGTATCAGAATGCTGCTGGAAGCTCAGAAGCAGACGCGTACAAGAAGGCGCTTGATGAAGCGAATAAGGTTCTTGGTAACAAGGACGCAACTCAGGCGCAGATTGACGAAGCTTTGAAGAGGCTCCAGGATACCAAGGCTGCCCTTAGAGCCAAGCATGGCACCGACAAGTCTTATTTGCGTAATGAGGCAGATAATGACCCTACATTCCGCAAGTCGATTCCGTTCTTGATTGCAGATGGCAAGGATATAGCTGAGTACAACAAGGCGCTGAACGAAGCGAATGATGTGCTTAGTAATCCAAACGCTACGCAGGCTCAGGTTGACGAAGCGCTTAGAAAGTTGCAAGCTATAAGGCAGAAGATGATTGACTTCTACAACTCGCTTGGTTCGGGTAGTAGTGATGACGATTCCGACGGCAACAACAATGGCAACAATGGCAACAATGGCGCGGATAATGCAAATAACGCAAACGCAAACGCTGTTGATAAGTCAATGTTGCAAGCTGAAGTGAATGGTGCTCTTGCAGATGTTGCCAATGGTGCTGGTGCTGGCGCTAAGGTTGCAAATGGCGTGGATGCAAGCGTTGTTAAGGAGTTTAATGATGCTCTAGAAAACGCTCGCCGCGTGCTTGCTGACTCTAATGCCACTCGCGAGCAGGTTGAAGCTGCGACTATGCGACTTCGTGCAGCTCGTGCGGCTTTTAATGCTGCAAAGGCGAACAAGGGCAGCAACTCGCGTGGAAACATGGGAGTGCAAACTGGCGTTGATTCCGCAACGCTAAGCGCGTTCGCTGCTGTGTTTGTTGGGCTGGCAGGATTTGGAGTGTCTGCTAAGCGCCGTAAGCACTCAAGTAGATAAAAGTTTGCGCTCTAGTAGCGTTCCTTAAAAAAGCGTTCACGTAGTGTGAATGCACAAAATGGCTTGCGCTCCGACCTGCCTTTTCGCTTAAAGCGTAGCGCGAAAA
>CAMPUL010000022.1 GCA_946997215.1 Gardnerella vaginalis
GAGGGCTTCTGTGATTTTTGCGAATCATTATTTGATTCCTCACGGTAAATACTTGTTGGTTATTCCAGAAACTAAGGTTCCTGAGTTTAAGAGGTTGCTTGTTGAATATACTATGAGCTAGAACGTATAATATAATGTTGTTTTTCTTGCTCATTAGTTGGCAGACGAAGTTCAAATGGCATGCATTTTTGTAAAGCAATCTGTCTGTAAAACATTTGAAGAATAACCTTTTCATGCCGAGAATCATTCTATTAAGCCAATCTTAAATCTATAAATTCCATACAAAACATATAAAAATGCTGCTATTAATGCATAATGCACAAATAGACGCAAATTAAGATTATTTTTTATTAGATTTAGATTATTTATTATTTTTACAAGCTTTAAGCCTTAGGAGCACGGCGATGACTCATAACAGTTACGCCTGCAGCAGCTGCGGCAGATCTTTTATTGACCGTTACCATATTCTTCTACTCCTTGCTCGTAGCGGCCTCATATTTAATTTATGCTTATATCAGCAGTCGAATCAAAATCATAACAGAGAAATAAATAAGCTTTCAACGCACAATATTCGAAAAATTTTTCACTTAAGTTGTTATAACAAATATTTAATACTTAATTTTTTCGATTTTCCCGATAAAATTATAAATAGATACTAATAATATTTAAATAATTGTATTTTATGCATAAAATCTATCTATTTTTTTAATATATATCACATTATTTTTTGCGCGTGTCGCCCATTATGCAGAAAAAAATAATGCTGATGCACAACTACACCAGCATTATTTCTGTTTTTATAATTAATTTAATATATGTTATAACAACATATAGTTTATTCTTCTGCGAGCGCAACTACTGGCGAAGACTTCACTGCTCTACGAGCTGGAAGCACGCTGGAAAGAAGCGCTGCAAGCAAAGCGATTAGAGCAAGAACCGCGTAAATAGTCCAATCAACTACAAACGGAACTTTGCCAATTATGCTAAATACCATGTAGGATCCAATCCACCCAAACGCTGTTCCAACAATCAAGCCCGAAACAGTGCTTGTTAAGGAAATCAACGTTGCTTCCAACGCAAGAGATCTTCTAACCTGGCCTCTTGTCATACCGATTGCGCGCAAAGTTGCAGATTCTTTAGTGCGCTCAATAACAGACAAGCTTAATGTGTTTGCAACGCCTATTAAAGCAATCACAACAGCTACTGCTATTAAGCCAACAAGCACCATCATTATTGAATTGATAGCACTCTCCCACTTTGCTCGTTCGAACACACTTCCAGTAGCCATAACCTCCGCATAGCTAGATGTAACATTTTGAATGTTTTTAGCAATATCTACAAGATTAGCTTTGCTAGAATCTACCGAAATAAGCAGCATATGCGTTGTAGGCTTAAGGTAGTTATTGAAGTAGGATTTGCTCACAAAAGCAGTATTATTTGAATACACACCAACATTTCGATACGTCTTAAACTGAACTTGCTTTACAGTAATGCTCTTATCGTTATTACTAGAGTCTGTATTCATGCCAGTAAATGGCGTAATATTATCACTGTCTGTTTCACCAGAACTGTACTTTTCTACGTAAGCTTGCAGATTAAGGTTTCCTTTTTTAAGCTCAAAAGGTTCGCCGCCTTCGTTATTAAACTTAGGCAAAAGTATAGAATCTTTGTTTATGCTAACGCCATCAAGGTCAGTGTGCATTACATTTTTAAGTTGATTTACATTATCAACTCCAGCTGCCATAGCATACTCAGTTTTACCCTTAGCGTTCTTAAAAGTCATAGGAACTGCAGGAAGCAACTCAGTATTCTTTATTCCACTAATCTTTGAAATATCGGCAGCTAAAGACTCATCAACATTCTTGCCTTGAATAATAATGTCAACACTGTAACGGTCATCAACAACACCTTTAAGAGTTGCTTTACCGCAGATTGCGCCAGTTACTACCGTTGAAACAAGCGTTACGCCAATAAGCAAAGCCGTTCCAGTTGCCGCAACTCTTCTAGGGTTTCGTTGCACGTTTGCGTTAGCAACCTTAGATGAAGGCCCACAAAGTGCCATGATTGCGCCAGTTGCCTTCATAGCAAACGGCATCCAGAATGTTGCTGTAATAATAATTCCAATAAACACAAGCGCGCATCCAAAAACTGCCACAAGCAAAGTTCTCCAAGAGTCAGCACCAGCATTAGGCGACTGCTGAGCAATCATGCTTGCCAAAGAAGTAGCACTTAAAGCCGTAAATAAAATACCTACAACAATAAATAGAACGCCAAAAACAGAGCGAAGAATGCTTGCACGTTTATCTTTAATCAAATCCATTGGTCGCAACGCTTCCATAGGCGTTACTTTTGTAGCAGATCGAGCAGCACTCATAGATGCAAGAACTGTTACAATCGCGCCAATTGCTATTGGCCACACAACCGCTGGAAGCGAGACAATCAAAGGAATCTTAGATAATGGTCCAGAATTAATATTCACGTTACTAATTGCGCCCATAAATCCGATTGCGCAAAGCACACCAACGCACGCAGAAATAACTCCAAGTATTGCAGCTTCAAGCAAAACTGCCGCATAAAGCTGGTGTGACTGTGCGCCAATTACGCGCAAAAGTGCAAGAGTGCGTCTGCGTTGAGCAACCAACACTTGGAATGTGTTTGCTATAACAAGCGAAGAAATAAGCAACGCTAGAATACCAAAAGATAGCAAGAACATGGTTACAAAATTAGTGCCGTTAGACACATTTCGAACAGCTCTTACACCAACTTCGTGCCTAGACATAAGAGAAAATTGCTCTGGAAGCAAAGAGCTAATCTTAGGAGATAAATCGTTTATTTTAGATTCATCAATACTCATGTATACTTTGCTTTGCACAACTTGATTGTCAAAATTCTTAAGATTTTTGAGTTTTGCACAAAAATCATTCGTTACGCCACCAAGATACGTGCCGCGATTTGAAACTGGTATTTGAGAATGTTCTCCATCGTCTACAAGACCAACCACACGAACATCGTACGATTTTTCTTTATCTCCGCCAGTGTCATCTACTTTAACCAAAGTTATAGTATCGCCAATGTTTGCATGTATTGATTTAGCAATACTTTTAATAAGCGTGATTTCGCCTATTTCTTGCGGATCTCTACCTTCTGTTGATTTATACACAGGAAGATTTCCATACAAACCACTAGACCAAGCAATACTCGTAGCTGATTTATCACCTTTTTCCACTCTTACAAGCGCAGTCGCATCGTCACTACGAATACCGTTGACACCAGGCATCTTCGATATTTTGTCTAAATGAAGATCCTTATAATGAATTGCACCACTCGGAGAATTGTTAGAACCTTTAGATGAGATTGCATAATTTGCACTACTAAATTCTTCTGTTGCATTGCGAACCATCAAGTCGTCAACACTATTTACAAAAAGCAAAGTAGCGCTCATAAACATGCTGCCTATAAGAATTGCAATTCCAGAGGCGATTAGCATGCGCACGCTTTTACGCATAAGTTTTAGTGCGATTTTCCACATTCTAACTTCACCACCTTTTATTGCAATTGAGCAGACTGATTATTAATACCAGCCTCGCTGCGTTCCATAAGCATCTTGCTCATGCCTTCTGCAGTAGGATTTTGCACGTCTTCAACGATTTGACCATCTGCAAACACGATTGCTCTATCCGCATAAGACGCTGCAACAGCATCGTGAGTAACCATAATCACAGTTTGACCAAGCTCCGTTACCGACTTCTTCAAAAAATGCAAAACTTCCAAGCTAGAAGCAGAATCGAGATTGCCAGTAGGCTCATCTGCAAAAACTACGGAAGGCTTAGAGATTAAAGCTCTAGCAATTGCAACGCGTTGGCGCTGACCGCCAGAAAGCTCAGCAGGCCTATGCTTTAAACGATCTTGCAAGCCAAGAGTATTAACCAAAGTATTAAACCATTGCTTATCTGGCTTTTTACCTGCCAAAGTAAGAGGCATAAGAATATTTTGCTCAGCACTAAACATTGGAAGAAGATTAAAACTTTGGAAAATAAACCCAACCATCTCGCGGCGCATGAGCGTAAGCTGCTTATCGCTCATGCCTGTAATATCTAGTCCATCAACCAAAACTTTTCCAGAATTAACGCTGTCAAGACCAGCCAAGGAATGCATTAACGTTGACTTTCCGGAACCAGAAGGACCCATAATCGCAGTAAACTTGCCGCGCTCAAAGCTAACGCTTACATCTCGTAAAGCGTGAACAATGCCTGCGCCCTTGCCAAAATCTTTTACAACATGCAAAGCTGCAACCGCAGTCTCGCCAATCAAACCTTCTTGAGCGGAATAATTCATTTGCGTAAAACGCGTATCTTGACTATTTTCAACACTCATTTTGCACCTCACATACTTCTGTGATTACCTTACAATTACAATTTACGGGATTAAAAACGCATTCTCTATAGTGCGTAAGGCTGATATTTTCATTGGAATAATAGGAATTTTGATATTAAATTTTGATAGAAAAATGCTCTTATATAAAATCGTCATACTTTAGTATGAGGAGCTTGCATAAGATTGTTAATGTTACAAGCTCAAATTTGCATTTCACGCGATTAGTCAATACAAAATAAGTCAATTTTTAATGCAAAATAAGTCAATTTGGCAACTACAACACTATAAATTAAAGAATTTTTCTTAACATGTTTAATATTTTTCCTTCAAAATAAGCATTACAAATCATGTGCTCGAATTTTTATAAATGTGCTTATTTATATCTAAAATAAATAAAAATGCATAAATTTAGTTAGTTTATGTTCATTTTAATTGTTTATTTGTTAATTTTAGTAACAAAACGCTTATTTACACACTCGCCAAATGTCATGCAATATTGTAAAATATTAATCGACTACCAAAAATTTGGCATAAGCCAACAAGAAACTCAAAGGAGATTTTCGCATGGTCTATAGAATGATTTTTAATCAGACTGCTTACTTTGGTCGTGGAGCAATCAAAGAGATTCCAAACGTTGCTAAAGCACATGGATTCAAAAAAGCATTTGTTGTAACAGATCCTGTTCTTGTAAAGACTGGAACCGTTAAAAGAGTTACAGACGTTCTAGAATCCGCTGGTCTTCCATACGAAGTATTTGACAACGTAAAGCCAAATCCACCTGTTGAATGCATTCAAGACGGTGTAGAAAAGTTCAAGGCATCTGGCGCAGACTTCCTTATTGGACTCGGCGGCGGCTCTCCGCAAGATACTTGCAAAGGCATTGGAATTATTGTAGCTAACCCAGAGTTTAGCGATGTTCTTTCTCTAGAAGGCGTTGCAGATACAAAGAATCCTTCTGTGCCAATCTTTGGCGTGCCAACAACAGCAGGAACCGCTTCCGAAACAACAATCAACTATGTTGTTACCGATACCGCAAAGCTTCGCAAGTTCGTTGCAGTAGACCCTCACGATATTCCAATCGTTGCATTCGTAGACCCAGATCTCACCGACTCCATGCCACGCTCGCTTAAGGTTGCAACTGGTTTGGACGCACTCACACACGCAATCGAAGGTTTCATTACTCCAGGTGCATGGAGCCTTTCGGATTGCCTGTCTTTGCAAACAATTCGCATGATTGCACAAAACCTTGCAAAGAGCGCAGATGGAGATGTTCCAGCAGGCGAACAAATGGCTTACGCAAGCTATATAACTGGCATGGCCTACTCCAACGTTGGCTTGGGCTTGGTTCACGGCATGGCTCACCCACTCGGCGGTCGCCTTGGCGTTGCTCATGGCGTTGCAAACGGAATTTTGCTCGCTCCTGTTATGGAATATAACAAGGATTACAGTGGCGAAAAGTATCGCGATATTGCTGCAGCATTCGACGTTCCAAACGCATACACCGATGACCTTGAAACCGTTCGTAACGCTGCTGTAAAGGCGGTTCACGACTTAACAGTTAAGCTTGGAAATCCTACTAAGATTAGCGAAGTTGGAGCTAGCGAGGCAGATATTGAAGGCTTAAGCCAAGATGCTTTGGCAGATGTTTGCACTCCAGGAAACCCACGCAAGGCCACTTTGGAAGATATTCGCAAGATTTACACAAGCTTGATGTAGTGTTGGCGTAGTCTTCTAAAAATAAGCAATAAATAAATAAATAAATACGCAATATTTAGAACAAACAATTTGTGGACGCAATTTATTTTGATTTAACTCTTGGGTTAACTCTTGATTTAAGTTGCGTCCACATTTTGTATGTAACAAACTCCTACAAGTTTTCTATAAATCAATAACAGGCTGAGTGCTGTCTCGAATAACAACATGAGCAGGAAGAACTAGCTGATTTTCAATTTGCTTGCCTTCTCGAATCGCAAGAATCATGCTAACAGCGTTTTTTGCCATAATATCAAAAGGCTGATTAACAGTTGTTAAAGATGGCATCAAATATTGCGCTGGATAAACGTCGTCAAAGCCAGCAACCGAAAGCTCTGTTCCTAACTTAATTCCGCGCTCGCGAGCTGCACGATACACATTTACAGCAGTAATATCGTTGCAAGCAAAAATCGCACTTGGACGCTTGCCTTTAGGTAAATCCAAAAGATCGCAAGCCATTTTGTAACCAAGCTCTGGAAGATAATCGCCCTCTTTTACTAAGTCTTTATCAACACGCAAACCAGCTTGTTCCATAGCAGCGCTGTAGCCAGCAAATCGCGCGACACCAGATTGAACGTTTAATGGTCCTGTAATAACACCGATTCGCTTATGACCCAAACTAATCAAATGCCGAGTAAGCTCGTAGGAGCCTGTCCAGTTATCAATAGAAATCGTGTGATCGTTGCCGTTGCCTATAGAAACTGGGTCAATAATCACAAGCGGAATATTGCGCATACGCAAAAATTCTTTATCTTTTTCTTCTAGATCAGACATTTGCGATATAACGCCCAAAGGGTTTCTATCTACGATTCCACGCAAGCATTCATCGCGCTTTTTGCCATTATCGGTTTGCGCAACCGTAAGCGCCAATCCTTCTCGTTGCGCCCAACGAGACGCGTAAGTAATCATCTCAATAGTGCCATTATTTGCAACGTAATCTACAAGCAACTCAACTGTTGGAGAAATTTTAGTGCTAACAAGCGAATAATCGCGACCGCTTTTAGCTAGAACTTTTTCTACACGTCTTCGAGTTTCTTCCGATACTCCCGATCTGCCATTTATAACCTTCGATATTGTAGACGGAGAAACACCAGCTTCTTTAGCAAGCTCTGTAATTCTAGGCTTCGAAGATTCAGATTCTTCTAAACCACTTTGTTTGCTATTTATTGCCATTTTTCTCCCTTTCTAGCTTCTACGCGTTTTTGCTTAACGCATTCTCCATCTAAAACATTTTCTATCTAAATCACTAATCTTAAAGAAAAATTCGCATACATACTTAAGATTATCTACAATAACACAAGTTGACAGAAAAACTGAAAAATGGAATTATTGCTTGATTTATCAAGGTTATTACAGAATCCATAATACACTATTTCACATTTAGCGCACAAAAATCGCGAAAATTTCTTACGACACGCCGAATAATAAAATTATTTGCCATTAGTCGCAAGCAAAACACGGATTAAATGCGCGATTCCCCTTACTAAAAAGCTCAATTTTTCAATCATAGAAAAATCAAAAATATGACATTTATCACATTGTGCCATTGCCGAAATATTCGCAAAAATCGCTTTACGAAAATTTCTACACAAACTACAACATTTTTCTATTCTTTTGATATAGAATTACGAGTGTAGGTCACAACGATCTTAAAGCAAAGGAGCACAAATCGTTATGAGTACAATTACATCAGTAAAAACCTATGATTTTAGATTCCCTACGTCGCAAACGCTTTCTGGGTCCGACGCAATGAACAAAGATCCAGATTATTCATCCGCATACGTAGAAATCAAAACAAGCCTAGACGATGGCATCAAAGGCGTTGGATTTGTATTTACAATTGGCCGCGGCAACGATGTTGTTTGCGCAGCAATCGACTCCATGTCTCAAGTGCTTATCGGCAGAAATGTAGAAGAATTACTAGACAACATGCGACTTGCATGGGATCTTTTTGTTCACGACTCGCAACTTCGCTGGCTAGGTCCTGAAAAAGGCGTAGAACACATGGCAATTGGCGCTATTTTGAGCGCATTGTGGGATATTAAAGCAAAGCGAGCTGGAAAGCCATTGTGGCGCTTGCTTGCCGAGATGGATCCAAAGGAATTAGTCTCCACGCTCGACTTCCGCTACATGACCGATGCTTTAAGACCAGAAGAAGCAATCGAGTTCTTGCAAGATGGTCAAAAAGGTAAGGAAGAGCGAATCGCTGACCTGCTTGTAAACGGCTACCCAGGCTACTCCACTGCTGCAGGCTGGCTCGGTTACAGTGACGAGAAGATGGTTGCAATCGCTAAGGAAGAATCGCAAGTTAAAGGCTTTAAGCAAATCAAGCTTAAGGTTGGTCAAAATGTAGATGACGATTTGAGAAGACTCGCACTTGCTCGCGAAGCAATCGGACCAGACGTTCGCCTTGCAGTAGACGCAAACCAAGTGTGGGATGTTCCAACAGCAATTACTTGGATTAATCGCTTCCACGACTTCGACTTAGCTTGGGTAGAAGAGCCAACAAGCCCAGACGACGTTATTGGCCACGCAACAATCGCTCGCGCAATCAACCCAATACCAGTTGCAACTGGCGAGCAAATGCAAAGCAGAATCATGTTTAAGCAATACTTGCAAGCAAACGCATTTGGAATCATGCAAATCGACGCAACTCGAGTTGCAGGTCCACAAGAAGTTGTTCTCGAATACTTGCTTGCTCGTAAGTTTAACAAGCCAGTTTGCCCACACGCAGGTGGCGTTGGATTGTGCGAAGCCGTGTGCCACTTTGCAATGTTTGACTACGTTGCAGTTTCTGGCACAAAGGAAGGCCGCATGATTGAATACGTAGACAATCAGCACGAGCACTTTGTGCATCCAACACAAATCAAGAATGGCAATTACGTTGCACCAACTGCCCCAGGTAATGGCACTGAAATGACGCTGGAAACAGCCGAAAAGTACCTTTATCGCGGCTAGTTATGCAATTGTGGCTAGCAGTTTACATTAAGCTGTTTATTTTAAATTGCTAGCCACTTTAAAAAATCAAAGTTCCTAATTTAAGATTCATAATTTAATAATCAAAAAGCAAACCACATCATTTAAACAAAGGAGTTCATTATGAATTTGCATTTGGAAGGCAAAGTTTTCATCGTAACAGGTGGATTCAAGGGAATTGGTAAAGGCATTACGCTTCAGCTCGCTAGAGAAGGCGCAATTCCAGTAGTTATTAACCGTGCGGACGCTGCAGAAGAAACATTCCGCAAAGATATTGAGCAATACACAAAGAACTACGATGTTTATATTCTCGACTTAAACGACACAGACGAGATTGCACCAATCGTTGAAGAAACCTACAAGAAGTATGGTCATATTGACGGCATTGTAAACAACGCTGGCGTTAACGACAACAAGGATTTGGAGTCCACTTCTTGGCGCGACTTCGAGAAGTCGATTCACGGAAACCTCACTCACTACTACGAGACTGTTCATGCTGCTGTAAAGTACTTGAAGGAAAGCCACGGAGCTGTTGTGAATATTTCTTCTAAGACTGCTTTAACTGGCCAGGGCAAGACTAGTGCTTATGCTGCTGCAAAAGGCGGAATCTTAGGCTTGACTCGCGAATGGGCTGCAGCTCTTGTTCATGATCGCGTGCGCGTAAACGCGATTGTTGTCTCTGAATGCTGGACTCCACTATATGCCGATTGGATTAAGACTTTCGGCGATGAAGCCGCTCAGCAGGCTCGCTTGAAGGTTATTACCGACAAGATTCCTCTGGAAAACCGCATGACTACCACGGAAGAAATTGGAAACGAAGCTGCATTCCTGCTTTCGGATCGTTCTTCGCACACCACTGGTCAGTGGGTATTCGTTGATGGCGGCTACGTGCATCTTGATCGCGCTTTGTCTTAAATCACAAATGCAATTTAAGATTCAATGAAATCCAACTAGCTAAGTTAATGGTGCGTAATCTAAATTAATAAGCTTGCGCACCATTAACCGCTATAACCACTAATTTAAGAACTATTCAAACTCTTATTCTTAAAATTATTCTCACACAGGAGTGACGATGACTACAAAAGAAAACGACAACGCTGTCGTTAAGAATAGTAAAAATGGCTCTAAAGCTATGATTGCCATTGTATTGGTAACATCATTGTTCTTTGTATGGGGCTTAACCATGAATTTGGTTAATGCACTAAACTCACCATTTGGCAATTATCTAGATTTAAACAACACACAAAAAGCGCTTTTGCAAGTTGCATACTTTGGCGCATACTTCGTTATGGCAATTCCTGCTGGCTTAATCGCAAAGCGTTTTGGATACAAAGGCGGCGTTATAAGCGGCCTCGCCCTCTTTGCTCTTGGCGCATTTGCAGTAATTCCTGCAACAGCTACAGCAAGCTACGCAATGTTCCTAGTTGCAATGTTTGTTATAGCGTTAGGCGCAGCAACTTTGGAAACGAATTGCAACCCTTACATTACTAAGCTTGGCGACGAGAAGGGCGAATCCTTTAGAATCAACATGGCACAGAGCTTCAACGGAGTTGGAAACATTGTTGGACCTCTTATTCTTGGTCAAATCTTAGGCAAAACCGTTGCTAAGAACGAGCCAGGCTTCGACGTTGCTAAATTAAAGTTCCTTGGCGACACTCGCTTGATTTACATTGTTATTGGCGTTGTTCTTATTGCGATTATTGCAATCTTCTTCTGCTTTAAGCTTCCTACTCCTCCAGGAGACGTTGAGGCAGATCAAGAAAGCAAAGGTGATTCTTCCTTTATTCACCTTATGAGCAAGCCATACTTTACTCTTGGAATTATTGCAGAATTCATCTTTATTGGACTTCAAGTTGCTGGAATGGCAATGTTCTCCGACTTTGCTCTAAAGCATTGGGGTACTGGAATCACCACTGGCGTTGCCGCTTCTATGCTTGCAATCGTTTCGTTAATGTTTACAATCGGCCGCTTTGTTACTACTCCTTTGATGGCAAAGTTTGATGGCGGCAAGATTCTTGGATTGTACATGACTTTAAGCGCAGTGCTTATGTTTGTAGCATTCCTTGGACTTGGTCAGATTTCTGTAATCGCCTACATTGTAGCGTACTTGTTCATCTCTATTGGCTTCCCAACAATCTTCTCCCTTACTCTTAAGGGAATTCACGGAGCAGCAGCAAAGACTGGTTCTTCTGCACTCGTTATGAGCATTGTTGGCGCTGCAATCATTCCGCTAGTCTTCGGTTTTGTACAAGATCTTGCTGGAATCGAAGCCGCTGTATTGCTCACCGTTCCAGGATTCTTGTATGTTGCTTGGTACGCTCTTTGGGGCTCCAAGATTGGTCTTGTAGAAGCTAAGTAATTCGCGAATAACTACAAAGTCTTTATTTGAAAGTCTTTAGAAAGACTTTAGAAAGGAAAATTTATTATGTCTCAACTTCGTATTTTAGATTCCCATTTTCATATTTGGGATCCAACAAAGCAAGTCTTGCCTTGGCTTGATGGTTTAGACAAGTTAAACCACACTTTTACTCTCGAGCAGCTAGAAAAAGAGTATGCAGATTTGGGAGTTGACTTCCTTGGCGGCGTATACGTTGAGGTTGATGCTGCAGACCACGAGCTAGAAGATAGGCTTATTGGCGAAAATCCTAATCCTAAGATTCTAGCTAAAATGCTTAGAGTTACGCTGGATCCGTTTATGCGCGTGCCAATTCACGCAACTGGTATTCGCGAGCCTCTTCACATTCCAAGCGAGCCACGCGGACGCTGCCTAGAGCCTTCGTTTATTGGTGGCCTTAAGGCAATGGCAAAGAAAGGCATGCCTTTTGAGCTTTGCAATCGTGGCGAAGAGCTTTCAGATATGGCTAAAGCTTTTGAGCAAGTTCCAGAAGTGACTGTTGTTCTAAACCATTTGGGCAATGTTCCAGGATTAGACGAGGATTCCTGCAATGCTTTGCGTGCGTTTGCAAAGCTTCCACACAGCTATATTAAGATTTCTGGAGATAATCCAGTAAATCCAGATATTGTTAAGTTTGTACGCGACACGTTTAGTCCTGATCGCCTACTCTTTAGCTCTAATTGGCCAGTTGTTAAGTTGAATTCTTCGCTTAAGCAGCATCTTGACTTAATGGTTGAGCTTTTCGGCGACGACGAAGATTTCTTCATGAATAATGCAAAGAAGGCGTATGGTATTAAACTGTAATTAATTAAGTTATTTGAATAGTCGATTTTAGTAATCATTGCTTATGGGGTGTAAGATTTTGCAAGTTAAAGTCTTATACCCCATAATTCAATACATAGAATAATTAAATAAAAGGACGAATTTTATGACTACTTCTAATAGCGCAAAGCTTGATTTGCATGCTTTTAAAGGCGTTTTTTGCCCATCAATAACTGTAAGCAAAGATGACGGAAGCATTGACTACGACTTATGGGCAAAGCACTTAGACCATCTGATTGACGCTGGGATTAATGGCATATTGATTTTTGGTAGCATCGGCGAGTTCTACGCATATCCGCTTAGCGTAAAAAAGGAAGCTGCTAAGTTTGCTATTGAACACGTTAATCACAGAGTTCCAGTTCTTATAGGAGTTGGAAACACGAATCTTAACGAAGTGCTTGACTTTACTAAGTTTGCGGAAAGTTGCGGAGCAGATGCTGTTGTAGCCGTGTCTCCATACTACTTTGGACCAACTGCACCAACCGCAGAACGCTACTTTGGTGCAATTGCTAACGCAACTAGCTTGCCTGTTATTCTATACAACTTCCCTGCTAGAACTGGCAGCGATTTAACACCAAGCTTAGTTGCAAGTCTTGCTGAAAAATACCCGAATATTGTTGGTATTAAAGATACGGTAGATACTATAAGCCATACTCGCGCAATGATTGAAGCCGCTAGACGCGTAAACCCAGATTTCGTTGTTTTCTCTGGCTTTGATGAGTATTACACTCCTAACAGGATTGCTGGAGGAAATGGCGTGATTTGTGGACTTACTAATGTAGAGCCAGAGACTTTTGCATCTTTGCATAAAGCGTATGAGGCTGGCGACTTTGCGCATCTTATTGAATGCGCTAAAAGAATCAGCCATTTGATGGCAGTTTACAACACTACTGACTTGTTTATTTCTGCGATTAAAGCTGCTGTAAATCTTAAGGGATTGCCGATTAGCACGCTTGTTCGCGAG
The DNA here is from genome assembly GCA_946997215.1 of Gardnerella vaginalis. Taxonomy (GTDB): domain Bacteria; phylum Actinomycetota; class Actinomycetes; order Actinomycetales; family Bifidobacteriaceae; genus Bifidobacterium; species Bifidobacterium vaginale_I. The sequence goes on from CAMPUL010000022.1 coordinate 13,284, forward strand.
CCAGCAAGTCAAGTTAATAGCGAGCAAGTCGAAGCAATTCGCGCGCTGCTTAAGTAAAGTAATAAGTCACTCAAATAATAAATCAAGAATAAAAACAAAACCCGCACAACATTAAGAAGTGCGGGTTTATGTTTTGCGTTGACTTACGTTGTTTTGCGTTGATTTACGCTACGTAAGTTGCATCGCGGAAGCTACTTAGTGTAGCGCTCAAAATCTTCTGCAGTATTCACCTGAACGCGCTGCTTAATAATGGACAAAATCCACTCTTTAGCTTGTTCAACTGAAACGCCGTTCAATTGGCTACCATCGCGGAAGCGGAAGCTCACAGCATTGTTGTTTACATCCTCTTCGCCAGCAATCAAAGTGAAAGGCACCTTAGACTTAGAAGCGTTACGAATCTTCTTGCCAAAACGATCATCGGAGCTGTCCATCTCGCAACGAACCATATTCTCTTCCAAATCGCTAATAAACTTTTGCAAGTGCGGAGCGAACTCGTCTGCAACAGGAACGCCAGTCACCTGGACTGGAGCCAACCATGCTGGGAACGCGCCTGCATAATGCTCAAGCAAAATAGCAAAGAAGCGCTCAATAGAGCCGAAGAGTGCGCGGTGAATCATCACAGGACGCTGGTGACTACCGTCAGCCGCAATGTACTCCAACTTAAAGCGCTCAGGCAAGTTGAAGTCAAGCTGAATAGTAGAAACCTGCCAAGTGCGGCCGATTGCGTCGCGAGCTTGCACAGAAATCTTCGGGCCGTAGAATGCAGCTCCACCTGGATCGTCCACGAGTTCCAAACCAGAATCTTTAGCAACTTCTGCCAAAGTGTTTGTTGCTTCTTCCCAAATCTCGTCGGAACCAACAAACTTGTGCTCATCCTTAGTGGAAAGCTCCAAGTAGAAGTCGTTCAAACCAAAATCTTTAAGAAGGCCAAGCACAAAGTTAAGCAAGCTCTTCAACTCATCGCGCATCTGCTCGCGAGTGCAGTAAATGTGCGAATCATCTTGAGTCAATCCGCGAACACGAGTCAAGCCATGCACAACGCCAGACTTTTCGTAGCGATACACGGTACCAAACTCAAACAATCGCAAAGGAAGTTCGCGGTAGGAACGCTGGCGAGACTTAAAGATCAAGTTATGCATTGGGCAATTCATTGGCTTCAAGTAGTAGTCAGCACCTTGGCGAGTTACGTTACCGTTTTCGTCGCGCTCTTCGTCAAGCTTCATTGGAGGGTACATGCCATCCTTGTACCACTGCAAGTGGCCAGAAGTCTCGTACAAGCCGCCCTTAGTAATGTGAGGAGTTTGTACAAAGCTATAGTGATGCTTTCTGTGCTGCTCGCGCGAATAATCTTCCATTGCGTTAATGATTGCAGCACCCTTTGGATGGAACACCGCCAAGCCTGGGCCAATCTCATCTGGGAAGGAGAACAAATCCATCTCTTGACCAAGCTTACGATGATCGCGCTTAGCAGCCTCTTCCATGCGAGTTGTGTAAGCCTTAAGCTCTTCCTTGCTAGGCCATGCAGTGCCGTAAATGCGCTGAAGCATAGGGTTCTGCTCCGAACCACGCCAGTAAGCTGCAGCCACTCGCTCAAGCTTAAAAGCCTTAATATAGCGCGTATTTGGAAGGTGAGGTCCACGGCACAAATCGCTCCAAACTTTATTGCCTTCGCGATCCAAATTGTCGTACATGCTAAGCTCATGCTTGCTAATTTCGCCAGCAGCAGCCGGATCAAGAGCAGCTTCCTTATCTCCAATCAACTCCAACTTATAAGGTTGATTTGCTTCTTCAGCTCGCGCTTCGTCCTCTGTTACAACGCGGCGACGGAAGCTTTGAGACTCTTTAATAATGCGCTGCATATGCTTTTCGATTTGCTTCAAATCGTCTGGCGTAAATGGAGTATCAACATCGAAATCGTAGTAGAAGCCGTCTTTAATTACAGGACCTACGCCCAACTTTGCGTCTGGTCGAATTTCTTGAACAGCTTGAGCCATCACGTGAGTAGCGGAATGACGCATGATTGCGATGCCATCTTCACTATCAAGGGCTACTGATTCCACGGTATCGCCGTCATGAAGAGGCGTGTACAAATCACGCAACTCGCCATTTAAACGCACGGCAATAATATTCTTATCTTCCGCGAAAAGTTCAACGCCAGTGAAGCTTGCATCCACCTCCTTGCGTTCCTCGTTTACGGTGATGGAGATGGTATTTTCAGCCATAATTGTCCTTTTCTATCGGGGTCTTGCGTTACTAATGTGCAGACCTGGACTTGTGTGGCGTCGATAAACTTACGCGATTAAACATAAATAAAACGCGCAAAAACGACGTCAATCGCACGCATTTTTCACGCGCAATTCTCTGTTACTCTAGAACAACAGAGCGACTTTTTAACAACGATTTTTTGCAAAAACCAGGATAAATCTCATGAATCTTCAAAAAGATGCTTTCGCTAAGCTTTACAACTAAAAAGAAGCAGCCAGCGCAAATCGCGATAGTTCCACCAGCAGAAAGTCTTAAAATCACTGCTAAGGCAAGTCCTAAAAGCGCTATAAAAATAGAAGACAATACGCACGCAAACACAAATTTATTAATGGAACGCATTCTGCTCTTAAGTGCTGCTGCAGGAGCTGCGATTAAAGATACCGAAACAACAGTTCCAACAGCTGGAATAATCACCGAAACCGTAATAATTATTAGCGCAAGAACAATTCCTTGCATTAATCCACTTCTGCCTCCTAAAGCTCGGTAATTAGTAGAGTCAAAAGAGCAGTGAATCAAATTGGCACTATTAAAACTCCACAATCCTAATGCAAGAGCGAATGCAATAATCGCAAAAATCACGTCTGCAGGAGTGCAATTAAGCAATGACCCTGTTAAAAATCCTTCAATTCGCAATGGAAGAGGAGCAAACCACTTGTTCAAAAAGTAGCCGCTAGCAAAACCAACAGTAAGAGTTATTCCAGCAGAAGCTTGAGAAGATATGCCCTTTAATTTAGAAAGCACATGCATCATAAAAGACAAAACAATACAAGCCAAAGCAGCGCCAATAAAAAGACCAATAGATAAAACGTTTTGATCAATCGTATAAACAGATGTAACTACAACTCCGATTACAGCTCCTGGGAAAGCAGCGTGAGTTATAGACTCGGTGAAGAAAATACGCTGATTAAGCAAAGCCAAGGATCCAACAAAACCGCATAATGCTCCAACAGCGATTGCTTCTACAATCGGAAGAGCAATAATTTGCCAAATACTTACCATTATTACTTTCCACCAGCCTCTATTGCGCTAGACTTTTTCTTTTTAGAAAACACTAGCGCGTATGTAACTCTATATAAGAATCTTAAAATCAAAACGACTACGAACATTGCGCAAATACTTAGCGCAACTGCAGCTTGCGGAGAAACTGGATGATCAAGCTCCAAGTTCATAGCGTACATGCCCAATAAAACGCCAGCAACACCAACAGAAACGCCAACCGCTGCCATTCGCCCAACGGTACGCGCAACCAATCTTGCGCTAGCTCCAGGAATCACAAGATATCCAATAACAAGAAGCACACCAACAGCCGAAGATGCAGAAACTACAACAGCTGCAATTGCAACGTTTAGAACAATATCTACAACTAAAGTATTAACACCCATTAAAGGAGCACTAGCGCGGTCAAATGCAACAACAATCTGCTTCTTCCAAGTTAGAACAAGCAATGCGATTGCAAATAAACAAATAAACATTGCTTGAGTCATTCTATCGTCTGTAACATCTAGCAAACGTCCAAACATAAGCGCTTCTAGCTGGCCAGACATATCTCCTTTTTTAAGAGATATTACGATTCCAAGCGCAAAAAATGTTGTTAAAACTGTTGCAATTATTGACTCGTTGATTTTTTGAGACCTAGATGCCCACACAAGAGCTGCGACCAGAAAAATTGCACAAATCGAAGCTCCTGGAATAATTTGCCCAATTCCTCCATACAACGCTCCAACTACGATTCCAGGAAAAATCCCGTGAACCAAAGCCTCCGCATTAAACTCGGCGCATCTTAAGTTAACAAACACACCAACTATTCCGCTAGCAATCGCAAGAACAATCAGAAGACAGAAAGGCCTAAAAATGTATGGAGCAGACGCAATAAAGTCAAATCCTGGTATAGGCTCGAGGATTTTGCGCAAAGACTCAACCAATTCAGCTAGCATTGGATTCGTCTCCTAAAGACGCGCCAGAAATGCTTGAATCAGTTGATGCATTTAACGAATCATTTAACGAATCATCTTTGTTTGCTAATTGATTCAAAGTAAGACCCGCACTTGCAGCTGGCATACTTCCGCCATAAGCCAAAGATATGTTTTCTTTAGTCATGACTTTTCTAAGAGGCCCAAAAGCCACTTGACGACCAGCCAAAAGCAATGCTTTCTCGCAAATCGCGTCCGCGATTACAAGGTCGTGAGTAGACACAATAAACGAAATCCCATCTTCTTTAGCGGACTTCATAATATTGAGCAACTCTTTTCGATTCGGCTCGTCTAATCCGTTAAAAGGCTCATCTAAAAGAATCAACGTAGGTCGCGCAACAATAGCGCGTGCAAGCAAAATGCGCTGGCGCTGACCTCCAGAAAGATCACCAAATCGCACATCTGCTCTATTTAGCAAACCAACATGATTAAGAGCGCTCTCAACAGCTTTTTTCTGGCTTTTTTTAAGCAAACCCAGGAATCCAGTTTGCCTGCTTAAGCCCATTGCTACAACTTGACGAGCGGTGATTGGAAAAGTCAAATCCAAATCAACTTGTTGAGGAACGTAGCCTATAGAAACCGTTTTTGGCATTGTTAAGCTTCCATGACTCACTCGCACAATACCAATAATCGCCTGCAAAAACGTTGTTTTTCCAGAACCATTAGGCCCAATCAAAGCTAAAGCCTCTCCAGCTTCTACACTTCCGTTAAGACCAGTTACAACAGTTTTATAACCGTACGCTAAGTCGCAATCTTTCATTGCGAGAACGCTCTTATTCACTATAAATTAGCTTTCTTTTAACTACTTTTGTAACTACTTTTGTAACTACTTTTGTAGTGATTTATGATTTTCAGCTACGCGTGTAGCTACCTATTAACTACTTTTTTAGCGCAGTTTTTACAGATTCTGGAAGGTCTGGAACTTTGCCATTCCAAGCCTTAACAAGAGTCTGAACATTGTGAACAATGGAACCAATATAAGTCTCGCCAGCAGAGCCAACAGGGCCAAGAGAATCGCCGTAAAGCGCATCGTCGCCAATAATCGCCTTTACGCCTGCAGCAGCAGCAACGGCCTTAATTGACTTGGAATTGTTGGAGTTTTCGGCAAAGATTGCTACAGCACCAGACTTTTTAACAGCTTCCGCAGCTTCCTTAATATGGTCTGCGGTTGCATCCTGCTGACTGTTAAAGTCGGAAAGCGCTGCGCCAATAAACTTAACATTGTAGTCGCGCGAGAAGTATCCGAATGCGTCGTGCGAAGTAAATAGAACGCGATGCTCCTGCGGCACACTGTTCAAAGCTTCCGTAGCCCAAGAATCCAAATCAGTAAGCGACTTAACAAACTTCTCAACATGCTCGTCGAAGATTGACTTGCTTTCTGGAAGAGCCTTTCCAAGGAAGTTACCAATATTCTTGACTTGGATCATAGTGTTCTTTGTGCTGGTCCAAATATGTGGATCATACTGGAATTCTGGCTCCTTCTCGCCTTCTTCTGGTGGGAATGGCCACTTTTCGGCATGAACCTTTTCAACACCGCGGTCAATCTTGTAAGGAAGATTCTTTTCTTTAGCGGCTTCCGCTTTGGAATCCTTGATTTCGTCTGCGGTAAGAATGCCTGAGGTTACTCCCATTGTGCCCTTAAATCCAGTAGCTTTTACAGCCTGATCTAAGAAGTGCTCAAGATCGACTCCAGAAACAAGCATTAAATCTGCTTTAGAAAGCGCTTTGGATTGCGCTGGAGTCATCTCATGCTCGTGCGCAGACGCGTTTGGAGCGAGTAAGCATGTAAGGTTGATTGTTGACTTTGCTTTGTCTTGAGGCGCGCCAATCACAGACTTTTTGCCTTGAGAATCGGTTTTATTAAGGCTTAATCCAGATTTTGCATCTGCAGTGGACGCGATTTGAGTTACGTAATCGCAGATTTGCGTAGTTGTTGCAACTACGTTTACTTGATTTCCATTAGATTTTTGATTTGCTGTTTTAGCTGTAGACCCACATGCGCACAAGCCAACAGTTAGCAAAGCGGCGGTGGCTGCGGTGGCAAAAATTCGTGCAGTTTTCACTATTTTCCTTTCCGGAATCTATGAATTCACATTATTGAAATTCACATTATTCATTATTGCAATTTTTCTTGTTTTTCCTTAAGCACTTTAACTTGTGCTATCTTGTTTAATCTTGTAATTAGGAAAGATTATCGTTAGCAATAACGTTTTAAGCATAGAGAAAATAAAAAGCTTGGTCAATAAAATCACAAAAAAATATCGGAATTTTTTACACAAACAGCGTGTCGCGATTTTTTTGTTTGATATAATTGCGATTTTTCTTGCGATTCGCCAATAAATGATGTATATAGAATGCAAAAACTGTAACTAATATCAAGCAATAATCGAATACAAGCAACAATCGCATATATTCACTAGAATCGTAAATATGGCTCCACTTCTAAACACAGTCAACATAGATGCAAAAGATGCTAGCAAATGCTTAAAAAAGCCAAACGAATCGAGCAATAAGTACTCTAGAGGCGTTCTTGGATTAGTAACAGGATCAAACACATACCCAGGAGCGGCCGTTTTAAGCGCAAAATCTGCATCACGCAGCAACATTGGCATGGTTCGATACGCGGGGCCACTTAGAGCGCAAAATCTTGTTTTACAATCTGTTCCCGAAGCTGTTGTTTCGGATTGCTTGCAAGGAAAAGTCAACGCTATAACTGTTGGATCTGGAATCCCAGATTATGAGCATTGCAATGATGATTCAACAAAATCGCAACGAGACTATATTTTAGACTTGCTTAAACCATATAGCGCGCATAGCGCATGTAGCGCACAAAATCAAGAAAACACAAACCTACCGCCCGTATGCGTAGACGCTGGAGCGCTTGATTTATTGCCTAGAAAAGTTTGTGAAAAAGTTGTTTTAACTCCTCATGCTTTAGAATTAAGCAAGCTATTAAAACGTTATAACCTTGATTTTAGTGCGGAAAATATTGCAAAAAATCCTGTAGAATTCGCTCAAAAAGCGGCTGATCTTACTGGAGCAACCGTTCTTCTTAAAGGCTCTACAACTGTTGTTGCATCTGCAACGAACTTGAACTTGCCAATATTTACTTGCAAATATGGACCATCTTGGCTTGCAACCGCAGGGTCTGGAGATGTTCTTGCTGGACTTTTAGGCGCGCTTCTTGCACAGAACAATTGTGAACTAAATCAAAATGCAAACTACGCATTAATCGCTGCTAGCGCGGCCGTAATCCATGGATTGGCTGCAAATTTGGCTGCAAGATCGTATGCAAAGTCGTATGAAAAATCGTATGAAAAAAGCGTTTACAATAATTGCGCAAATTACGAAAATTGCGAAAATATTGAGCATCCAATAGTCGCAAGCGGTATTATTGATGCATTGCCTTACACTCTTGGGTCTTTGATGAATCTTGATTAGTGAAAGAAGAAAAATGACAAGCGAAAATATCAACACAAATGAAAATGCAGAATCTGTTGAAATTCATGACGTAATGTTCGATTATTGCAAGGTTTTGCTCGAGTGGAATTGCAGGAATTGCTTGCAAAAACAGTTCCCATATTTGGTAGACACGATTTGCCCTAATGGCACTTTTGGAAAAGACGATTTGGCTGGATTTTATGAGTTTGAAGATCGCATGGACGGCGGAGAGCTACTAAAAGACCTTTTGCCAGAATACGAGAGGCGATTTGGCAAGGAGCTTAGCAACGCTTTTCAATGGTATTGCGCACACTACGATCAAGTTCTTACGCGAATGATGCCTGGAATAGTAGATTTGTTGCACGATTTACGCAAAGCTGGGTACGGCGTTTGGGGATTGACTAACTGGTCTAGAGAGACTTTCCCACTCGCACTGCGTAAATTCCCAGAACTAAACACGCTTTTGCAGGGCACGATTATTTCAGGCGTTGAGCATTTGCATAAGCCACAGCCCGAGATTTTTGAACTTGCTATGAGCAGATTTGGGTTAGAGCCGCAAACAACTGTTTTCTTCGACGATAAGCCAGCAAATATTGATGGAGCGCATAACGTTGGAATGCATGGGTTTGTTTTTACTACTACCGAACAAGCTCGCAAAGATTTGGAATCACTAGGCGTTAGATTATAGGCTTTAGATTATATGTGTTAGATTGCAGGCGTTAAGCCAAAGTCGCTAGATTATAAGCGTTAGTCGCAAGTTTGCAGGCATTAAATTATTAGACCATAAGCGTTAGTCGCAAGATTATAGGCGTTAGTTTATAGTTGTAATAGTTGTAATAGTCAAGTATAAATCCCAAAAATCGGAAGGCTCTTAATAATGACGCTGCTGCAATTAAAGTACATTGTGAAAATCGTAGAGTGCGGATCTATGAACGAAGCTTCGCATGAACTCTTTGTTTCGCAGCCAGCGTTAAGTTCTTCTGTGAAAGAATTGGAGCGAGAGCTTGGCATTGAGATTTTTACTAGATCTTCTCAAGGAATTGCTTTAACTGTTGATGGCGCTGAGTTTTTAACATACGCACGACAAGTTTTAGACCAGGCAGATTTGCTTGAAGAGCGATACAACAGCACTAAGCCTAGAAAACAGCTTTGCAGCGTTGCAACTCAGCACTACATGTTTGCTGTTGAGGCTTTTGTAGACATGATTCGCAGCATAGATTCTAACGAGTACGAGTTTTCACTAAGGGAAACGCGTACAAAAAACATTATTAATCAAGTGACTTCAATGCGCGCAGATCTTGGTTTGCTTTATCTTTCTGATTACAATAAAGACGTTATTGGAAAGATGCTTCGAGAAAAGCATCTTGAGTTCCATCCACTTTTCCACGCTAATTTGCACGTTTTTATTTCTAGGAATAATCCGCTCGCAAATCGCAAGAAGCTTACTTTAGATGATTTACGACCATATCCATTTATTCAGTATGAGCAGGGAGAAGATGGCAGCTTCTTCTTTACAGAGGAAGCAGTTTGGCCTCAGCATCCACCTAAAAAGATTAATGTTACAGACCGCGCAACCATTTTGAACTTTATTATTGGTCTTAATGGTTTTACGATTTGCACTGGAATCGACAATGGCGACTTGAATAACGAGAAAATCGTGACCATTCCGCTGGATTGCGAAGAAACAATGCTTGTTGGGTGGATTAAGAATGAGCGCACGAATCTTTCTCCTGCAGCGCTTGCGTATCTTTCTCAACTCGAATCTGTGCTAACTAAACACGGGTATCAAGTAATAAGTAGAGCCAAGTAAACAGCTACGTGCAGAGATACATGCAGAGATACGCAATAGAGCTACGCTATAAAACTACGCACGCCAACCACGCAACCAAAAAGCCTACAATGAATACGCTTAGGCATGTCGTCTAGCAAACGCACCGGCAACAGCAAACATTGAGAACAGTCCAAAAGACAAGAACTTGAACATAACAGCCGACTGGCCGCCAGTATGCGGCAAAGGCACCGGCTGAACAAAAGTCTCCAAATAGTACGTCGTAGTGAAGAACACTAAAGGAGACTTTGGATTACTAACAGGCACAGCATCATCTTTATCGCCAAGTTTTGTCCAGGTGCAAGTATCTTTTGTACCATCGGTTTTTGGCTTCTTAAACCAGATTTTATAAGTATTGCCTTTCCCAGTGTCATCTGTTTGAGAACCATTTATAGCACTTCCCAACTTTGACGCAAAACTACTTTTTACTACTTTGTACGCATAATCTTGCAAAGGTTCGTTTTCAACCTTCGTTATAGTAGTCGAATCATACAACGCAGGAACATCGTAAGTATAAGTAGTTCCACTAGAATCACCACACGTACACGAATTCATCTCGCCAGACTCAATAAGCTTAGCGTTAACAACCTTGTAGTATGCAATCTTTTTAAGATTATTATTTTTTGAAATCGTACTTAAAATCACATCATTATTAGTTACGACTATATTATTGCTTTTAGATGGATTATCATCAGTTTTGGAGAATATTGCACCCTTAGCAAAATGACTTTCGATAGGATTATCCCCAGGATGATCATCAAAATCTTTAGACTCCCATCCATTCGCAATCAATGTGCCTTTAAAACCATCAAACATACCATCAACAGAAAAGTAATGCTTGCTCTTATCATCAGGGTTAGCATTAGCCAAAGGTGTCTTCGATTTTGTAAAAGTCTTATTGCTGAAATCTAATACGAAATTGTCGCCGCTTTCTGCTCCTGCATTGGAAAACATTGAACTAAGATCCGTAACTTTTGAAATATCCCACTTGCTTAAATCCGCAGCGCCGGTAAGTTTTTTGCAATCCGCAAACATTCTAGACATGTCCTTAACATTGCTAACCTTCCACTTTTCTAGACCTTTAAGATTACCCAAGTGAGTACAACCACTGAACATGCTAGACATGTTCGTTACATTGCTCACATTGCTAGCCGCGCTATCCTTGCTTGCCTCCCTAGCCCAGCCGCTCAAAGGCTCAATACTCTCCAACGCTCCACAACTATTGAACATGCTAGACATGTCCTTAACATTGCTAACATTCCAGCAACTCAATGCACTTATATCAGTCAGATTATCAAAATCAGAACCGCTAGCCTCATGGCTGAACATGCTAGACATATTCGTTACATTGCCAACATTCCAATTTTCTAGACCTTTAAGATTACTCAAGTTATTACAACTACTGAACATGCTAGACATATCCGTAACATTGCCAACATTCCAACCGCTCAAAGAATCAAGACTGGTTAAGCCATTACAACTGCTGAACATGCTGCTCATGTTCTTAACACTGCCAACATCCCAATTTGCCAGACCGCTAAGATTACCTAAGCCATTACAACTGCTGAACATGCTGCTCATGTCCGTGACACTGCCAACATTCCAACCGCTCAAAGAATCAAGACTGGTTAAGCCATTACAACTGCT
>CAMPUL010000023.1 GCA_946997215.1 Gardnerella vaginalis
TCATGCATCCAGCTCCACACTTCTTCCGTAGCGTAAGGCAAGTAAGGAGCAAGCAAGCGAGCCAAAGCGTCGAGCGCAAGACCAAGAGTTGTGCGAGCAGACTTTACAGCAGCTTCACTTGGAGTGCGTCCAGTGGATTCTGCAGTGCCGTAAGCACGATTCTTTGCAAGCTCAATGTAATCGTCGCAGAACTCCCAGAAGAAGGTTTCGATTGCTTCCAAAGCCTTAGAATGCTCGTAAGATTCAAGCGCATCAGTTGCAGTACGAATAACGGATGCAAGCTTTGCCATAACAGAGCGATCCAAAACTTCCGTAACGTCTGCAAAATCCCAATCCGCGCTGGCAGACTCAAGAACCTGATGTTCCTCGTCTTCGCGACCAATCGCGAGCGCAAACTTTGTAGCATTCAAAAGCTTAATCGCAAGGCGGCGTCCAATCTTCATTTGGCCTTCGTCGTAAGTTGCATCCAAGCCAAGCTTTGCAGAAGTTGCCCAGTAGCGCACAGCATCCGCACCAAACTCTTCGATTGGCTTATTTGGCACAACCACGTTGCCTTTAGATTTAGACATCTTCTTGTGGTCTGGGTCTAGAATCCAGCCAGAAAGCGCAGCATGCTTCCAAGGCAAGCAGCCGTTTTCAAGATGCGCGCGGTCAACCGTACTAAACAGCCAAGTACGAATAATATCCTGGCCTTGTGGACGCAAATCCATTGGGAAAGTAGCCTTAAACAAAGCTTGATTTTCCTCACCTGGCTCTTCCCAACGAGTCACAATTTGTGGAGTTAAGGAAGATGTAGCCCAAGTATCCATAATGTCTTGCTCAGCAGTAAAGCCATTTGGCTGGTCTCGCTGAGACTCGTCGAAGCCTTCTGGAACGTCAATAGTTGGGTCGATTGGCAAACGATCTTCGCTAGGCGTCAAAGGATGCTCGTAGTCAACTTCCCCATTTTCATTTACTGGATACCATAATGGGAATGGCACACCGAAGAAGCGCTGGCGAGAAATAAGCCAGTCGCCATTCAAGCCATGAACCCAATTCTCGTAGCGCACGCGCATAAAGTCTGGGTGGAAGTTAAGTTCCTTGCCGCGCTCAATAAGCTCAGCGTTCAGCTTTTCGTCCGTGCCGCCGTTCTTTAAGTACCATTGGCGAGAAGTGACGATTTCCAAAGGCTTATCGCCCTTTTCATAGAAGTTCGTCATACGCTTTGTTGGCTTTGGATCGCCTTCCATATCTCCAGCAGCTTGCAAAGCTTCAACAACTTCTTTGCGAGCAGAGAAGGTGGTCTTACCAGCGATCTTCTCGAACATTTCGCGACCGGACTCGTCCGTAATCCAATCAGGAGTGGTCATCACGATGCGACCGTTTCGCTGAATGATTGGTCGAGTTGGCAAACTCAAGTCGCGCCACCACTCAACGTCTGTTACGTCACCGAAAGTGCAGCACATTGCAATGCCGGCACCCTTGTCCATTTGAGCAGCAGAATGAGCCAAAATCGGAACCTTCACCTTAAACAGCGGTGAGTAAACTTCCTGACCAAAGTACTTCTTGTAACGCTCATCTTCTGGATTTGCAATCAAAGATGTGCAAGCAGCAAGTAATTCTGGGCGCGTGGTTTCAATATAAATTGGCGTACCATCTTCGAAACGGAACGCAATCTTATGGTAGAAACCAGGATATTCGCGCGCTTCAAGCTCCGCCTGGGCAACTGCAGTCTGGAAAGTTACATCCCATAATCCTGGAGCGTCTTTCTGATAAGCCTCTCCACGAGCAAGATTGCGCAAGAATGCTTTTTGCGCAACTCTGCGAGGCTGCTCGCCAATTGTGTGGTAAGTTTGCGACCAGTCTACAGAAAGACCAAGCCTGCGCCACAGAGCTTCAAAAAGCTTCTCATCTTGAGAAGTCAAGCGCTCACAAAGCTCAATAAAGTTCTGTCTGCTTACAGGAACCTGGTCTTTTGCCTCAATCTTCTTGCCTTCTGTGCCTTCAAATGGCGGCTTAAAATCAGGGTCATACTTAAGCGAAGTATCTACGCGCACGCCGTAATAGTTTTGCACGCGGCGCTCTGTTGGCAAGCCGTTATCGTCCCAACCCATTGGATAGAACACGTCAAAGCCTTTCATGCGCTTATATCGTGCAATTACGTCTGTATGCGTGTAAGAAAATACGTGACCAACATGCAAATGGCCACTAACTGTTGGAGGTGGTGTATCGATTGAATATACGGCCTTGCGGTCGCGAGAATTGTGGAACGCGTAAGTCTTAGCTTCATCCCAATTGCTACGCCATTTGTCTTCAAGACCATCAACACCAACCTTATTAGGCAATGGTGTTAAATGTGCGTGTTTTACTGTGTTATCCTGTTCACTCATGAACTGAATATTAGAAACTCACTGAGACATCGCACTATAACAGAGCACTAAGAACTCACTAAGCCAGCACTATTTAACAGTCACATCATGCAAAGGAAGCAGCTGATCGGTCATGTTTGTAGGGTATCCACTCACATTATTCTTTGCAACAACAATGCTGTTTCTTGCGTACAACCATCCCGAAACCGCGTAATCGCACAATTCTTTAGCGTACTTTTTAATGTTTTCTTCGTACTCTTGCGGACTTGTAGACTTCATTGCGTCTGCAAAATACTTTTGCGAAGCGTGATCTTGGAACAAGTAGTTAGACTTAGTGTCTGCATACATTCCAGAATCCAAAGTGTGATTAGTCCAAGTAAGGGCTAAGTCGTATTTGCCTTCGCGTATTCGCTGATCGATTACACTTTGGTCTAATTCTTCTAGTTTTACTGGGAATCCACCTGCATAGCTTAAGTTTTTTGCCATTTGATCGCAAACACTAGCCATTCCAGTCGGAACAAGCATTGTGATTCCGCGCAAATATCCTGCAACAAAGTAGTGGTACATACCGTAAGCTTTTTGAACGTCGTGAGGATACGTATTACTAAAATCTTCATATCCTGGAGACATAGGGTCGATTGGACCGCCAACAAGCTGGCCTCCAAAAGGATCTGAAGCAAGAATAACATTTGGCTCAATCACGTGTCTTGCAGCTCTACGAATTTGCTGATCGCAGAACATAGATGACATTCCCGTGTTAAAAGCAAACATTCTTAATCTTGTGCTTTTTCCCTTTACCAACTTAGTGTTTGACATTGCAGCCATTCGATTGTTTTCATTTCCGTCTAGTGGAATTGCCATTTGCACGCTGCCATCATTAACAGCGTTTGCTAAAGACGTGTCATCGTTAAAATACTTAAGAGTTATGCTTTGGCATCCAGCTTGCCCCGCCCAATAATTGTTGTTTCTAACAAGAACGAGATTTCCACCCTTATTGTATCCCTTTACCGTAAACGGACCTGTTCCAATAGCATCGGAAGCGTAATTAACAAAGATGTTTGTGTTGTAAACAATTCCAGCTCTTCCAGCTAATCGCCTTGGCAAAAGTGGGTCTGGAGTCTTAAGAGTTATGTTTAGAACGTTAGGCCCAGAATTAGAAACACTTGTTATGTTTGTTAGCTTTTCGTAGCCAGGATAATTCTTTGTAATGCCTTGCTGAAGCGATTTAAGAACGGAGCTTGAGTTCATTGGGTCTCCGTTAGCAAACTTAATCCCGCTGCGGAGCCTAAATTTATAATTCAATCCATCGTCCGAAACGCTCCAAGATTGCGCAAGCCCTGGGTGTAAAACATTGTTTTCATCTCGTTTTACAAGAGTTTCGTAAACGTTCTCCAAAAGTGCCTGTTGTAAGGAATCGCTATCGTCTGTTCTAATATCTAGCGAAGCTGGAGCTGTGCGTAATCCTATTGTTAAAGTTGAACTTGGCGCTGGAAAGATGTTTGTAGGTATTAAAGATCTTCCGCCTATAAACCGCCATCCGCCCCAAATTATTGCAGATAGAATGCCGATTAAAACAATAAATACAACCCATGGTTTAGCGCTTCGTCTAGTTTTATGCGCGTATCTTGCACTACGCACATGCGAAGCAGATGAGTATCTTTCAAATTCAGGCATGATTAAAAGTTTATATCACCGTTTGAATTTGATTGCCGAATTTATTCACAAAATAGTCTAAAAATATCCTAAAAATATTCTAAAAGAATCTCCTAGATGCCATTAATCTTGTAATCTTGCGACAATTGACTTGCTATAATCTAACAGAAGGGCATAAAAACCTAAGAGGGCAATCAGCACAACGCGGGTTTCTAGCAGTGCAAAACATTCTTCCGTGCAGAATAAGACGATGCGAAAGATTCGTCCATTCTTCTTGCGCAAAACAAGCTGTGACTTCTCGCTCGATTTTTGCAGCATCTTTAGCCTTAGCACTAGCCTCACTAACCCAGCCAAGTCTTGACGTAACGCGCATAACATGAGTATCTACTGGAAATCCTGGAATCTTAAAAGCGTTTCCTAAAACAACGTTTGCTGTTTTTCTTCCTACGCCTGGTAGCTTTGTAAGATCTGCCATATTATTTGGCACAACGCCATTAAAATCTTTAACAAGTTTTTGCGAAAGCTCAATAATATGTTGCGATTTTACTCTATAAAATCCAAGCGAATGAATTATTTCTTGCACGTTGTATATTTGCGCTTTTGCTAAATCGACTGGCGTTGGGTATTCCTTAAAAAGCTTACTTGTAACAAGATTTACGCGATTATCTGTTGTTTGCGCACTAAGAACAGTTGCGATTAAAAGCTCAAATGGGTTCGTAAAATTTAGCGCACATTTTGGATTTGGGATTTCTTCGCATAAAATCCCGTATTCTTCGCGCATTTTGTTTTTATTTATCACATTTACCGTATTGATTTTATTTGTGTTATCTATTGTGTTATTTATTGTGTTATTTATTGTGTTATTTATTTTATTCGTGTTATTTGTAGCCAATATAAGCCTAGTCTAAATCGTTGGAAACGCTTGAATCCTCGTCACGCGAATCGCCAGAATCCTCGCGATTAGCGTTTTGTGCATAATCGTCATTTTCGACTTCGTCAACTTGAGCTTCTAATGGGTCAAAACGATATCCAACATTTCTAACTGTTCCAATAACATGCTCATATTCAACGCCCAACTTTGCGCGAAGCCTACGAATATGAACGTCTACCGTTCGCGTTCCGCCGTAATAATCGTAGCCCCAAACCTCTTGAAGTAAATGTGCACGCGTAAAAACTCTACGAGGATGCTGAACAAAATACTTAAGCAGCTCAAATTCTTTATACGCTAAATCGATAGGCTTTCCGTGCAAACTAACTGTGTAACTTTGCGTATCTACAACTAAATCTCCAGAGCACATTTGACCATTGCTGTTAACCTCAACGCTAGTGGAATCGGCAACAGTAGAGCCATCAGCAGAATCTGCAGATACAACTTTTTTAGCAGCTAAGCGCAATCTTCCTTCTACTTCGGCAGGAGAAGCAGTTGTTAGCATAACGTCGTTAACGCCCCAAGATGGGTTTACAACTGTAAAACCGCCCTCTGTAAGAATTAGAATAATAGACATTGTTAAATTAGACGCGCGCACAAGAGAACACAGCGATTTTGCTAAAGATAAGTCTTCTCTAGCATCAACAAGAAGAATAGTATCTTCTGGCATTTTAAGTATGCTAGAAGGTTCCATTGGCACTACGCGCACGCGATGCGAAAGAAGCGTTAGCGATGGCAAAACTTTTGCAGGCGCGGCACAAGAGGTCATCAATGTAATATCCGTCATATTGACACCTCCATAGCGCATAGAATTGAATTAAAATTCAAAATCAAGCTGTTATAAAAAAGAATTGTAATCCATGCTTAAGAAGAATCAAAAAGCGCAAGTGTACGCTTGCATATAAAATGATGTAAATACATGATTAACAAATTAAATACACGGATTGAATACACAGATTGAATACTGCGTAAACGCGATAGGAGCGTACAATGAGCAACACTATTCAGCGCAACAAAATGTATGATCACATTACGATTGTTGTAACTCAATTTGTTGCTATAGTTCTTTTAGCATCTGCTGCTATGCTTCCGTTTGCAACAGCAAAAGCAGTTTTAACTGTTTGCATTCTTATTCTTCTTGCTCTAATAACTTTTTGGCCACTCAAAGGCTCTACAGCCGATAAAGCTATTCCTTTTCTTGCATCAGTAGCGTCTATGTGGTGTGCAACGTTGGCCTTAAAAGGATGGCTGCCAAGCAGCGTGATTGATGGCGAATCAGAAGTTAGTATTCACAAATTTGTTGCTGCTATTAGACCATACGAGCGATGGGCGGTAAACTTTGCGCTAATTCTTGTTGCAGCAACATTTGTTAGCTTTGCTAGACAAATGTTTAGAGAAGATAGGTCTAATCTTGTACGAAACCTATCTCATTGCCTTACTGCAAGTATTGCATGCGCAGCCTTGCCTGGATGGCTTTTCTTGCCGTCGATTATTAAATTCACTTTTTCTGTGCGCGTATTAGAACTTGGCGTATTAGTGGCAATTATTGGACTGTTTGTTGTGATTGTTTTGGCTGGTCTTTCTCACCTTTGGATTAAAGATGCACAATACAATGCTGGAACAGTTTTCCCGCAAATTGGAACAGCTTTGATTCCAATTATGATGTGCGGAATGGTTGTTTACGGAGCTGGATTGGCAATGTTGCTTGTAGCGTAAGCGATTAAAGTTAATGCTAGTTGTTTCACGCACTGTTTCACGCAATTAGATAGCAATTACTTATTAAGATATTAAAAAAATATTAAAAGATATTAAAAAGTGTCTAACACATAAAATGCGTTAGACACTAATAGATACGTTGTTAAAACGTTCGTAAGCTTTGCGACTAATCGCAAGAACTACTTTTCGCTTTCTTCCAAACGCTTGCGAGCTGCAACGATTTCCTTTTCAGCCTGCTCTACACCAGCCCAGAAGTCTCCAGGAAGAACTTCCTTGCCTGGCTCCAAAGCCTTGTATTGCTCAAAGAAGTGCTTGATTTCTGCCTTGTGATACTCGTTAACGTCATCAATATCTTTAATGTCGTCAAAGCGAACGTCTGCTGGCACGCACAAAACCTTGTCATCTCCACCAGCTTCGTCAACCATGTGATACAAGCCAACAGCGCGGCATTCAACAACGCAACCAGGGAACACGGAATTTGGAATCATAACAAGAGCGTCAAGAGGATCGCCATCTTCGCCCAAAGTTCCGTCAATGTAGCCATAATCTTCTGGGTAGCCCATTGCGGTGAACAAGGTACGGTCCAAAAATACGCGACCAGTTTCGTGATCAACTTCATACTTGTTCTTAGAGCCGCGTGGAATCTCTACCACAACGTTAAATGTTTCTGCCATTTTTACTCCTTAACGTAAAACTTAATGCTTAATTACATTTAAGCATTTGTTTATCAATCTAACGTTTGTACATCTAACTTAGACTGTTCAGTCTAACTTTAGCGCGCAGCAAAGAGTATATAAAACGCTACGCGCGCAATAGTGATTCAAAATAAGTTCGATATGTGGAAATATGTGAGATATACGTGGGTGATATATGAGCTGACTGTGGTAAATGTGAGCGCAATACGCTTGCGATATACGCGCAAGTAAATAGGACCAAAACGCAATAAATGCGCGATTTAGATAAACACAGAAAAATGGCGACTAACCAATGAGAAAAACACAAAGAAAAATATGAAAAATATTAATGAAAAATATTAATAAAAACAGTAAAACATTTGAAAAATATTTTAGTTCACATTAAAAAAACTCTCGTTAATTACGCAAAAATATGCTAAAAATCAAGGAAAACCTAAGACACGCTATAGGCGTCTTTAGTGTCTTAATACATAGATAATATGACTACGTTTTGGAGCGATACTAATGGAAAAAATCGAACATAAACACTTGTAAAACTGAACAAAAAACTGAACAAAGAACTGAATACAAAAATACAGCAAACACAACAAACACGTATTAAGTTGTAGGCAAGATGACAGAATTGAACAACGCAACAAACGCTGCAAACAAACGCAACGCTGCAATAGACGGCATGCGCGCGCTTGCAATTATTGGAATTGTAGCGTTCCACTTGCGTCCAATTGTATTCAACGGCGGCTTTTTAGGCGTAACAATGTTTCTTGTTATGGCAGGATACTTTAGCACCGTATCTTTGCTAAAAATGTTCAGCGAGAATAACAATAAAAATTCACATTTAGATGGCAACCAAGAAAGCCAGAAGAAAAAATCAAAACTTATTGCCTACTTTAAGTACCTGCTTAAACGCATAAAACGAATATGGCCTTCTACGCTAGGCATTATTGCACTAAGCGCACCACTTATGTGGCTGTTTTCGCCAAGCCTTTTAACAAAGTTGCAATCAGATGCTCTAACTGGAGCAACATTTAGCAGCAACATGGCGTATATTTTGCGAAAAGTCTCGTATTTTGAGCAATCGGGGCTGCCTTCTCCTATTAAGCATTTATGGTACTTAGGCCTTATTATGCAAATGTTTATTTGCTGGCCGATTATTCTATGCG
Source organism: Gardnerella vaginalis (assembly GCA_946997215.1). Taxonomy (GTDB): domain Bacteria; phylum Actinomycetota; class Actinomycetes; order Actinomycetales; family Bifidobacteriaceae; genus Bifidobacterium; species Bifidobacterium vaginale_I. The sequence continues at coordinate 8,501 of CAMPUL010000023.1, forward strand.
CAATTCTTAAAATAGTTAAATCAAAGTTCGTGCGAATACTCGTTACAGCAATGCTTGCGATTGTGTCTGTGCTTACAAACATTGCAATAACAATTCTTTATGGAGAAGGGCAAACCATTGCACGCGTGTACTACGCTTTAGATACGCGCGCATGTGAATTTCTAATCGGCGCACTTTTGGCAATGTATTGCACATGGTTTAGCGGAAAATCTGCTATAAAAATCATCTCAGACGCGTGCCGCTACATTGTTGGAAGCAAAAGCGAAAAAGAACAAATTGAAAATCAAGAAAACGATTTGCAAAATGGCAAAAACAAAGGCAGACAGCCAATTTTAGAATCCGTTGTAGGATTTGCTGCACTAGCGTTTGTTTTATTCTGCTTTATTAAACAAGACGGACTAAAAACGTGGATTGTGTACGGCGGTTATGCGCTTTTTGCAATAGTTTGTGCGATTTTAATGCACGCTTGCATGATAAAAAACAACGTTTGCGCAAAAATACTTGGCACTAGCGTGTTAAGCTACTTAGGCAAGAGATCTTTTGCGATTTATCTTGTTCATTTTCCTATACTCGAAATCTTAAATCCTGCAACTAGAACAACGCACATAACGCTATTTGAGCAGATTTTGCAATGCGTGATTGTTGTTGCTGCAGGTGAAGTATTTTACAGAATTTTTGAAATGCCATTTGCAAGTAAATATATGACTTTTAGTGTTAACACAAAGTCAGAGAATACAAAAGATAATTCGATGGATGATTCAAAAGATAATTCGATGGATGATTCAAAAGATAATTCGATGGATGATTCTATAGATGATTCTATAGATAAAAATAAAAACCTTGATCTTTCTAGCGATACTTTAAGCGTTAAAAGCAAAAACATTCGACTTCCATTTGTTCTACGAAGAGTTGCAACTACTGTGTGCGCAATAGCGTGCATAGTGCTAATTGCTGCGCCATTAAACTGGAACAGCATTGCTCAGGCGCGAGCAATACAATTAAGACCAGAACTAACAAGTCAAGAACAAAACAATAAAACTCATTCGCAAAATGGCAAGCAAAAGCCAGAGTCAGGCCAAAGCTCAAAGTCAAACTCAAACAATAACAATAACTCAAACAACAAGTCGGGCACAAAGTCAAATCAAAATCAAAAAAGAAAAGTAGGCGGAAAACGCCAAAATATAACAAAACAAATGTTTCCAACAAAGCCAAGCGCGCATAGAGTTCTAAACCCAATCGCAGAAAAAGTGCCAGCAAACATAAACACAAAACCTTGGAAAATTGACTCAAAACAAGACGTTTGCACAGCAGACATAACAATGGTTGGAGACTCCGTAACCGAAGGCGCAAAACCGTACCTTATAAAAGCTCTACCAAACGCTTGGATTGACGGAAAAGTTAGCAGGCAGATTTTCCACGGAGCCGAAGACTACCAAAAAGACGTAGCCGAAAAACACCCTGGAAGTGTTGTAATCTACGAGCTTGGAACCAACGGGCCGCCTAGAGACGAGTCAGTTTTACAAAACATGGTGAATATTACTGGCGGAAAGCCCGTGTACTTTGTAACAACTCGCGTGCCGCAACCTTGGCAAGACGAAACGAACGCAAAATTGCGCGCATTTGCATCAAAGCGCAAAAACGTTGGAATTATTGACTGGAATGGCACTAGTGCAGGCCATAGCGAGTTTCTAACAGACGACGGAATACACTTAACGCCTATTGGCGGGCCACAATACGCACGAATGATACGACTAGCAGTGTGCGGCGGATGACTTGCGCATAGCAAAACAAACCGCCCAAATCACGTCAAAATATTACGATGGTACATATGAGTGAGTTAATAACCCCATTTTCCCAAAGCAATAAGGGCGATTCGATTGCAGATTGGAAGAATCCTCTGCGAGACCCGCGCGACTTGCGACTAGCTAAAATCGCAGGACCGTGCAGCCTTGTTATATTTGGAATCACGGGCGATTTAGCTAGAAAAAAGCTAATGCCAGCCGTATACGATTTGGCAAATCGAGGACTTTTGCCGCCTGGATTTGGACTTACGGGATTCGCCAGACGCGACTGGACAGATGAGCATTTTGTAAACTTTGTGCGAGAAAATATTCAACAGCATTGCCGTACGCCATTTTGCGAATCCACTTGGATTAATCTTGCAAAAGGCATACGTTTTGTTCGCGGCACATTCGACGACGCAAGCGCTTTCGAGCGATTAAGCAAAACCGTAAGCGAACTAGACAGAGATCGCGGAACTCGCGGAAATCACGCGTTCTACATGTCGGTTCCGCCATCCAGCTTCCCTGTTGTAGCTCAACAACTGGCTGCATCGGGGCTCTCACACTCCTCCGAAAACGCATGGCGACGAGTGATAATCGAAAAACCATTTGGCCACGATTTAGCAAGCGCACAAGAGCTGGATCGCGTAGTTTCCGAGGTTTTTGACCCTAATTCCGTGTTCCGCATAGACCACTATTTAGGCAAAGAAACTGTGCAAAATCTGCTTGCTTTGCGCTTTGCAAACGCAATGTATGAGCCAATTTGGAACGCTAATTATGTTGACCACGTGCAAATCACTATGGCAGAAGACATTGGCATAGGTGGCAGAGCTGGATATTACGATGGCATTGGCGCTGCACGAGATGTTATTCAAAACCACTTGTTGCAGCTAATGGCACTTACTGCTATGGAAGAGCCTGTAAGCTTTAGCGCTGGCGATTTAACAGCAGAAAAAACTAAAGTCTTGTCTGCTATACGATTGCCTAAAGATTTGGGCGCAAACACTGCAAGAGGCCAATATGCAGAAGGCTGGCAAGGCTCGTATAAGGCTATTGGATATTTGCAAGAGCAAGGAATTAGCCCAGATAGCACTACAGAAACGTATGCTGCTGTGCGATTAGACGTAGACACTCGCCGATGGGCTGGAGTGCCATTCTACTTGCGAACTGGCAAGCGCTTAGGCAAGCGCGTTACAGAGATTGCTGTGATTTTTAAGCGCGCTCCACACTTGCCTTTTGAGACTACTGCTGTTCGCGAACTTGGTAGCAATGCGATTGTGATTCGTGTGCAACCAGACGAAGGCGTAACAATGCGATTTGGCGCAAAAGTGCCAGGCGGAACGTCTATGGAAGTTCGCGATGTTTCTATGGACTTTAGCTATGGAAGGTCTTTTACAGAAAACTCTCCAGAAGCCTACGAGCGCCTTATTTTAGACGTTTTGCTTGGCGAGCCACCACTTTTCCCAACAACGCAAGAAGTTGATTTAAGTTGGAAAATTTTGGATCCGATTGAAGATTTTTGGGCTTCGCTTAACACGCGTCCGCAACCATACCGAGCTGGAACGTGGGGGCCTGAAGAGGCAGATCAAATGCTTGCTCGCGATAATCGCCATTGGAGGCTGCCATGATTATTAATCTTCCTAACACAAACACGTCTAAAATCTCCGCAAAAATCGACGAGCTTCACGAAGAACGAGGCGAATCCGCTACTGGTCGCGTGCTCACTCTTCTTATTGACACCACTCTTAAAGAGCTTGAAAACGCACTGGGCGCAGCAAATGCAGCTAGCCGCGAACACCCTTGCAGAGTTATCGCGATTGTTCGCGATTGGCAAAGCGCTAATGCAAGTTTGCATAATCAAAATCAAGACAATCAAGAAAATCAAGAAGAAGAAACACCGAACTTAGACGCTCAAGTGCGATTTGGCGCAGATGCTGGAGCAGGCGAAATCATTATTCTCTATCCGCATAATGACCTTGTTCGTCACCCAGATACGCTTGTTATTCCGCTTCTTGTTCCAGACGCGCCTATTGTTGCATGGTGGCCTACAAACGCTCCAGAAAATCCTGCTAAAGACTTGCTTGGAGCTATGGCAAGCAGCAGAATTACAGACGCTCAGCGCGCCAGCAACACTCTTGAAACTGTACAAAATCTGCGAAAAAACTGGTCTTCTAAAGACGTTGATCTTTCTTGGACTCGTATTACGTCTTGGCGTGCAATGCTGGCTTCCATGCTTGATCAGCCGCCGCACTTGCCGATTCTTAGCGTTAAAGTTAGCGGCCCTAAGCACTACGTTCCACTGCATTTGCTTGCGCAATGGCTAAAAATCTCACTTAATGTTCCTGTAGAAATTGTTGAAGATTCAAGCGCGAATGCAATTACGGAAGTAAGTCTTAAGCGGCAAGATGGCGAGCTTTCTTTAACTCGACCTTCCGGCAGCAGCCAAGCAATAATAAGTCTCCCTGGGCAAGCTTCTCAGCCTATTTCTATGCCGATTCGTTCTTTACAAGACTGTTTAAGTGAAGAATTACGCAGAATTGACCCAGACGAGATTTATGCGCAGCTTATTCACGCAAATTGTTGCACAATGCAAGATAACAGATGTGACTAAACGCAATAGCACAATCAAAAATAACGAAGATTGCAAAATAAGAGGTTCATATGGCTAAAGATTTTAGATTTGCGCATAACGCAACAGTGTATGGCTACGATAATCAAGATATTTTAGCTGCTGTTGCTGCACAAAAATTTGTAACTTTGATTATGCAATGGCAAAACAATGTTGAAAATCTTAATAAGCCATTCCATCTTTTGCTAACAGGTGGAACAGATTCGATTCGCATGTTTCAAATGCTAGCTAGCAATCCGTTACTTCCAGCAATCAACTGGTCTAATGTGCATATTTGGTGGGCAGATGAGCGTTTTGTAGCTTATAACAGCGACGATCGCAATGCGCGCAAGGCTCGCGAGCTACTTCTTAACATGCTTAGCGATCACAAAGTTTTGCAGGAGTCTCATATTCACGAAATGCCTGCAGATGAGCGCAATGCGCAAGAAGCGGCAAATGCTAGCGATGCTGAAAATGACGCTATTTTAGATGCGGCAGCGCACGACTATGAGGAAGAGATTATAGGATTACTTGGGCCAGAGCCTCACTTTGATTTGGCAATTCTTGGCATGGGGCCAGACGCGCACATGGCTTCTCTTTTCCCAGGATTGCAGCAAATTCACAATCGCGATCGCATAGTTTTAGGTGTGAATCACTCCCCTAAGCAGCCGCCAATGCGATTAACGCTTAGCGCACCCGTTCTAGCTCATAGCCGCCGCACTTGGTTCTTAACAGCTGGAGAGCAAAAAGGAAAAGCTTTAATGGACGCGCTTTCTAGTGACAATAACTCAGACTATCCTGCATCTTTTGCTAACGGAACTGAAGAAATCGCGTGGCTAACTACCGCAGAAACTTTGCGCGCTGCAATCCAATAATATGCATAGCTTTCTAGCAGCATACATAATACTCATCGCAATAAAATACATGCCTCTGCATAATAATAATGCAAAGGCATGTTAGCTATAAATATTATTAGTTTTAATCTTGCTTAACTTCTGGGCGATTAGGCTCTGCCCACAAAGTGTGGAATACGCCTGGCTCGTCAATGCGTCCGTATGTGTGCGCGCCGAAGAAATCGCGCTGAGCTTGAATAAGTGATGCTGGCAAACGCTTAGAACGCAAGCCATCGTAATATGCAAGCAAGCTAGAGAATGCTGGAACAGGCACGCCATGCTCCACTGCACGCGCAATAACACGGCGCCAAGCAGCTTGCGACTTTTCAATAGCATCCTTAAAGTACGGTGCAAAAAGCAAGGAAACACTTGCCTGCCCAGATTCAAAAGCCTCGGAAACGCGGTTCAAGAACTGAGCACGAATAATGCATCCGCCGCGCCAAATGCGAGCAACAGCAGCCTGGTCAATCTTCCAATCATGTTCAATAGCCGCAGCCGCAATCTCGTCAAATCCTTGCGCATAAGAAACAATCTTAGAAGCGTACAAAGCTTGGCGAATATCATCAATAAATGCCTCGCGCTCAGCATCATTCAAATCAAAATGCATATCTGGACCAGTCAAACCTTGATTTTCAGCAGCTTCTCGCAAAGCAACCTGGCTAGAAAGTCCGCGAGCAAACACAGCTTCCGCAATACCCGTTACAGGAATCCCAAGAGAAAGCGCAGATTGCACAGTCCAAGTACCCGTGCCCTTCATGCCAGCGTGATCCACCATCATCTCCACTAAAGGCTTACCAGTCTTAGCATCCTTCTGGCGCAAAACATCCGCAGTAATCTCAATCAAATAAGAATCAAGTTCGCCCTTGTTCCACTCGCTAAACACATCTGCAATGTCTTCGGACTTCATGCCCAAACCGCGAAGCATTAAATCGTAGCTTTCGGCAATAAGCTGCATATCTGAGTACTCAATGCCATTGTGAACCATCTTCACAAAGTGACCAGCGCCATCAGTGCCTATATGTGTTACGCAAGGCTCGCCTTCTGCAACAGCCGCAATCGACTTTAAGATAGGGCCGAGCGTCTTCCAAGATTCCTCCGTGCCACCAGGCATCATCGAAGGGCCGCGCAAAGCACCTTCTTCTCCGCCAGAAACACCGCAACCAACGTAGTGAAGACCGCGCGCGCGAATATTACGCTCTCGGCGAATCGTGTCTTCAAAGTAGGAGTTTCCGCCGTCAACGATAATATCTCCTGGCTCCATAGCATTTGCAAGCTCTTCAATAACAGCGTCTGTAGGAGCACCAGCTTTTACCATAATGATTGCTGTGCGTGGGCGCTTAAGCGAAGCCACAAACTCTTCAACAGTTTTAGCTGGCACAAAATCGCCTTCGCTGCCATGCTGATTCATCAACGTTTCTGTGCGCGAATAATGACGATTATAAACAGCAACTGTATTGCCGTGATGCGCAAGATTTCGCGCCAAATTCGATCCCATAGCTGCCAAGCCAACAACACCAATATTTGCTCTAGCTTGAGTTTCCGCCATTTTGCACCTCTATCTTTTAATATTTATAACAGTAATATTTATAACCGTTTTATTATTTTATGATTGTTTTATCTTTAACACTTAACCAATCAAAACACACTTTTTTAAGTTTATCGTTTTATATGCACAAGCGTTTTTGTTGCGCTCACACGTAAATTTTGCACTATCGCAATAGTGGCAATTTTGTGATAAAGATTACATTTTTACTTTTATTCATCGCTATTTAGAAAGCATAAATGCCGCTTAAATCTTATAGACACGCGTGCTGGCTCAAATTTGGAGACACTAGATATAGGGATTAGCTATACAACACGCCACTACAAATAGTGTTAAGTGGTAGTAGACTGTTAAATCGTGCCAAAAAGCACGAAATTAAATAATCATAAAGCAAAAACTTAAACACCACATAACGAAGGGAGACGAACCGTGACTATTACAGTTTTCACCAAGCCACATTGCCCACAGTGCGATGCCACAAAGCGTCAATTCACTAAGCTAGGCGTGAATTTTGAAACAGTAGACTTAACTCAAAGCCCTTCTACTTTAGACCAGTTGCGCGCTGCAGGATATCGCCAAGCGCCAGTGGTGATTACTCCAAACTCATCTTGGAGCGGATATCGTCCAGATTTGATTGCACAAATCGCAAGTCAATTAGAAGACAACAATCAAAACGGTTAAAGCAGTCAAGAATCAACAATCAAAATACGCAAAGCAATCAAAATAATCAAAGCAATCAAGAAGCATAAAAATGTGTGATCAAGAAAATATGTCACAACCAAGCGAGCCAGAAGCGCGCGCACAAGGCGAATCAATCGGAGCTGTAGTCTATTTTTCTTCCGTCTCCGAAAATACACTACGATTCGTGAAAAATTGCGATTTTCCAAGCAACAATGTGAACGTGTATCGCATACCGCTTCGTCCAAAAGAACCAGAATTGCACGTTCGCGAACCATACGTTTTGATTGTGCCAACTTACGGCGGCGGAAATATTAAGAAAGCAATACCAATGCAAGTGCGCAAATTCCTAAACAATCGCGAAAATCGTTCGTTTATTCGCGGCGTAATATCTTCTGGAAATACAAATTTTGGAGACGCATATTGCGCTGCAGGCGGTCAAATTGCTGGAAAATGCGCAATTCCAAACATGTATTCGTTTGAACTCACGGGAACTGCAGAAGACATAGAAAAAGTAGCGCAGGGAATACCAAAATTCTTAAGGCAACTAAAAGAAACAGAAGAAACGAAATAAACAAAAACAACAAATACAGCACATAAATAAAATCAACCAGCGTTTGAAAAGCAAAAACAACGCACTAGGAAAGGAATAAAAACCCATGAATAGCACGGATCCGATGAGCGAATCTACTTCGCTTAATCTTGATCACACTGACTCCAGCGAAACTGCAAACGCAGCTGCTAGCAGCACAGCAGAACGCATTCGCAACAGCCGCGACTACCACGTTCTTAACGCTATGCTCGGTCTTTTTGACCCAGAAAAAGGCATTCAGTTTGATAAAGACACGGAAGCAGAAAAGCTTTACGTTTCGGGTTACGTGCAAGAGCACAGCATGAAGTTTGCTTCCACTCGCGAGCGCTTGAATTATTTGATTGACAACTACTACTACAACGGCAACGTGTTCGTAAAGTACAGCGACGAGTTTCTCGATAAATTCTATGAGCACGCAGAAGCCGCTCACCACACTTTCGGCACATTCTTGGGTGCTTTTAAGTTCTACACTTCTTACGCTTTAAAGACTTTTGACGGCAAACAGTATTTGGAAAACTTCGCTCAACGCGCAGCTGCAGTCGCTTTGGAACTCGCAGATGGCGACGAAAAAGCAGCGCTCAACTATTTGGACGAGATGCTTGCAGGCCGCTTCCAACCAGCAACCCCAACGTTCTTGAATCTTGGTAAAGCCCAGCGCGGCGAGGCTGTAAGCTGCTTCCTTGTGCGTTTGGAAGACAACATGGAGTCTATTGCGCGAGGAATTAACTCTGCTTTGCAACTTTCTAAACGCGGCGGCGGCGTGGCTCTGCTCCTTACGAATTTGCGCGAGCTTGGCGCTCCTATTAAGCGCATCGAGAATCAGTCGAGTGGCGTTGTGCCTGTTATGAAGCTTTTGGAAGATTCGTTCTCTTACGCTAATCAGCTTGGTGCTCGTCAGGGTGCTGGCGCCGTGTATATTAGCGCTCACCACCCAGATATTATGCGTTTCCTCGATACTAAGCGCGAGAACGCGGATGAGAAGATTCGTATTAAGTCGCTTTCTTTGGGTGTTGTGATTCCAGATATTACTTTTGAGCTCGCTAAGCGTAAGGAAAAGATGGCTTTGTTTAGCCCTTACGACGTTGAGCGCGAATATGGCAAGCCTTTTGCAGACATCTCCGTTACTGAGCATTACGATGAGATGGTTGCAAATCCTCGCATTCACAAGAAGTACATCGACGCTCGAGAATTCTTTATGACGCTTGCGGAGATTCAGTTTGAGTCTGGCTACCCTTACATTTTGTTTGAAGATACTGTAAATCGCACGAATCCTATTGAGGGCCGCATTACTATGAGCAACTTGTGCTCCGAGATTTTGCAAACTCAAGAAGCAAGCACTTATAACGCCGACTTGTCTTATAGCCACGTTGGTCGCGATATTTCTTGCAATCTTGGCTCTCTCAATATCGCTAAGGCAATGGATGGTGACTTGGGCACAAGCGTTGAGCTTGCTGTTCGTGCGCTCACTTCTGTTTCGGAGCATACTTCTATTGATTCTGTGCCTTCGATTCGTCGCGGAAACGCGGAAGGTCACGCTATTGGCTTGGGTCAAATGAATTTGCACGGTTTCCTTGCGCGTGAACACATGCAGTACGGAAGCGAGGAAGCTCTTGACTTTACAGACATGTACTTTATGACTGTTGCCTACCACGCTTATAAAGCTTCCCACGCTTTGGCTGTGGAGCGCGGCCACGCTTTTGCAAGCTTTAAGACGAGCGCTTACGCTAAGTCTGCAGGCCAAGGAAACTACTTCGATAAGTACACAGATGGCAGCCGCTCGCTTGAGCCTAGAACTCAAAAGGTTCGCGATTTGTTTGCTCGTTTTAACGTTGCAATTCCAACCGCAAACGACTGGGCGACTTTGCGCGACGAGATTTTGCGCGACGGCATTTACAACGAGTATTTGCAGGCCGTTCCTCCAACTGGCTCAATCTCGTACATCAATCATTCCACGAGTTCGATTCACCCGATTGCTTCGCGTATTGAGATTCGCAAAGAGGGCAAAGTTGGTCGCGTCTACTACCCTGCTGCATACATGACGAACGACAATATGCAGTACTTTAAGGATGCTTACGAGATTGGCTGGAAGGCTATTATTGATACTTACGCTGAAGCAACTCAGCATGTGGATCAAGGATTGTCGCTTACTTTGTTCTTCCCAGACACTACGACTACTCGCGATTTAAACAAAGCTCAGATTTACGCGTGGCGTAAGGGAATTAAGACTCTTTACTACATTCGTATTCGCCAGAAGGCTTTGGAAGGTACGGAAATCGAGGGTTGCGTAAGCTGCACGCTGTAAGTCGTAACGCTGAAAATCTTTCGCAAATTAAATCAAAAACTTAAAAATTTTATAAAACGTAAACACAGAATCAGGAGTAATAATGACAGAACTCAGCCCAACCGCGCTTAGAAGTAGCCTCGATAAGCCTTTCGGCACAAATCGCGTAATCGCAGATGACGCTATGATGGCAGCTTCTATCACACCAGCTCAGTATCGCTATCATCACGGTTCGCGCGTGCGACCGGTTAATTGGAATAATATTGTTGACGACAAAGATTTGGACGTTTGGAATCGTCTTATTGCCAACTTCTGGCTTCCAGAAAAAGTTCCGCTGAGCAATGATATTCCTTCTTGGCGTTCCCTAACTGACCTTGAGCGCAAGACCACTACTCGCGTTTTTACTGGCTTGACTTTGCTCGATACCAGCCAGGCAACTATTGGTGAGCTTTGCCAGATTGAGCACGCTCGCACGGAGCACGAGCAGGCTATTTACACGAATATTGCTTTTATGCAGTCGATTCACGCTCGCTCCTACTCCTCTATTTTCTCCACTCTTTGCTCTAGCGAGGAGATTGACGAAGCTTACCGTTGGGCTGTTGGCAACGACGTTTTGCAGCAGCGCGTTACCACAGTGCTTTGCGAGTACGAGAGCGAAGATCCGCTTAAGCGCAAGATTGCAGCAACTATGCTTTCTTCATTGCTTCTTTACGCGGGCTTCTATCTTCCGCTTTATTTTGCTTCTCGCGGTAAGATGATGAACACTGCCGATATGATTCGCTTGATTTTGCGCGATAAAGCAATTCACGGCTACTATTCCGGCTACAAGTTCCAGCGCGGCTTGGAGCTTAGAAGCGAGAACGATAAGAAGAATCTTGAAAAGTTCACTATGAACTTGCTTGACACTTTGTACGATTTGGAAGTTGAGTATTCTGGTCAGATTTACGAAGGATTTGACTTCCACGACGACGTTTTTGACTTCGTGCGTTATAACGCTAACAAAGCTTTGATGAATCTTGGTTACCCTGCTAAGTACAGCGAAGAAGAAACTCACGTAAGCCCAGAAATTCTTGCGGCTCTTTCTCCTGCTGCCGACGAAAATCACGACTTCTTCTCTGGCTCTGGTTCCAGCTATATTATGGGCAAGTCTGTTGAAACCGACGACGACGATTGGGATTTCTAGTCACTTAGTTGTTTCATTGCTTCGTTAATTAGTTAATTAATCAGGTTGCTTATGTACTTTTCATAAGCAACCTCTTTTTTATTTAATTATTTAAGAATATTTACATTTTGTAACTATTCTTAAATATCCGCGTACTTATGGCGTTATCGTGGCAGATTTTGTGATTTTAGCAGTTTTTGCTAGTTAGAATAAGTCATCGTGAGATCCTAAGCGTAGAAATATAATGCAATCTTCTTTAACTTGATACAACAGTAGAACATCTGCAGACACATGCAATTCATGCACGCCTTTGTATGAGCCTTTAAGAATATGATCTCTATAAGTTGCAAGCTCGCGAGAATCTGCACCATTGCAAATAAGTCTTACAATATTGATTACCTGCTCAATATCGTAATGCTTCTGCTTATATTTCTTAACATCTCGCAGATAGATTGGACTATAAAATGGCGGTTTAGGCATTGCGCATCAGCTCAGCAAAATCGTCTACAGTGCCTGCAGCTATTGGTTTTTCTTTCATAGCTTCATCAATAGAGTGCTCGTATGGAGAACTTTCAAGTGAAAATGGGAAACGTTGCGTATTTACAATCTGATACAAAAATAAGTTGACTGCTGAACTCATATCAAGACCATAATGTTCAAGAACTTGCGATGCGCTATCTCGTATTTCTGGATTAACTCTTACACTTAATCTGCCTGTTCTAGCTGTTTTTGTAGAAGTCATGTTGTTTCCTTTAAGCTCAAAATCCATAAATTTGTTATTCATGCTTTGCTTTATTATAACAGACCTACAGCACCCAACGTAATGCCAAAGTAGCACCATTGTACACACAATTATTACTAAATCGAACGTTATCGTGGCAGTTTTTGCTAATTTTGCAATTTCTGTCACGATAACTCCATAAGTACGCCTCTATTTAAAAATAGTTCCAAAACGGAAATATTCTTAAATGTTGATTGTTGAGAACATGCAAACTGCTAATAGTAAAAGTTTTCTAAAAGCACTATCGTTAAAAATAGGTACGCCTATTTGTGTAGATAAAATCTGCACGTTAGTATGTTGATAATTTACAAAACAAGAATCACGAGGAGGTGCTTATTATGACTAATCCTTTGCGCGGTATACGAGAAGAGGATATTGTTAAGTACTTTAAAGCGCATAATCTTTCAGTGGGCAAAACGTATGTGCTTACTATGAAGTACGACCCTTGGTGGAAAGATTTAATCAAACTATTTTTGTTACCTAAATTATTCTATGTAGCGCAAAGCGTTGTTGCGCGTATTATTGCTGCCACTAATAATGAGTTTATTATTGTTAATCCGAATGTCATTTTAGGCTCGGGTAATCTAGCTAAATTAGACGATAAGTATCTTCGTCGTATTCCGTGGAATCAACTCACTAATTTTGAAGTTATAAATAAGCCAACAACTCAAATAATTCGTTTTACTGCGAATGGCAAAACCGAAGAATGGAGTGTGCCAACGGAAAGTGCTAGCGTATGGCACTTTAATGTGTACAATCTTGATAATTTGAGAAAAACAATACAATCGCACATCTCTTGATAAGCAGATTCCAAAACAAGATACCATATATTGTATGAACACTACTTACGCAATTGTTGATAATGACACGCTTGTATTGCGGTACATGCAACTTCTTCTAAAAAGTCGTTTGCCTGAAAACTTTGTTTGTGCATGGATGTGTTCTTCTGCAAAACAAGCTATTCATCGTTGCGTTACAGAAAATACTCCTGACGTACTTTTAGTAGATATGTCAATGAGAGAAATGAGTGGCGTTGATGTAATTAAAGCAATTCGCGAGCGCAATAGCAATATTGTTTTAATTGGCATTACTTCCTACATGTTAGATGAATACGTATTGCAAGTTGCTAAGTCAGGCGGTCAAGCGCTAGTACATAAAGACAATTTATCAGACGTAGTTGCAGCTATCCAATCGCGCGCAACAAGCTACGGGTGTCCAGAATTGCCACAATATATTGACTATTTTCACACTCCGCAAGAATCATTTAATATGATTTCTCAACTTCCGAAGACTTCAGTTTTGTCTCCTCAAGAATCGGAAATTATGCGCTTGTGCAAACAGGGGTATTCTACGAAAGAGATTGCAGATCAGCTTAATGTGAAAGTTTCAACAGTCAACACGCATTTACGGCGTATTTATGGAAAACTTCACGTCCGAAGTCGAATGCAGGCGCTTGCTGCGCTAGCAAAATATTCGCATGACATATAACGTGTAAGAAATTAACGTGTAAAAGTAGGTAGTTATGAAATTATTAACACGTATGATCAATTTTTTGCCGCATGACGCTTGGCAGAAAATTGGAATTGGTGCAATCATAAGTTGTACTTTGATTCTTGAAATTTGTTCCTATAATAATCTTCATTACTACTCTAATTGGCATGCAATTACGGTTGAAATAGTATGGATTGTAATCTGCTTATGTATTGCAATCTGGCCTCGTAAAGCATCTTTTATTGTGCTTATTTGGATGCCGTTGGTAATTATTGCGCCAAATATCAACTACTCATCTATGATGCTTACCATATTGATTTGTTTGGCAATTGCTGTAATTACTCAACCTTGGTACACTGTGCTTTCTTCTTGCGGGGTATCTTCATGGTTCTTTATTATATGCGATTTTCAAAACGCTTATGTGTTAGCGTGGTGGCTTCTTGTCACTCTTATTTCTAGCGCAATTGTAAAATGCTATATTTCTACTATTCATCAGCAACAGGAACAGTTATTTGCACAGCGTTACAACGTTTTTCAAAAATATGCCACTATTGCAGCAATTCGCATGCATGATGAAGTAACTAATGAGCTTTCCAGTATTATGATGATGGCTCAACAATCTATTGAACCTCAAACAACTCATGAACAAGAGCATGAAAATTCGCGAGAGATTCTTCAACGTGCTACTACAACTGTTCATAAAGCACGTAATATTATTTCTCTTCTTGACAATGCTACAACTGCAAGCACTAGCGATGTTATGCAATCTACTACATGTTATAAAGATTTTTGCACAGGCTTACGTGTTTTATTTGACTGTGAACAAAAGTCATTTGAAAAGCTTGGCTATATTGGTTCCATTGACTTGAGTAGTGATTTAGCTGCTGAAGATTCGAGATCAGCGCATTTGCCTTTTGAAGAATGTGCTCAAATTGAATATATTTGCCGAGAACTGCTTGCGAACGTAAAAAAGCATGCTGCAAAGCCTAAAGAATACGCTATGAATGTAATGCTTAATGACCATGAATGTCATATTACGTGTATAAATAGTGCGCAACGAGGTATTCTTGCTAATTTGCAATTAGGATATGGACTGCGTTTTCATAAGATACTTGCGGAACGCGTTGGCGGAACTTTTAAAGTTATTGAAGATGGCGATTCGTGGATTATTAATGTACACGTTCCGCTTCATGTAGAGAAATAGCCATTGTGCAAGATACTTATTGTGCTTTCTCTTGCGCGTTAATCGAATATTTGGACATATTTCAACCGAGTATTTGGACGTGTCTTCTGCATGGCAGATGCAAGTAGGCGGTTAATTTGCAATGCAGAATGCTGTTTCGTTGCTATGTTATACACGTTATCGTGGCAAAAATTACAAATCTAGCAAAAACTGCCACGATAACTTGCTTAAAAAATATAGCGTTGCAATTCTTTGTTGCTTTTACACTACAAAAAATATAAAATGTTAGTATGAAAGCAACAGAAGTGAGGCTATTGTGTCAAACAAAGAGATACTCCTTAACTATTTAGATAATAATCATGGAATAATTACATACAAGGATTGTAAAACATTAGATATTCCAACTATATATTTAACTCGTTTGAAAAACGAAGGTGTTCTTAATCGAAT
>CAMPUL010000024.1 GCA_946997215.1 Gardnerella vaginalis
ATTAGGCCATCCGCCTACCAAAAATCCCATTATTGAATAAAGATCTTCCACGCTTGTTTGCGATTTAGCAGCAAGATTGTACGCGTTTAGAATATCGTCAAAGCCAAAAGTGGCGTTTATTTGGCACTCGCAATAAGCTTCCTCAAGACTACCCAAAGGAACATCTGCAATAGTCGGCTTTGCTGTTTTTGACTTTTCGGGTGCAGGCAGAATCTTTGTTACAACACCATCCTCGTCTTTTTGCGCAAGAATCGGGTAATTTTGCCCGTTTAGCGAGCCTACAAAATATTGAGCAATCGTATAAAGCGCGCGGCGAACATTCAAATCGTTTTTTATAAAACGGTAGCGGTCTTTTACATTAGAAATACTAGAATCACTTGGGCAAATCGAATAATAATGATCAATCATTTTATTCGCAACATCTTCAATCGCCTTTTTTTGCAAAGCGCTAAACGATTCAAACGAAAAATCAAAGTCCGAAAATTCCTGCGCTCGAGCGCCAACAAACCCACTAACAAAAGCTTCAAGCTGTGGGTAGTTTTTGCGCAAATAATCATTGTCTAAATGCTCATCTTGACTTGCCCACCTTGCAGTTTCGTGAATAAGCGTGCCGAATTGCGCTGCCGTACTTCCTACAGTCGGGCCAGCAAATTTACTCTCCAAAAGGCAACAAACTGGGCAAGACCAAAGTTTATCTACCATTGAAGGAGATAGAGTTACAAGATTTTTACTAGTGGAGACTTTTTCTTGTGACTTTTCTTGTGATTTTTCTTGTGATTTTAGTGGCGATTCTTCTTGCGATTCTGCGGTTGCTGGCGATTCTGACTTCGCAGAATCAATCGCAGAATCGTAATTTTTACGCATAAAATCCCAATTATTTGGATTTGCTGCATCAACTCCGTTGTTTTTAAGCAGATTTAACGCATCTAACGCATCTTGAATCGTAGAATTTTTTGCCATTTTATGGCCATTATTAGAGCCACACTCCTCTTTAGCAAGCGTGATTCTAGACGCACAAACAAGACCTCTTGCATCGGCATCAACCGCCGCAAAATCGCCACAAAAATCTGTGTAATCGCAGCTTCCGTCTTGATTTCTCCAATAAATCTCTGGCAAATAGTAGTACAAAAAGTCCGAAGGAACGCAATCATCACTATTAACCGCGCTTATGCAAAGATGTTTGCGAGCGCGCGTAATTGCCATTAGCAAACTTCGCTGTTCGCCAGTAAAAATCGCTTGTTTATCGCTTACGCAAATGCCATTAGGGTTTTTAGAATACGCGTCAAAGAAGTACGTTATATCACTAATATCGCTACTATCGGTTTTATCGCCACTTTCTCCACTCAAAATCCTGCTATTTAGCACAATATCAACAAGCGTTTCCGAAGCAAACATAGTGCTTCTAGCGGCCGTATTCGGCCAAACTCGCTGCTGAACCGCAGGAATCCACACGTAATCCCAAAGTCTTCCAACCGAGCCAGAAGGCGTTGTAAGAGTCACAGCGTCTGGAAGAGGCGCCACGCTTGCAAGCGAATCCGCTTCGATTTCCATTTGGCGAACTTGATCAATAAACTCCGCGATTGTTGGAGCAGCCAAACCTACATTAGGCGTCTGCTGTTCTTGCGCAACCGTATACGAGAACGAATTCGCATACTCAAAAAGCCTCATTGCAGCATCCAGCCTATCGTTTGCCGCGCGGCCTTCATCATTATTGCTAAGCGCTTGAATTTGCCACTTTTTAGCGCAATTACAAAGATTCCAAGCCTTGCCTAAAACGTAGCTAACTTGATTTTCTCCGCTGTTTTTAACTTTTTCAAGGTTATTTTTTAGATTTTTAGAAAGTCTTAGAACAATATTAAACACGCGCATCAACGCACACGTATGAACACTGTTTGGGCGCATTTTTTGCAAAACAGAAAAGATTTCTGTAGACTTTGCGACTTGAGCCTCTTCGTTTTCTGAATCACCTGAATTGACAGAATTGACAGAAACCGCAGAATCCGCATAGCAGCCGTCAATAAGCGCCTTAAGAATCAAAAGATAACACGACTCAATGCTAAATTGCGTGCTATTTGCGTTTGGTTGCGCGTTAAAAACGCGATTGTCAACCGTAACGCTTGCGCTTTCAGTTGCAGACGAGTCGTTTGCGCTTAAAATGCGATTGCTAAGCACTTTCCATTGCTCTATAAGATTGCTCAACGGCGAATTTTCTCCGCTTGCATTTACGCCGTTCGCCTTTACACCACTTGCATTCGCGCCTGAAATCACTTCACTAAGCGAACAAATTGAGCGCATAAGCGAGTCAACAGCAGCCAAACTTGCGCAATTGTAGTCGCCAAAATCCACAAGTGGGCTTTCCAAAACCGTCTTTATTCTAGAACGAACAAAATGCGCAATCGAATAAAGCGTGTAATTGCCCGAATGCACGCTTTTTGCTAAATCGTCAACGCTTTTTTGGCTAAATTGCGCTAACTCAATAATCGCAAAAAGCGCTTTAATAAACGGCTCGTCTCTAAGCGCGCGTGTAACACTCGAATAGCGCACAGGAACTCCGTCTTTTCTAAGACGCTCTCCAAACGCGCGAACTGTTGCATTATCGTGCGCAATTATTGCCATGTTTTTCCAAGGAATCTTATTGTCTAAATGAGAGCGTTTTATTTGCCAAATAACACAATCCATCTCTTGGCTAGGAGTTCTGTACAAATCGCCAGAAACCGAAGAATTTTCTGTTTTTTGCGAATTTGATTCGATTTTTTCTATAGGAAAAGCACCTTGAATATTGGCCATTTTCCAAGCCCTGCGGGCCATTGGCGTTTGCGTTGGCATAAGCGAAGCA
Source organism: Gardnerella vaginalis (assembly GCA_946997215.1). Classification (GTDB taxonomy): domain Bacteria; phylum Actinomycetota; class Actinomycetes; order Actinomycetales; family Bifidobacteriaceae; genus Bifidobacterium; species Bifidobacterium vaginale_I. The sequence goes on from CAMPUL010000024.1 coordinate 2,837, forward strand.
ATCGAAAGAGAAACGCGCGCAGAAAAAAGATTTAGCGCAATTGAGCGATCGGAATGGTTTAGAAAATCGTGTATATTTTGAGATTCTTGGCGCTTTACATCTTGCGACGCCTGTTTTGCAAAATCTTCGCCAAATCCTTCGACCTTATAATCGCAAATTTTAGAAACAGCAGCTTGCATAACGCCATTTTGCGCTGATTCAACAACGTAATCTGGGTACGATCCGCGGAAGGATTGAACGGATTCGTCGGGATTTGCCGTTAAAACAATTTTCACGCCCAAGCGCGCTAGCGACTCAAGAAAAGCCAAGCCAGCAAGCGTTACGTCGTGAAAATCGTCAACAACTAGCATGCGCGGAAGCGAGAGTTTAAGAGCATAAAACTCAAGGGAAGAATCGCAAGACACCGAAGATTCATTAGCACTATTGCAATGTAAATTATTAAAAATATTGTTTAAAATTTGAACGCCACTTGCCAAAAGCCTAGAAGAATCAAGCCTAAAAGCGTTTGGGTACTTTTTGCGCACGCAATCCGCATACTCGCTTCTAAGAGCAAAAGCCAAATTCCATTGAGTTCTAATGCGGCTAACAATAATAGACGACACAAAATCCGAGTGAACGCTAAGATGCGAGTCCAAGCTGTTCAGCATATTTTTTTCCGCAAAATCGCTTACAATTCCCATCTCGTCTAAGCGCGCGAGCATATCTCGAAGTTGGTGAATAAAAGCGGTATTTACGGAGATGTTAGAGATGTAATTAGAATCTAGCGAATCAGGTGAATCGAGCGAATCATCGCTATTTTGCGCGTTTTGCAATTTAGAAATTGTGTAAATCCAAGAATCTTTAGAAGAAGAATCATTAGACGAAGAATCTTTGGACGAAGAATCATTGGAATAGTCGCCAGCAAAATACTCACTAAAAAGAGCGCAAACTTTGCAATTGCCACTATCGCCTTGCAAAACGTGATTAACGTGTACGCGCACAACTTCGCGAAGAAGCGCGTCTTGCTCGGCGCCATTAAGTAGCTTAGGCGCAGGCATGCCAAAAAGCTTATTTCGCGCGGAAATCAAACTAAACGCAAGCGCGGAAAGCGTTCCAACTGGTCGCGATTGGTGTGAAACACCCAAGTTTTGAATCACATAATCCGACATTCGTGCAGCAGTGGAGCGATTCTGAGCAGCAGCAACAGCGATATCACTGCGAATAGCATTTTTTAGCAAAAGCTGCGCAGCGCTACTATCTAGCGAGCACGGCGAATCAGATGCCGCGCTCCAATCAAAACGCAAACCAAAAAGCAACGCGTTAAGTGCAAAGCTTGACTTGCCAGCGTTTGGTGCTCCAAAAACAAGCAAAACATTGGTGTTGCGTCCATGCGCGTTTTTAAGAGAGCCATTTAGCAACGATTGAACAGCAGCCAGCGCAGAATCTTCCGTACACATAAACACAATTCTACCAACTGGCGCGAGCTATTCCCGCGTTTGTTTATTTTTCCCCGCGTTTGTTCCCATTCAACGCAACTCGGGAAACAAACACAATAACACATCCCCACATTTGTTTCTTTTCCCCCACGTTTGTTTACATTTCAGCCAATTTTGGGAACAAACTCGGGAAAGTCGTTCGCGCAGATTAGCTGCGCTATTCCTCGCGGCTATTAGTAGCCGCTCGGCTGATTTGGCATGTAAAGTCCACTGGACTTTACATTTGAGCCAAATCACGCTTTGAAGGAGCTTGAAACGCGCTATGCAATTTCAAGCTCAGTCAAAGCGCTTCGCAGCGCAGAAGCAGTGCTTCTGCCTTGAGCTGCTCAGCGCTCCGAATTGCCTTTTCGCGCTACGCTCTAAGCGAAAAAGGCAGGTCGTCGCGCGCACTATTGTTGATTAGAAAGTCGCTTAGCGCGAGCGTTTTTAATCGCAAGAAATGCTATTCCAATGCCAATAAAAATCAGCGTAAAAATCACAAGCAAATAAACAACGCCCACTCCAAGTGTGGTGGAGTTAAACGTATTTGGCGCAAATCCAAACCACCCTGCAGGAGCCTTGTAGTTCAAAAAATTGTACGGCGCTGCCATAGCATGATCCCCCCAACGCAACCCCAAAAACTCGCTTAGCGCAACAGCGTACGCAACGTAAGCTAGCGGCGGAATCGTAGCAAAATAAACGTGAGCGCGGCTGGACTTGTACTTGTAATCAAAAAGAATAAAGTCAAAAATCGCAAGCAACGGCGTTATAAAATGCACGCATAAGCTTGAGCACCCATTATTCATGTACGCGCCAACAAATCCGAGTTTGTTTGTAGGAGCCAAAAAGCACAGGTACAGCGTAAAAGTGACGGCGATTGAAATCGTCATCATAAACTTAAAAATGTACCATGCGTTTGGCTTTGAATCCACCCATCCGCCAGTTTGCTCACTTTGCTCAGCCTTCTCACCCTGCTCATCGCTTTTAGACTTAAGAGCACTTCGTGTGTCTAAAATCAGCGAGCCGAGCAACGCCGCGCAAATCATCAAGTTAGAAAGATTCGTAAAATACGTTAGCGCCATTGAATCCCAAGACATTGCCATTCCGTACACGGAGCATACGATTGCAATAACGCGGATTACAGTTCGCACAACGTACTCTTTGCGCGTTAGAACTAGTGTTTCGCTCATTTTAAGCTCGCTTTCAAATAAGTTGTAATTCTTATTTATGTTCTTCGATTTTTCACATAAACATGTTTCGTTTTACATAAATAAGATTTACTATACTTGACTCCGACCTAGGAATAGCAAAACGTGCAAAATTCAATGGTGATTTTTGTAGATAATGCCAAACAATTTGCGACCGCCAAACAATCTGCCGCATCGCAAGGATTCTGCCGAAGCGTTGCAATGCTTGCTGTATGTTAGCTCGCCACTGATGCCGTTTCCGCTAAGCACAGATGCTAACCATCCGCGCCTACCGAATGCGCCCGACGCTATGAAGAGCGCCATCAATATGCCAAATAAGAATGTGTACGTAATAGCAGCGTTTCCACCAGTAAACGGCAGCGGAATTGGCGACACATTAATGCCAGTAATCTTTATATAGCCTATGATTGCATTCGCATCATCTTTGCCAGCATCATAGTGCTCACTCTTATTCTCTGACTTATCTTTTGTTTGCGCGTACACTGCGTAAACAGCCGTGTTCCTATTAGTTATAAGCAGCCTCTGCAATGCTTCAGTATCTACACTTGCGTTTCCGCTATTATCGCGCTTCAAAATAGGCGTGCAATCTTTATCTTGAGGCTTGTTATTGTTCATCCATCGCACGCATACTTGAAGATTCTTCTCAACTACATCTCGAGAATCAAAATCATCGCTAGCGTCTACTAACAGCTCTTTGCCTTTAACTTTACCGTTAGCATCTGGATTACCTGTAAAAGTGAACTTAATATCGTTAGCAGTAACCTCGTAAGGCTTATCCATAGTCGAAGTCTGAAGCGAACCTATAGATTCAGCTTTAGGCTTTATTACATCAATCGGCACTACATACACTGGAAGAATTGACTGCGCTCCAGCAATATCGCTAAAGTCAGATTTTGCTTCATAGCCGTATGTGCCTTGCAGACTTTCCCTAGCATAACGGTTTGAAAGTGAAAGCACATAGTGCGAAGAGTTTGAGGAATTATTAACGTATTTTATGCCGTCAAGACCACCAAGGACTTTATCTAGCGTGAATTGAGACGACTTTACATCTCCTATTCCCCACTCCGGTATATCAGCTGATTTCGGCGTCATCTTGTTATATTGATCGTTTCCCAAAACACTAGCACTCATACCATTATTTGAATTACGAACTGAAACGCTATTACCACCGCCATAATAACCATTTGCAGTAACCAAGTCAGGCGCGTTAGTAAACTCATCGTTCAGCGTGAAGAATCCAGGACGCTTGAAACCATTCTCATTATGTTCAGCATCACCTTTATCTGTGCCATTAACAACACGTAGGGATGGCTGGATTTTAGCAAAAGCATCTTTAGCTTCCTGTAGCTCTTTGCCAGTTTTGTTTTTTGTTGCTTCTTCCAATTTTACTGGCATAAGCTTTAACGCATTCTGCAAATCACCTAAACCGATTTGACCGCTACTACTCGCGTTATAGCGGTACACAAGCGATTGATGACCAGGAGTTCCAACCAGCTCAAATCCTGGGTCGCTAGAACGCTCGCCAATATATGGCTTCTTCTTATCCCAAGTAATCGTGTAGTCGGCAGAGTCAGCATCAGAATTACCAACACTTCGCAACCTAGCGAATCTTGTTACAACATTATATCTTGGCTCTGGCGTTACATTTCGCCTACGCCATCCGCGCAAAAGAATAAACGAATCCTGCTCGTTTCCTGCTGCATCAGAGTAATTATTGCGTTTATCTTTCTGCTCAGTAGGAGCAACATATTGTCCGCGCTTCCAAGCAACTTCTGACTGGTTTGCAGAAAGTGTATCATTATCATCCACGCTTATAAGACGGTCAGCATCTCCAAAACCAAGCCATTTGCCTCCCGCATTTCCGTTGCGCAACACATGATTCACAGCACGCTTTTCAGAGTCGTTCAGCAGCAATGGATGCACTTGTACAACTTTCTTATTTACTACGACTGGGAAGAATACGCAATCTGAAGGAGAGTTCCAATCTTTTGGCGACTTTGTTTCAGGCCTACATACATTACTACGTTGCGCAACCATTGAGTCAGCAGATAGCACGTTGCGTATGTCTTCTTCTTTTTCTTTTAACACATTTGACGCGTCATTATTCGTCGAATTGCTATCTACAGAGCTACTTACATGAGTTGGATTCTCACTATCGCCTGATTGAGATGAATTTGTGTTATTCGATAACTCATCCAAATTTCCTGATTTAACGCCAGGCATATATGACCAAGGCCCATAAGAACCAGCTCGATCCCTTGCGCGCACTACGCTTCCAGGAGCCAAAATTCCAAGATTAAATATTATTGCAGAATTATTCTTTCCTTCGTCTTTAGAATTCAACGTAGCGCCTTGAGGTAGCGTATAACCTTCACAGACTTCCCACTTATTCATTGATTCCGATTTGCATAATGCTAATGCTTCACTCGTATCGGTATCGCTTGCAGAAGCAGCATTGTTACTACTCAAACTAGACTGCGCACCAAAGCTATACATTAGATTATTACTATTATTAGATTGTAAGCTAGCAGATTTTTCTTGTAACGCACGAGTGAAATACACTACGAGTCGAGTCGCATTTTCCCCTGCAACAACAGACACAGCATTGTAGTACCTATCCGCAACAGCTCCTTCCCAATCATGAAGCCACACGACAGATTTTGATGAATCACCATAATGATGACCATCATATGCGCGCACAATTGGAGCTTTAGCTACAGTCCAAGTGAACTTGAATTTGCCTACTACTGCCTCATTACTCTTATTTCTAGAATCGTCAGTTACTTGAGCAATCATCTTGAAGGTTGGAGACTTTGTAGCATCATTCCCACGCCATTTTTCTATGAATGCACGCAACAGTTCCTTATTGATATTCCCGCCTGTAACAAATCTTACGCGAGGAGCTTTTTTAGTTTTTGGATCTGTTACGCCTTCTGCTTCAATATCTATGCTCAGCGTGTTCTTCAAAGCTTCGCTTACATGCGTTTCAGGATTTGCCACATTGAAATCATCATCCATTGCAAGCAAATCAACTACGTTAAACAAGCCCGACTGCTTTGTAATATCAGTCTTATTCATATCAATAGTCGTAACAGTTCCGCAAGAATCAGCCTTATCTTTAGTAGGATTGCACTCGCCAAGAAGCTTCTTATTAGCATCATTAGGATCTTTTACTGAAATCCACGGTTTATTCTTGTCTACTGGCACAAACCACACGTTAATTACATTTGGAGTTTGAGTTTTATCACCTTCGCCACGAGCTTCCAAATCTTTCCATGGTCTACCGTTGAAAATATAGAGCTGAGTGCGTATTGGTGTTTTCTGACCATTCTTAAGAATTGCAGATCCTAAGTTTGCGCCTGAAGCCTGCTGATTATAGCCTTCACCACCAGGCATAAGGTAACCTTGTGGCTGCAAGGAACTATTTTTATCAGTAATATTATTAGTATCTATTGTTATTGCGCCACCAAGGTTTTCATTTACTAAATCGACAATATTAACCCATTCTCCGCGTTGACTATCTTCACTACATTTCTTATTTTTATCTGTTTCATGCAGCGGACACTTAGCATACGAACGATCATTATTACCATTGTCTTGAGCTCTTTTAGGAAGACCATTCCAGCCATTATTCCATGCGCCTTCAACTCCGATTTTACTCGTAGCATCATCTTTTCCTGTAAACATGTCGTACAATGATGGCTGTATTTGGTCTTTAAGCCATTTTTTCTTTGTGCCTTTGAATAAGCTCAAAGCGTCATTCGTGTTGAAGTTTTTACCTTGGTTGATATTGAATCTATACACTAAAAATTGCGTACTATTCTCATCACGACCATACCACATGAAGCCATCGTCTGTGTTACGACCGTTTATTTTTCCACTTCCGTACGACCAATCATAATCTGCACGAATATTAACAAATCGCGTGATTTTCTTCTGCTTTGGATCAAGCACAGTTTCCTGCTTTTGATCATCTTGAGTGTCAGTGCCTGTGCCAGTTGCTTTTACTACATTAAAAGTCTTTTCTGAACCAGACTTATTTTGACCAGTATTTTTACCGTCAGGAGTTACAGAAAGGCAGATTTTATACTGCTTTGTGTTGTTCGCGCAAGAATACTTATCGCTTTTTCCGCCAAGATATTTAGTTTCATCTTTCGACCAACCAATCTCATCTTTTCGGTAATCGAACAAACGCGGATTCTTTTGCTTAATTCTATCTATCAAACCCTGTTTTTCGGAAGGATTCAGCTCATACGGGCTCACTTGAACCATGCCATCGTCTGGCCATTTCATCTCAAGCGGAAGCGGCTGCGAAACAGCGTGGTCACTAGTATTAATAGTACCGTCATATCTTCCTATGCCAACATAAATTCTTGAACCGATTTCTGTCAAATTTTCTGGAATAGTAATTTCACCAGTTTTTGGATTAAAAGTAATCTCTTTTTCATATGGCATAATTTTTGTGAAAGTCGTATCATTTTGAGAATTTAGCTGTGTCCAATCGTGTTTTTCGTCTTGACGATGCAGCATTATTCCTTGGCAACCATCAGTACGAGCGTTACATGTCCTATAAATATCTGTTTGAGTTCCATTTTTTTCTTCAAAAGGCTTAGTTTTCCCACGTCCCCAAATTCGCACTACCAACATTTTCACTGATGTAGCGTTTTTAGAAAGCGTCACTTTACCAACATACTTACCATCATTCTGCTTCTGCCAACGCACATTAGGAACAATAAAATTGCCATCAATAATATTCAACTTCACAGTTTTTTGAACATTATTTCCAGCATCATCCCAAGCATGGAATGTAAACTCTTTAGACGGACCATCATTAGCCGAAGCCGGAGAACCATTAGGATCATTTGTAGTTACATAACCGGATTGATCTTTAAGAGTATCAACACACGCTGTTTTACCGCAAGCTTGTTTACTCTGATCATATTTACTAAAACTGTTATGCCATTTTTTACTAGCTTCCAAAACATCTGTGCTATTAGTATGAGGCACATTCTCCTTAGTACCCATATGCACATGCATATCGTCATGACCTGTTACTAAGAATCTAACGCGGCTACCAACAGATACGTTCAATCCGCTTTCAGGAACAGACTGAGGCTCGCCACCGTCAACGCTTACTTTCACGTCTATAGTCGGCTTCTCGCTGTCGATATGCGTAAATACGAGTGGCAAAACATCCTTAGACTCATCCCAGTACGTAATCTTCGCATACTTAGCTAATACGTATACTGGCTTTACTTCAGGCTGCTTGTCAGACTGCATCATAATACGATTGTCGTTATTAGAATTAGTTGGAGTTGCGTATTCTTCTTTTACTGGCTTGGAGAAGTCTTTCACAGCGCGATTGTAATATTCTGTTTTCTCAGTTTCACTCAACTTCTGATCAACGGATTTACCTTGAGGAGCATCATACAGTTTCCAAATATAACGCTTCGTATTTTTCAACGGTTGCGGTTTGCAACCACCGTCTTTATTCGCATCATCTTCTGCAGACTTTTCAGCATCGTTATCAGCAGCGTTATCTGCAGCTTTATCATCGTCGCCTTCGCAAGGATCTACTACGTTTACTACTGGAACTTTTACAGCAATCTTTGTTTCTGCATCTTGCAAGGTGTCTGACTTTTTAACACTACCTTTTTCATCTGTCCAATCAACACTATAAATTGCACGATCTTTAATCGCTTTGCTCGCCCCTAGTTCATCATTATAGTTATAGGCTTCAGTGAGCGGGTATTCTAAACCATAGTGGTCGTCAGCATTAGGATTCTTACCATCTTTAATAGAACCGTAGTAAACAGTTTCATTAGCATCAGAGTAATCCTTATACAGACTTATGTTTCTGCCACTGTGCGAATCTGGCCAGTATAATCTTGGATTCAAATCATGCGCAAACTCGTAAATGTCTCCTTTTTTATCTAAGTATTGCACGTAATCCAACGGATTTTTAAGCTTATCTTTTTGAGAACGATACTTAGCGTTACCATCCCATTCTTCAGTTTGCAGCGGCCTAAACACGTCCGCTTGACCAATAATGTCGTACTTAAAAGGCATGCTCGAGCCCATTTGAAGTTTATCGTTCCAATAGTTTACTGTCATTTGGTGAGGGCCAAAAGAAGAATCTTGAGTATTAATATGAGTGTTTGGATCTAACGGATTTCTCCACCAACGATTTCCTCGCGCATACTTATTATCTGCGGAATTGTATTTTGGATAAAGAGAAATCTGACCCTTTGCCCATACTTTACCTGTGCACTGATCTTCATTGGCCCCCTCGCACACTCTTTGCCTCGAAGGGCGGAAAAGTAAGCTTGCAACACCAATATTGTTAGTCTTTGCCAATAATTGACCATTATTGCTTGTTAAAGGTCCTAAATGAGTACCGCGAAGGAACTGGAAATGCGGGACTCGCATATCAACTAGATTTGGTATACCGTACCACTGCTGGTACAAAGTCGTGTACTCGTACGTAGTGTGACCTTTACCTAAACGCCAATTAGCTAACGAATACTTTTTGTTTTGTCGATACGGATCGTTTTGACCATATCGAGTTCCTAGACGATGCCACGTATTACCGTAATAAGTTCCTGCACCGTAATAGGAAGTACTTAGCTTTCCATATTGTCCATTATCTGAAGTCGTATAATGAATATGGTAACTATAAGGTGACTTTTGTTCATCAAATTGATTGCGCAATGCAAAAATCTTTGCTCGAGGCTCTTCATCAGGTCCTCTAAGTTCAAAGAATAGATTATCTATTAATTTTACATAAGTGTCATTGAATCTTTGCGAACCATCTGGAGGAAGACGAGTACCGCCCTTGTGCTCTCCGTCGCTTGGAAAACCATAGTTAGTACTGTGATAGCAATCAAAACCGTAAGATTCACACAAACCGAGATCACGATTGCTATTGTTTCTGCTACGCTGCGTACCACCTTCAAAAACACCGACGCTCTCGATTGTTTTAATATTGCCAAGACGAGTCCATGCTCTATCAAGGGTTTCACCATCACTCAGTGGAGTCCTAACAGTACCTTCATCGGTACAAAAACCATTAGGGTTAACCCAATTCTTTCCACAACTACGCTCAGTTGCATTAAAATGCAAACGTTCTACATACTGGTCATACTGACCATTACTTGTGTCTAGACTCTGATCTTTAGGAACAACGAAATAGGTCAAAGCTTTAGCAGCACCATGAATACGCGCACCCATGTTGACGAGCACATCCCAAATGTAGCCATTACCATCACGTTTAGGAGTACGCTTCATAAAAATGTAATCGTGCACATCATCAAGCTGATTAAATGCCAAAGGATCAACACCGCTGTTGCCTGCATCATACGGCAAATTACGAAGACGTTTTTGTAAATACGTTCCGCGTGGATACGGAGTAAAGTTTGGATCATTTTCAGTGTAAATACCTTGAGGACTAGCAAAATTGCTATATACAGTACTCCAAGGATTAGGTCTACGTTCCATATCAGCACCATTAGATGCGCGGTGACCCATTTTATCGCCGTCATCAGTAATGCATTCAGAACGAGCGTACTCTTTATAACAACCTGGGCGGAACTCCATTTTGCTATTGCGATTGCTATCACGATTACTATTGCTTGAGCGATTACCACTGCTAGCACGATCAGTATTGACAAAAGCTCCGTAAGCTCCGCTTTGCGAAGCCATACCTTCAGCAGCGCTCATCATGGCACTGTCAATAAGTCCTTTGACAGACCCATCACCCTTAGCGGCGCTGTTGGAAAGATTATTATTTACACCATTTTGCATTTGCAACTTTGCAAACGCATTTTTTGGTCCATCTACAAAAACTGGAGTTTGCGATGGCGCAGAAATATCGGCAGTATCGGCACCATCAGTATCGGCACCATTACTGGCATTAGGATTATTAGCAGACCTAGCATTAGCTTTACCAGCAGCCTTACCAGCAACCTTATCGGAAGCCTTACCAGCCTTTTTACCATCTTTAGCTTTATCGCTAGAATTATCAGCCTTTTTATCAGAATTACCAGAGCTAGCCACAGTCGAAGCAGTGTTACTATCAGCAGCTACAGCAGTGTTTGCAGTTAGGCACATCGGCAGCCACATCGCCACCGAAATCACGCAAATAAGCGTAGCCTTAGTCGCCTTCATAGCTAAACACACAATCCAAACGATAACGCTTAGCAAAATCGTCCAAATACTTCTAGTTGTTTTGCTTAAACTCATGTGTGACAAAATCTCCGTAACAATCAACGCATTGTTTTCAAAATCTCAATTTAACTTATTAATTTTTCATCTTTCTAAGCTTAGAAGCCTTCGGACGCTTGCCTTGAGCAAAACCATCAATAATCGACTCAAAGGATTGCTGACTAAGTCTTCTTGCATCTTTTGAATCCATATAAGTATGCTCGTCATCAGCATGCTCGTCATTATTCTTCTTTTTCTTCTTAACAATCGGCAGACCAGCCCAGTAAATGTAGCCACAAACTACACCCAAGCTTGCAATGCTCCCAACAATCCACCAAGGGAATCTAGGCACATCCGGCTTTTTACCAAGCAAAGACTTGTCCGCGGCAGGCGTAGGCACCACTCGCTCCCCCGTTACCAAGATTCTCTGCGTGTTGATTCCAAGCGGCGTGCAAGTAATCAGAGTCACAAGATCCTTACCAGGCACTGCAGCAATTTTCTTTGTTTCATCTGGGTTTACAACAATTTTTTCTATCACCTTGTAAGTTAGAATCTCGTCAAAAACCTCGATCGTAAAAGAATCGCCCTTGCCAATCTCATCCAACCTCGTAAACATTTCCGCACTAGCCAAACCACGATGACCAGTAATCACGGAACGAGTTCCTAATCCTCCAACTGGTAGAGAAGTGCCGCGCAAATGCCCAAGTCCCTTAAGAAGAGTATCGTCCTGCGTACCGTGATACACAGGCAAATCTAGGTCAATTTTCTTAATGCGAAGGCGAGCCATAAGACCATCGTCATTCGCTTTCAACTGATCCCAATAGTTTTGACTAACGTCAGACGTTTCGCCATGGGATGTTGGAATATTCGTATTCGCCTCATATATTGCACCTACGGATAGCTTGCGATTGTATTCGCGCGCACGCTGCAGCTGCTCATGAGGAGCTGGAACAGCATGCGTGATTAGCTTAGCGTATTCCGCAGCTACTTCCGACATGTGATACTGGCTTAACCACATTGCTGCATGTGGGTATAACAGTGAGGCGAACGATGCGGTTAATAGAAGCGCTGGAACGATAGAAGATTTAGAAAATCTCCACTTTCGTTTATCGCGTTTCTTATGCTTAACCGCAACGTTTCGATTTAAGAATAAAAACCTAAGCATTTGTTGCTTTGCGATTGGACTTGAAACTGGACTTGTGATTTTATTTGCGACTTTATTTGTGATTTGATCTGCGATTTGATTTTCGATTTTGTGAGCCGATGCGAGTATTCGCGAATCCGCGCAATTCACTCACTTGAATACGCAAACACTCGCATACAGTTTTAATCACAAAACAATCATAAAATAATCACAAAACCAAGTAAGCCTTACGCTTCTTCTTGTTCCTTGCGACGACGGGTGATGATGTAGAACAACGTGCCACCCAAGCCAACAATGCCGAATGCAGTAAGCAATACCAAGCCGCGCGCACCTGTTAATGGAAGTGCACCAACAATCTTGTCCAAGGCTGTTGAAAGCTTGTTGACCACTTCTTTACTGTTCTTAGTTGCAGCATCAGCCTGACCATCAACAGTTAAGTCGTAGCAGGTTGGCGTGTCTGAAGGCTGATAGCCAGCTGGAGCCTTAGTCTCCACAATGCAATACTTCTTAGTTGTATCATCGCCATTGCCAACAAACAGCTCTACAGAAGCTTTACCATCTGCGCCAGTTTTAAGGGTAACGCCATCAACCTTAGTGTTGCCTGCCTTCTTGTCAGTTACATTATCGTTGGTTGTTGGTGCAGCATTTTTATCTTTCATTGCGTAAACTTCGAACTCAGCGTCCCTAAGTGTCTTCGTCTTATCCTCATTAAACTTAGTAACCTTCAAAGTTGCAAAGTTAGTTACAGACTGACCAGGATTATCGCAAGGCTTTTCCGTAGTTGGAACGCATGGCTTTGGATCCTTCGTTTGACCCGTTACAACTTTATTAACCTCAGTATTGATAACGTTAACAACCTTTGTAGTGCCTGGCTTAACCTTAGCAGTAATCGTAGCTGTAAGCTTCAAAACATTCTCGCCACGACTTGCATACAATGTGTCAGCTTTAGTTAAACCAGACTGTTTCAAGTCAACAGTAACTAATGTGAAGTTTGCGGATTTATTTTCCGCTGGAGCATATGTGCCATTAGTATCTGTAGTTACAGTGTAATCGTTAGTCGCACCTTTTGTTAAAGTTTTAAAATTATCATCTCCAGTAAGAGGAGTTGCGCTATCTTTCTTAAACTTTGAAATCTTAACGTTGCTTACGCTATCAAACACCAAATCCTTCATCAAAGGATCAGTGAACTTAATGGTAGTGAACTTTTCACCTGAAGAAACAAGATTCAAAGGAATCGTAATATCCCAAGACATTGTTGTACCATTATTGCTCTTTATGTCGAGCGAGCTTGGAGCATCAGCAGGAGTCTTCTTTGGACGATCATTGCTTGTATCGTTCTTTGGGTACACATTCACATTGTAAAGCCAAGTCTTCGTAGTCTCATTAGCGAGTGGAGTTGTCACAAAGAACGGATCCACACCCTTTGTAATGGAAACTGAGCTATCGCCTACTTTAGCGCCAGAAACATCCGTTTCCTCAACGTAGTACAAGCCCATCTTGAGATTAGGGAACGAGCATGTGCCGTCCTTATCTGTTGTGCAAGTCTGTCCCTTTTTTGTCTCAGCACCAGTACCTTCAACATCATACTTCACAAACTCTGCATTAGCGCCATTCATAAAGCTATTGGCGTCTTTCTTGTTAGCCGAAGTTGCTTCAAGACCTTCTAAGTCTTTGATCTTCTTCCAGCCTTTAGCAGTAGAAAGGTCAATTTCTCCATCATTACCTTTCTTCTTTACTCGCCATAGAGTAAACTTAACACCACTAACTGGCTTCTTGGGGACATCAGTTGTTTTACCTCCTTCACCAGTAACTTTGTCCACAAGTGCGTCAGCACCTAGCTCACTACCGTCGTGCTTAGCGTCCTTCAGTTTCGGAGCTTCGTACTTGTGAATAATGATGGAAGTTTTACCATTTTGGCTAGTATCAATGGTAGCTGTATTAACAGCATCATCTTTAGCATAAGCAACAGAGCCAGCGACGCAGCATGTTCCAAGCGTGCAAACCGCAGCCAAAACAGCAACGGTGCGTTTTAGTGAATTTGTTTTCAAACGCATGTTTCCTCTCTTCTTTGGAATCCGCATTATTAGAATTTTGTTTTCAAACAATCGCCCACGTGATTAGTCTCCCAATCACAATTCGCATAAATACTGCGAATTACAGATTCCTCTCACCGAGCTTCTAGGCACGCAAAAGCGCTCGCCTAGTATTATCTATCAAGGAAATAATATCATTTTAATAAAATGAAAAATATACTAATAAAAGCTTACTAAACTAAGCTTTTGATACCCCCCCCCCAGGTATTGTTGCAATACTTGGAGTTTACGACCTATAAAGAATAAAAAATGCTTAAATTTTTTAGAATTCTTTCCAAATTTTTGACAAAACAAGCCCATCGGCGTGTCGAATTAACCGCGTCGTTATCGTTCGCGCATGTAATCGTTCGCGCGGTCTAAGCGCGCGAACGTCTTCGCCGCGCAGAAGCAGTGCTTCTGCTTTGAGCGGCTCAGCGAATCGAAGTGCATTCGCGCTCTACGCTATTCCTCACGGCTATTAGTAGCCGTTCGGCTGATTTGGCATGTAAAGTCCACTGGACTTTACATCTGAGCCAAATCACGCTTTGACTGAGCTTGAAATGCGTTATGCAATTTCAAGCTCAGTCAAAGCGCCCATGCAAGTCATCGTTCGCGCGGTCTAAGCGCGCGAACGTCTTCGCCGCGCAGAAGCAGTGCTTCTGCTTTGAGCGGCTCAGCGAATCGAAGTGCATTCGCGCTCTACGCTTTAAGCGCTCATGCAAGTCGATTCGCGTGCAAAAAACAAAAGCCGCTGCAAGATGCGTAAAACAACTTGCAACGGCTAATCGAAGCAGATTTGCTTAATTCAGCAATCGCTTAATAACACAATCACCCAATCAAGCGGATTTGCAATTAAGCAATCACACAAATCAAGCAATCACTTAGTTAAGCAATTACTCAATGTCATCATCGTAATCACTCTGGCCACCTTGATCGTCAAGGTAATCATCTGGATTAAAATCATCACCGAGCTTCATGTCTCCAAAATCAATGTTAGAGAAGTCAACATCTGCCATGTCGCTTTCACCAAAGTTTGATGGAGTACTATTTTCAGCAGTCACAGCAAGGTTTGGATACATAGCGTCACGAACTTCTGGATCCGCAGACACATCCGCATTACGGTAGCGCGCCAAACCAGTACCAGCTGGGATGAGCTTACCAATAATCACGTTTTCCTTTAGACCCTTAAGATCATCTTCCTTCTGACTCAAAGCAGCCTCAGTAAGCACGCGTGTAGTCTCCTGGAAGGATGCGGCAGAAAGCCAAGAATCCGTAGCCAAAGAAGCCTTGGTAATACCCATAAGCTCTGGTCGACCAGCAGCAGGCTTACCGCCATTCTTAACGGCAGCAAGATTTGCCTCGCGGAACTTTGCCTGATCCACAAGCTCACCTGGAAGCAACTCGGTGTCTCCAGAATCAATCACCGTAATACGGCGGAGCATCTGGTGAACAATAACCTCAATGTGCTTATCGTGAATATCAACGCCCTGAGAACGGTAAACGTTGTGAACTTCTTCCACAATATTCACCTGAGCTGCACGCGGACCAAGGATTCGCAGAATCTTCTTAGGATCCACAGAACCCTCAATAAGTTGCGTGCCAACCTCAACGTGATCGCCATCCTTAACAAGCATTGGAGCACGACGAGTTACTGGATAAACGATTGGCTCAACGGTTGTATCGTCTGGAGTCAAAGTGACTTGACGGCCGTGGTCAGTGTCCTCAACCTTCACAACGCCTGGGAACTCTGCGATTGGAGCCTCGCCCTTAGGAGTACGAGCCTCGAAAAGCTCGGTAACACGAGGAAGACCCTGCGTAATATCGCTTGCCGAAGCAACGCCACCAGAGTGGAAGGAACGAAGCGTAAGCTGCGTACCAGGCTCACCAATGGACTGTGCTGCAACAATACCAACAGCCTCGCCAACATCAACAAGAGAGCTTGTAGCCAAAGACCAGCCGTAGCACTTTGCGCAAACGCCACGCTTAGACTCGCAAGTAAGAACGGAGCGAGCCTTAACTTCTTCAACGCCGTGCGCAACCAAGTCACGCAAAACGTCCATAGAAAGCGCGTCTCCACACTTTGCCAAAACGGTTGTACCGTCTGCAGGATTGAGCACGTCCGCAGCAAGTAAGCGCGAGTATGGACCACCATCAGCAGCCTTAACAAGCGTCAAATTGCCATTTTCGTCGCGGTCTGCAATCTTCATAACAAGACCACGCTTTGTGCCGCAATCTTCTTCGCGAACAATAACTTCCTGCGAAACGTCCACAAGACGACGAGTCAAGTAACCAGATTCTGCCGTACGAAGTGCGGTATCTGCCAAGCCCTTACGAGCGCCGTGCTGCGAGATGAAGTACTCCAACACGGAAAGGCCATCGCGGTAGTTTGACTTAACAGGACGAGGAATAATCTCACCCTTAGGATTTGCCACTAAGCCTCGCATACCAGCAATCTGACGAATCTGCATCCAGTTACCACGCGCGCCAGACTGAACCATAATGTTCACGTTGTTGTCGTCGTGGAAGTTCTCGCGCATTGCGTCTGCAACCTTATCGGTGCATTCGGTCCACAAGTTAATCAACTCTTGACGACGCTCTTCGTCTGTAAGAAGACCCATATCGTACTGGGAGTTGATCTTTGCAGCCTGATCCTCATAATCTTGCGCAATCTGCTCGCGATTTGGAGGAAGCACAATATCCGAGAATGCCATTGTAACGCCAGACCAAGGTGCGCGCGTAAAGCCAAGATCCTTCAAAGCATCAAGGCTTGCCGCC
Organism: Gardnerella vaginalis; assembly: GCA_946997215.1. GTDB lineage: Bacteria > Actinomycetota > Actinomycetes > Actinomycetales > Bifidobacteriaceae > Bifidobacterium > Bifidobacterium vaginale_I. The sequence continues at coordinate 19,692 of CAMPUL010000024.1, forward strand.
ACTTGCGCGGTGGAATAGCGCGTAGCAATGTCGTCAACAATCTTAGAAAGCACGCCCTTTGGAACCTGCTGATTTACAAACGGATAGTCCTCTGGAAGAGTGCTATTAAACAGCACGCGACCGCAAGACGTTGCAAACAGAACAGTTCCATCCTTAAAGCGCTCTTCGTGAACAACATCTGGACTGCCTGGCTCTGGGTCTACGACCTTAAGCTCGGAAGGCTCCCAATCCTTTGGCAAAACAAAGTCTGCAGGAACGCGGATTAACACCTTAGCTTGCATGTCAATCTCGTGCTTGTCTAGCGCCATTTGAGCTTCGGCAAGCGAGGAGAAGATTCGGCCTTGACCCTTTGCACCGTCGATTACGGTAGACAAGTAGTACAAGCCCAAAATCATATCCTGAGATGGCATTGTAACGGTGTGACCATCTGCTGGCTTTAAGATGTTGTCGGATGCCATCATCAAGCTGCGAGCTTCTGCCTGAGCTTCGGCGGAAAGTGGCAGATGCACTGCCATCTGGTCACCATCGAAGTCGGCGTTAAACGCGGCGCAAGCAAGTGGCGGCAAATGGATTGCCTTACCTTCAACCAAAATTGGCTCAAATGCCTGAATACCCAAGCGGTGAAGCGTAGGTGCGCGGTTAAGAAGAACAGGATGCTCGGAAATAACTTCCTCGAGCACGCCCCAAACCTCGGAATCTCCGCGATCCACAAGGCGCTTGGCGCTCTTCATATTCTGCGCAAACCCCTGATCTACCAAACGCTTAATAACGAATGGCTTAAACAGCTCCAACGCCATTGGCTTAGGCAAACCGCATTGATGCATGCGAAGGCTTGGACCAACAACGATTACGGAACGGCCAGAATAATCAACTCGCTTACCGAGCAAGTTCTGGCGGAATCGGCCCTGCTTACCTTTAAGCATGTCGGAAAGCGACTTTAATGGCCTATTGGATGCGCCAGTTACTGGGCGTCCACGGCGACCGTTGTCGAACAGCGAATCAACAGCTTCCTGAAGCATGCGCTTTTCGTTATTAAGCATGATTTCAGGAGCGCCAAGCTCAATCAGCCTCTTCAAACGATTGTTACGGTTGATTACGCGGCGATACAAGTCGTTCAAATCGGATGTTGCAAAGCGGCCACCATCAAGCTGAACCATTGGTCGCAAGTCTGGTGGGATTACTGGAATAACGTCCAAAACCATTGCTTCTGGCTTGTTTCCAGTAGTCAAGAACGCGTTCACAACCTTAAGTCGCTTCAAAGCGCGCGCCTTGCGCTGACCAGTACCATTGTCGATTTCTTCGCGAAGTTCTACAGCAGCCGACTTAAGATCGAAGTCTTGCAAGCGCTTCTTGATTGCTTCCGCGCCCATGCATCCTTCAAAGTAGTCGCCATAGCGATCTTCCATCTCTCGCCAAAGATCAACATCGCCTTCCATATCTCCTGCACGCAAGCCCTTAAAGCGATCGAAAACTGCGTTCAAACGCTGAATTTGCTCGTCGTAGCGAGTACGGATAGCAGACATTTCGCGCTCAGCTCCAGCACGCAACTTAGACTTTGCGCTACCTTTTGCCTCGCCCGATTCTTCTAGCTCGTGAAGATCTTCTTCTGCCTTCTTTGCGCGCGCATCAATCTCATTGTCGCGGCGCTTACGAAGATTGCCAATTTCGGTATCAAACTCGTCTTGCAAGTCTGGAAGATCCTGGTGACGCTGCTCTTCGTCTACCTTAGTAACCATGTAAGCTGCAAAGTAGATGACTTTTTCCAAGTCTTTTGGAGCAATGTCGAGCAAATATCCCAAGCGGCTTGGCACACCCTTGAAGAACCAAATGTGTGTTACAGGAGCCGCAAGCTCAATATGACCCATGCGTTCGCGGCGAACGCGGCTGCGTGTAACTTCCACGCCGCATCGCTCGCACACGATTCCCTTAAAGCGCACGCGCTTATACTTGCCGCACGCGCACTCCCAGTCGCGAGTTGGACCGAAGATCTGCTCACCGAACAGACCGTCCTTCTCTGGCTTTAGGGTACGGTAATTAATGGTTTCTGGCTTCTTTACTTCGCCGTGGCTCCAGCTACGGATGTCGTCGGCGGTGGCCAGTCCAATCCTCAGTTTGTCAAATGCGTTGACGTCCAGCACTATTATCGTCCTGTCTCATGAAATTGTTTTTCTAAGTTTCTTAAAGTGATTAGTGATTAGTGATTAAGTTATTTCTAATCACTAGTATCACTGGTATCACTGGTATTCAGGTTCTTGAATAACTTGGTCTTCTTTGGCAGACGAATCTGGTCGCGCACCAATATTAAAGCCCAAATTTTCAGAAGACGACACCGGATCATCATCTTCATCCTTCATGTCGATTGCCACTCCTTCGGAGTTAAGCACTTCAACATTCAAGGAGAGTGACTGCATTTCCTTGAGCAACACCTTAAAGGACTCAGGAATACCAGCAGGTGGAAGATTATCGCCCTTAACAATAGCGCCATACACGCGCACGCGACCGTCAACGTCATCAGACTTTGTGGTCATCATTTCGTGCAATGTGTACGCAGCACCATAAGCCTCAAGGGCCCACACTTCCATTTCGCCGAAGCGCTGGCCGCCGAACTGAGCCTTACCACCCAACGGCTGCTGGGTAATCATGGAGTAAGGACCAGTGGAACGAGCGTGAATCTTATCATCAACCAAGTGATGCAGCTTCAAGATGTACATGTA
>CAMPUL010000025.1 GCA_946997215.1 Gardnerella vaginalis
CAGCAAGACCTACTGAATTTAAACCGACGTCAATGCCGATAGCATAAGAAATATTGCCTTCCATATATAAAATCATAATCAATTATTTATATAAATAAAATAAATATCTATAGATTTTCGCGTAATAAATATCTATAACATAGCATTAACTTAATAACGAGAGTGCCGCACTAACGGCATTGCTAGAAACGTGGACTTGTTCTACAATGCATTCGACGTTAAAGAAGGCGACGAGATGTGGCTCGACCCAAGCGAGCGCGTACACATTTGGTAAATCGCAACATTTTGTAAGTCGCAAATAATATAAACAAATAATATAAACAAAAAAGCCTGCAAACGTTTAATACGTAAGCAGGCTTTTTATATGATTCTTTTTATGTTTATGTGACTTGCTAATCAGACCAAATAATCAGACCAGCTAATCAAACTCACACGCCAAAGGCGTATGTCTTAACATCCGACAAGTTGCCGTTCTGATCATATGCCTCAAAATGAGTCCAATAGATACCTGGACGTGGGCTCCACAAAGCCCAAGGACCATCAAATCCTTCAACCCACTGCTTAGCGTTGTAATCGTAGATCTTAATCTTGGTAGAACCATTAGGATTATTAGTAGTTGCGCCAAGAAGAACACTATTACCCTGCCATGCAGCGTACGTTCCAGCAATAACAGTCTGACTTGGAACCGTGTAGTGGAAAGCAATTGTCTTCTCTAAAATAACTTTCTTGGTAGAAGGATCGCGTACTTCGCAATGCAACCAATAGTCGCCTGGCCTTGTAACCCAAGAAGCCCAGTTTCCAGTACTCCAATCAGCAATAGTTGCCCACTGCTGAGTACTCAAATTGTAAGAAAGCCAACGATACTCAAGAGTCTTATTGCTATATGCGTTTGCACCAACAGCAATGTCGTTGTCTCGAATAATCCAAGCAAAATCAAGATGAGGAGTGCTATCTAGCTTGCCGTCTTCATAGTCGGTATCTCCAACTTGAGTTGAAAATGTTAAAGCAGATACTCTGTGGTGAGGGCCGCCGGGAGCTTCGCCATAGCCGAAGGAAATGTTTTCTGGGTTCAAAATTTGATATAAGTGAGCGTTATAACCGTTTATCATGCCATTAGCTTGACGTAATTGGGATTCCTCTTCGTGTGCCCAATCATACATAGATTCTTTCGCATTTTCGCCCCAAGCAAGGTTCTCGCCCCAAGCCTTACGACCAGTGTAGTCTGGAGGATTTACGCCGTCTGCCGCCAAATGATCAATCTGTCCATGCTTAGCAGTTTCTGCTGCGCGACGATACGCATCTTCTTCGTTTGCGCGATCGTAGCGAATACCATCAATATATTGCTCTTTTGTAAGACCCTTAGAAGCAACATAATCTGCAAGAGGCATACCGTTCATGAGGGTAACGCCATCTTGATAATACTTTAAGCGCAAATTACGTATTTCGCCTAAAATGTAGCTTGCGAGTTTATCGTCCTTAATCTGCCAATTTGTATTAACATTAGCAACACTGTTGTTTGGTAAATCAACCAATGCGCTAGCAGATACTGCAGTAGATCCAATCATTGCCACGCAAGCAACAGCCGATGTTGCAACAGCTAGGCATTTCTTTACAGAAAACACATGCAACTTATTCCACATAAGTGTAGTCCTCTCTCGTATACGAACATAACTATCTCTTAGCAATTTTATGTTCAGCATTACAGTAAGTAGAAGTAAATAAAATCTAAGCTCACTCTATGCTAAACAAAACAAAAACCGCTCCTTTAAGTATACCAATCTACATATATTTTTTAGACTTTTAATCCGATACTCGCTTTTGCATATTTTGTCAAGACTTTTTAATCAATGTGAATAAAACATAGGCTTTAACCACATTTATAAAAATATATTGCGCAACTATTTTCCATAATTCATAGTTGATTCTACTGCGGCGAATTTGCCAAAAGCCACGATAATCAACACGGTTTTGCGCGATGAACTTCGAGACTTAAATTAGTCGCAGTCCAAACTCTTGAAAGGTTGAAAAATATGGCACAGCAACAAGCAACATTAACAATCAGCGGATACGTTGGAAGCGACCCTGTAAACTTTAGTCGAAATGAAAACGCGCCCGCATGCTCGCTAAGAATTGGAAGCACATCTTCTTACTATCATAACGAAGAAAAAGCGTGGAAGGAGCGCCCAACAACATGGATGACTGTAAAAGCGTACAAGTCTCTAGCGTCAAACGTGTTAAAAAGCGTGCATAAGGGAGATGCAATCGTAGTTTGCGGAAATTTAAATACGGAATCTTGGCACAAAGATGGAGAAGACCGATCGCGGGTGGTTCTAGAAGCAACGTCAATCGGACACGACCTAAATCGCGGAATCAGTGAATTTACTAAGACTTCGTACGCTAGAAACAGAAACGTTGCAAACACAGATTCTAAAAACAAAGACTATAGCGAAAATGGAGATAGTCAAAATCAAAACTTTGCAATGAAGAATCCAATGTCTTCTAAATCAAATTCTTCTAAATCACAGTCTTCTATTCAAGATAATTCTCAAGAAAATTCTCAAGAAGATGCAGAAATAAGTGATTTTGGAGGCCAATTAGATGAAGAACAATACAACGATATTGAAGGAGGCGCCAATGATTTTTAGAAAAGTCTAATAATATTAAACATTAGACTCAAACATAGTGTTGTTTAAAATTTTACTACTGTTATTCATAGCAATATTGCCGCTGAAAATAATGCGCACACATACAAAATGTGCAAAGCATTATATCAACGGCAATATTGTGTTAATCGTTCAATTGTTTAATCGCTGATTAGTTGTAATCGCTGATTAATTGTTACAAATTATTGCGATTACAATTGCTCGCGAACGCGCTCTACAATGCGGCTAGCAGCCTCATCCACTGGAACTGCTTCAACGTTTGAACCGTTACGATCACGGATTTCAATCGTGCCATTGTTCACAGTATCTCGGCCAGCAACAGCAATCAGCGGCACGCCAACAAGCTCCGCGTCCTTAAACTTTACGCCTGGAGAAACCTTTGGGCGGTCGTCAAAGATAACTTCGATTCCTTGCTTGCTAAGCTCTTCAACAACTTTCTCGGCAGCTTCGAAAGCAACTTGATCTTTGCCTGTTGCAACAACATGAACTTGAGCTGGAGCAATCGCCATAGGCCATGCAAGGCCAGCTTCATCGTGATGCGTTTCTGCAAGGCATGCAATCACGCGGCTAACGCCAATACCGTAGCAGCCCATCCAAACTGGCACAGCTTTGCCGTTTTCGTTAAGAACGCTTAAGCCCAAAGCCTTAGAATACTTTAAGCCAAGCTGGAACACCTGGCCAATTTCCACGCCGCGCTCAAAGCTCAATGGGCCAGAACCATCTGGGCTCATATCGCCATCGCGAACCTGGGCCGCCTCAACAACGCCGTCCGCTTCAAAATCGCGGCCGTAAACAGCATTGTAAATGTGCTTGCCGTCTTCATCCGCTCCTGTAATCCACGCACTGCCCTTTGCAACGTGAGCATCCATCAAGTATCGAACAGGGCAAGCAATCTTGCTACCATCTTTACGAGCTTGTGGGCCTAATACGCTAAAGCCAATATAGCCCTTAACAAACTCAGGATGAGACTTTAAGTCATCCTCAGTTGCTTCTTCGATTTCTGCAGGAGCAAATTGAGCTTCAAGACGCTTCATATCTACCTGGCGATCTCCTGGAACACCAATAGCTACGATTTCACGCCATGGCTCATCATGCTCGCCGCCAGCCGCATCTGCAGGATGCTTAACAGCAATAATCAAGTTCTTCAAAGTGTCGCTTGCTTGCCATTCGCGTCCATCTTTGCGCGGATGCAAATCGTTAGAAACTTTAACCAAAGCTTCAATCGTCTTAGCATCTGGAGTATCAAGAGCTTCTGCTGCAGGAGTTGCCGAACAGTCAACATCTTGCATTTCTGGAGTTGTCAAAGCCTCAACATTCCAAGCTTTTCCAGAAGGAGCAAGAGCAAAAGTATCTTCGCCAATTGCCATTGGAGCCAAGAATTCCTCGGAATCCGATCCGCCCATAGGGCCAGAAACAGCGTGAACAATCACGTATTTAATGCCCAAACGGTCGAAGATTCGAGCGTAAGCAGCACGCTCTTCAACATAAGCAGACTTCAAACCATCTTCGTCAATCGAGAACGAGTAAGCGTCTTGCATAATAAACTCGCGGCCGCGAATAAGACCTGCGCGAGGACGGAATTCGTCGCGATACTTCGTTTGAATCTGATACAAAGTAACTGGCAAATCCTTGTAAGAAGAATACATATCCTTAACAAGAAGCGTAAAGACTTCTTCGTGCGTTGGAGCAAGAAGGTAGTCAGCCTCATGGCGATCTTTAAGACGGAAGATGTTGTCTCCGTACTCTTCCCAACGGTTTGTAGCCTCGTATGGCTCGCGCGGAAGAAGCGCTGGGAAGTGAACTTCTTGCGCACCAATACCGTTGATTTCTTCGCGAATAATCGCTTGAACTTTGTTAAGTACTTTTAGACCAAGCGGCAACCACGTCCACACGCCTGGAGCAGATTTACGAATGTAGCCTGCACGCTGCATAAGTTTTGCGGAAGTCACGTCCGCATCTGCTGGATCTTCGCGCAGCGTACGAAGAAACAGTTTAGACATACGAAGTACATTAGAACCCATGCGTTCCAATCTATTTGCGCATGAGGACATAAACACTTGTTTACGCTGCTAAACAAACTCGCAATACGTAATTTTAAACTAAAACTCGTTATCGAAGGAAAATTCGTCATTATCTGCGTAATCGCTAGAGGCGAAAATATCAAACTCTTGCTGATCGGCAGAATCGCCATTTGCGCTATTCGCATTATTTGTAAACGCGCAAGCGCCATCGTTTGCAAGAATCTCACTAGCTCGTTTAGAAGCCTCACGCAAAGATCCATCTAGTAGCACAGCATCCGCACAAACACTAAACGCGCGGTCATTAATACCCTCTAAATAAAGCCCACTCAAATTTTCCACTCTAGAAAGCGCAACGTAGCCCATTCCAGGCGCAAAAGTACGGCGCAAATCCATAACAGCACTATCAAGCGTCATGCCTTGCGACTTATGAATCGTAATTCCCCACGCGCATCTAAGTGGCACTTGATTTACGCTAGCAAGAACCGTTTCGCCATCCGTCATCTCCCACGCAGCAGGCTTAAGAGTAACAATATTGCCGTTTTCAAACTCAACAATCGGCCAGCCACCTTTGGATTCAGGCACAAATCGCAATACGCGCCCAACAGAGCCGTTCACATATTGCTTATCTTGGTCGTTTCGCAAAGCCATTACAGCCGCGCCAGCCTTTAGTACAAGACGCTCAGGCGCAAGCATGTTCTTTTTTAAGCGATCCACAAGATTTTTAGGCCCAGCTTCCGTTGCTACAAATTCGTGAGGCTCAGCATCAATCGCAGCAAGTTGCACATTATTTAAGCCATCTGCTTGCGAGTTTGTTGGAAAAAGATGAACCGAAACTTCACTATCTTGAGGGTATTCGCCAAGGCGACTAGCAAGAACTTGCTTATCTTCATCACTCACGCGCCCACAGCGAATATCCGTTAAAACACTAAGAAGCTTGCCATCATCTTGCCTGTGTTGCTCCGTTAAATAGCACACAACAGGCTTTAGAGAATCCCACGCAAAAGATTGCGTAATATAGCCTTCGGGATTTTTGCCAGCAGCAGCATACTTTTCTCGCGACGCAATAAACTCGGGGCTTGGCTCAAATACATCGCGATTTCGCATAGACGTGCTAACAGGCGGCAGCTGGAAGAAGTCGCCAGAAACCACCACTTGAAGTCCGCCAAATGGAGCAGGATTTTTGCGCACTTTACGGCATACTTCGTCAACCATGTCGAAAAGCCAAGCGTGAATCATGGAAACTTCGTCCAACACAAGCACGTCTGTGGCTTTTATGCGCTTTCCTCGCCGAGCTCTAATGGTTTTAAGAAGCGAATCGGTAAGCGCGTTTGCAACGCCTGTTCCACTCCACGAGTGAATGGTTTGGCCGTTCAAATGCGTTGCTGCAATGCCCGTTGAAGCCGTTACCGCAACGCTTAAACCGTTTTCGCGCATTGAGCGCACAGCACGATTTAAAACATACGTTTTTCCAGACCCAGGAGCGCCTGTTAAGAACACGCTTGCGCCTGCGTTTATTATTTCTAACGCTTCCGATTGCTTCATTGGCAGCACCTTTTATTTGCGCTATTTGCGCTATTGAGTTTAATGCGCTTAATGCGCTTAATAATCGCGCTTTTCTGCGGAATTTACGTCTTCTAGAGCTTCGCCTCGGCGCTCGTAATCGCGAAGCAAACTCGTGCTTTCAACGTGTTGTGCGCCCGCTTTTGCTTGGGCTTCGCTTGGGCCTGGAGCTGGAACGAACATCATATCGCGGTAGTAGCGCAACTCGTCAATCGACTCAATAATATCCGCGAGCGCACGATGGCCTCCGTGTTTTGCTGGCTTATTGCGGTAAACATCTGGGTAAAGTCTGCGAGAAATCTCCTTCAACGTGCTTACGTCGATTACGCGGTAATGCAAATTTGCCATTAAATCTGGCATGTAGCGGTCGAGGAACTTTTTATCGGATCCAACAGAATTTCCAGCAAGATGTGCTTTTCCGCGCTCTGGCAAAAAGCGCTTTACGTACTCAACAACCTGCTTTTGTGCTTCTTCTAGAGGCAAACCGTTTTTATTCCACTCGTCAACAAGACCGGAAGACGTGTGCATATTGCGCACAAAATCGTTCATATTAGCCACAGCAGCATCGCTTGGCTTAATCACTAAATCAATGCCATCGTCTAGAACTTTCAAATTAAAGTCAGTTGGAACTACAGACACTTCGCATAATTCGTCGTGGAAAATATCGAGACCCGTCATCTCGCAATCAATCCAAATTAAACGCGATTCTTCCGGCGTAAACGTAAGATCTTCCTTAGCTTCTGCCATTTTCGTTCCTTTCCTAATATTTTTTTGAACCCACAAGCCTACATCTTCCCAGCGACGACTATGAGCTGAGACGAGCGAAATATTGATTTAAGAATCTAATAAATCCTGCATAAGTTTATCTGTGTTATTAAATGATTTTCCCTCATGATCTTCAGCTTGACGACGAGCTTCATCAGAAAGATCAACAGGTTCAGAGACTTTGCCAATCTTAAAATTGCGGATTGCTTCATCCATACTTTTAAGAGTTTTAGAAGAGATACTCTTAGGAATAGTAAGCTCACGAGGTTCTAATAAAATACAACCGTTATCACATTCTTTAACATTGTAATAAGGGTATTTAGCTCCGCGCAGAGTTACACGCTTTTTACTATCAAGATGAACGTCATAATCTTTCACTACTTCCACAAAACACCTCATTTTTAGTGGGATATCCCACTAACTATACAATAATTTTATACGAATTGTCAAAACAAAAACGACGAAAAGTTAGAAAGTAGCAAATAAGACTTAGCTAACTTTTCGCCGTTTAGTGCAAAATTACTTGCGACTTATACGCGCAACTCGCGCACAACTCACGCAATGCGCACAACTTGCGATTTAGTTGTGGAAACCGCTGTAGTTTGGCGCTTCTGCAGTCATCACAATATCGTGAGGATGCGATTCTCTAAGGCCTGCATCCGTAATGCGAATAAAGCGACCGCGCTCCTGAAGCTCCTTAATATTGTGAGCACCAACGTAGAACATGGACTGATGCAAACCGCCAAGCAACTGGTAAAGCACAGCATTAAGTGGACCGCGGTATGGAACTTCGCCTTCCACGCCTTCTGGAACAACCTTATCGGAGCTAGTAACGTCTGCCTGGAAGTAGCGATCCTTGGAATAAGACTTCTTACCGCGAGGAGCCATTGCGCCAAGCGATCCCATTCCGCGGTAAAGCTTGTATTGCTTTCCGTGAAGCAAAACCTTCTCTCCAGGAGCTTCCTCGCAACCAGCCAAAGTGCCGCCGAGCATAACGGTATTTGCGCCTGCAACCAAAGCCTTAGCAATATCTCCAGAATAGTGAATACCACCATCAGCAATGCATGGAATTCCAGCAGCCTTGCAAGCTTGAGCCGCGTCATAAACAGCAGTAAGCTGAGGCACGCCAACGCCAGCAACAACGCGCGTAGTGCAAATAGAGCCTGGACCAACGCCAACCTTTACAGCGTCAACACCAGCGTCAATCATAGCCTGAGCGCCTTGGCGAGTAGCAATATTTCCGCCAATAATTTGCACGCCGTTAAAAGCCTTATCTGCCTTAATTCGGCGAATCATGTCTAGTGCCAAGCGAGCCTCGCCGTTTGCGGTATCAACCACAAGTACGTCAACTCCAGCTTCCATAAGCGCGCACGCACGCTGCCAAGCATCTCCAAGGAAACCAATGCCAGCAGCAACGCGCAAACGACCCTGATCGTCTTTAGTGGCGTCTGGGTACTGCTCAGTCTTAACAAAGTCCTTAACAGTAATCAAACCTGTAAGTTTGCCTTCATCATCAACCAGCGGCAACTTTTCAACTTTGTTTTCCGCAAGCAAGCGATGCGCATCTTCTTTAGAAATATTAGATGGACCAGTTACAAGGTTTTCGCGAGTCATAACGTCTTTAACTTTCAAGCGATCGTAATCCTCGGAAGCAATAAAACGCATATCGCGATTGGTAATAATACCAACCAAACGATTTTCGCCATCTACTACTGGCAAGCCCGAAATATGGAAGCGCCCGCACAATTTATCTAAATCGGCGAGCGTTGCATCTGGGTGAACAGTGAGAGGGTCAGTAATCATACCAGACTCACTGCGCTTAACAATATCTACTTGCGCAGCTTGATCATCAATAGAAAGATTGCGGTGAAGTACGCCAATTCCGCCATTTCTAGCCATTGCAATAGCCATATCCGACTCGGTTACTGTGTCCATTGCTGCAGAAATTGCAGGCACTTTCATAGTGATTTCGCGAGTGAGATGAGTAGTTGTATCCACTTCGGATGGAATTACATCAGTTTCGTTTGGAAGCAGAAGCACATCGTCATATGCGAGGCCGAGCTTTTCAAAAATTGGTGGAAGAGGAGTATATGCAGATTGCATGTTCATATCAGTTGTAACCATAGGGTCACTATACGTTTTTGCTATGACGTTTGCAAAAGCCGCGTTTCATACACAATATTTAGTGGCCATTTTGCGCCGAAGTCACTACAATGCGATTAAACACAATAGAACAAAATTAGACGCGATCAACAGAGATTAACCGCACGTGACTAATCGCAACTAACTTCGATTAGTCACCTCTCTCTTTTCACGAATTTCGCAACTCTGGCAACCGTCTGCGCAAATATGGCATCATTGTAAGAATCGTAAGCAACGCCGCAGCAATAATCATGCCAATCATCACGTAAACTGCTTTAAAGAACAGAATCATTATTGAGCCAAAAGATATGAGCGCCGCCCATCCCCACAAAATAAGCACCGCGCCTTGCACCGAGTGCCCAATGCGCAACATTCTGTGATGCAAATGCATGCGATCTGGATGCATTGGTGACTGCCCTTTTGCAAGCCTTCTGCATATTGCTAAACACATGTCTAAAACTGGCAAAAACAGCACTAAAATCGGAAGCAAAATCGGCATAAATACTGGCAAATAGATACTTGTGTGTACTGCAGATGGGTCTAAGTGACCTGTCATGATAATAGACGCGCAAGTTATTAAATATCCGATTAACATGGAGCCAGAATCGCCCATAAAAAGCTTTGCTGGATGCCAATTGTGCAAAATAAAGCCTAAGCACATTCCAACCATTGCAACGTCTATAAGAGTTGCCATTGAAGCGTAGCTTGGAGACGTGCGCGCAAGAATATAAGAATATGTTGCAAATGCAATTCCGCCAATTGCCACAATTCCAGAAGCAAGCCCATCGAGTCCGTCTACAAAATTGACTGCATTAATTGAAGCAACTATTAGTATTGCGGTTATTGCGATTGAAAGGCTTGGAGAGGCTGTAACTAGCGATCCGAGTGGCAGCGCTACGATTTGCAATCCTCCCCACGCTACAAAAACAGCTATTAGCAATTGACCTGCAAGTTTTAGCATCCAATCTAAATCCCAAATATCGTCGCAAACGCCCAAAAGACATATGAGTACTGCTCCAGCTAAAACCACCCACGGCTGGTGCGTTCCTGCAAAAAGCCCAGAAATAAAAGGCATGGAGCTTGCAAATGCCATCGACACAGCAAAGCCGAATAGCATTCCCACTCCCCCCATACGAGGCGTAGGTATTGTGTGCACGTCGCGAGCGCGCACTTTTCCAACAGCTCCTATGCGAATTGCAAGATGACGTATAAGCGGCATTATTAGCCACGTTGCGCCTCCTGCGATTGCTGCTATAAACAGGTATACCCTCATTTCTTGCGACTTTCTGCTCTTATCTGTTCTTCACTTATTACACCTTCGCGCAAAATCACAATTCCGTCTTTGTCTCTTGAATCAGCGCCAACTACCGTGCTTGCTACGTGCGAGCGCGTTGGGCCAGCGTTTAAGTACAGTGGGATTTCGTTTCCAAAAGCCGCAAACGCTTCTTCTACGCTGTCTGCACTCTCGTTTCCGCTGCGATTCGCGCTAGATGCCGCCAATGGACCCGTAACGCGCAAAATTTTCATTAGTTCTGGGCAATCTGGAACGCGCACACCTTGCGTTGCTTGACTTTGCTCACTGCTCTCATCTGCTTTACAAAGCGTAGCAAGCCTTGTAGCTACCGAATCCTTTTTTGCGCGCGCGATTGGCGAATATCCGCCTGGCAGGAATTTTTCCGCAAGCACGTCTAGCGGGCTTGGCAAGTAAAGACCGAGTTTTTCTAAGTCACTTACACTGCTCATAAGTATTTGCAAGGCTTTTGTGCGCGGCCTGCGCTTTAGCTGGTAGATTTTTGCCACTGCCGCCTCGTTAAATGGGTCGCACGCCACTCCGTAAACTGTGTCTGTTGGCACTACGATTACGCCGCCTGCGTTAATTATTTGCGCTGCAAGTTGCAATGATTCTTCGTTAATTGTGCAAATTTTACTCATTTTTAGCCCCTTTTTTGCATACTACAAATCTTGCTCTGTTTGTTAAGTCGTTTTTGACTTTTGCACTACTAAATCCTATGTTTTTTGCATAATCTGCAAGCGCTTTTCCTTGCGTAATATCGTGTTCCATAATCATTATTCCACCCATACGCAAATATGCAAAACTCGCTTTTACAATTTTTTGCGGTATTAGCAGTCCGTCTTCAGATCCCCCGTATAGCGCCATTTTTGGGTCGTAGTCGCGAGCTTCAATCTGCTCTACTGGCTGGCTTTCTGGCACGTATGGTGGGTTTGTAATTACTATGTCTACTCGATTTTTAATCGCAGTTGCTTCTGTAAGATTAGCGTTTGTAGCATCGCCTAATATTGCGTGATATCTGTTTGAAATATCATATTTTTCCGCGATTTTGCGGTAGTTTTTTTGCAAATATTCAAAAGCTTCAGGCGACTTTTCCACAGCCCACACTTGCGCATCTGCAACTTCGCTTGCTACCGATAATCCAATCGCTCCCGACCCTGCGCATAAGTCTAAAACAATAGGATTTTTTAGATTATTTGCGCGAATCCAATCTATTCCCTCTTGAACTACCACTTCTGTCTCGGGCCGCGGCACAAAAACGCCTTGCCCAACTATTAGGTCTATGTAGCGAAAAGTGGCGAATCCAATAATGTGTTGCAATGGCTCGCGCGAAGCACGTCTAGATATAAAATCGCTATATTTGCTAGCATAATCGGGCAAAAAATCCCTAAAATCGCCAAGTATTAGCGCTTTGTTTAAGTCTGCTAAGCTTACGCCACAAGCGTGAGCCAGCAGTAAACGTGCGTCGTATTCCGCCGACTCTACACCTGCATCTTCAAGTTTTTCGGCAGATGCGCGCAAAATGTGCAAAATTTCTTGCATTTTAAGAACCGCTTGATAATTTTACTTTACTTACTTAGCGTGTTTTTGGATACTCGCCTTGCTTAGCTTGACTTACTCAGCTTTGCCTACTTAGATTTGACATTAATTGGCTTTAGCTAAGCGATCGGCTTCATCCGCCTGAATATCGCTGTCTATAACCGCTTGCAAGTCGCCATTAAGCACCTGGTCAAGATTGTATGCCTTGTAGTTTGTGCGATGATCCACAATACGATTTTCTGGGAAGTTGTATGTGCGGATTCGCTCGGAGCGATCCAACGAACGCACCTGCGAGTGGCGCATATCCGCCGCCTCCGCAGCCTCCTGCTCGTGCTTCATAGCAAGCAAACGCGACTTTAGCACGCGCAAAGCTGCAGCACGATTTTGAATCTGCGACTTTTCGTCTTGCATGCTAACAACAATTCCAGTTGGAATATGCGTCATTCGAACCGCGGAATACGTAGTGTTCACGGACTGTCCGCCAGGGCCAGAGCTCATGAAAATATCGATTTTCAGATCTTTTGGATCGATTTCGATTTCGTCATCGTCTTCGTCTGCTTCTGGGAACACGATTACGCCAGCCGCGGAAGTTTGAATACGCCCTTGCGATTCAGTTACTGGGATTCGCTGCACGCGATGCACGCCGCCCTCGTACTTCATGCTTGCCCACACGCCGTCTTCTGGAGCAGGCGTGCCTTTTGCGCGAATCGCAAGCTGCACGTCTTTTACGCCGCCAAGTTCCGTCGCATTTTCGCTTTGGATTACGGTAGTCCAGCCGCGCTTTTCTGCGTAACGCATGTACATGCGCAATAAATCGCCAGCAAACAGAGCCGCTTCTTCGCCGCCCGTACCAGCTTTGATTTCCATAATCATATCTCGCGCATCGTCTAGATCCCTAGGAATCAGCGCTGTGCGAAGCTTTTCTTTTGCTGCTGGAATCTGCTCTTCTAAATGTTTTGCTTCTTTTGCTAAGTCTTCGTCTTCGCTTGCCATCTCGCTAGCTACTTCGTAGTCTTCGCAAAGCTGCTTGTAATTTAAGTATGCGCTTACGATTGACCCGAGTTCTGCGTGCCTACGACCAAGCTTGCGGATTGCGTCTGGATTAGACGCTACTTCTGGCTCTCCCATGCGATTTTCAATATCGCGGTATTCATTTAGAGCTGTAACCGCTGCTGGGAATTGCTCATCTACTGACTCGGCCATTTTGTTCCTTTGTAGTCGCGCATAACGCGAATTTTAAATCGAAAATATTAAATATTAAATTAAATATTAAGTTAAGTATTAAGCATTAAATAAGACACATGAACACGTACACGTTTAGCACATAAAACGCCAGCCCCGATTTCGCGAAGTTACACGAAAGCAGGGCTGGCGATTAAAAAGCTACTTAGTCTTCTTACCGTAGCGCTTCTCGAAGCGAGCCACGCGGCCGCCGGTATCGAGAATCTTCTGCTTGCCGGTATAGAATGGGTGGCACTTTGAGCACACGTCAACCGTCATATGATCGCCATTAGCGGTGGAACGAGTTACGAAAGTGCTTCCGCAGGAGCAGGTAACCTGCACTGCGTGATAGTCGGGATGAATACCCTGCTTCATAATGTCTCCTATGGAATTCGGGCGACCCGGGTCGCAAAGCCCCAATAGCTAAGCGTGAACCGGAACCTTCGCTATTCTAGTCACTACCCTCGACTCGCTTAGTCATTCTTACCATCTTCGCGCTTTCGCCTATGCTTAGCAGCAAATCCAGCAAAACCAACAGATGCCAACAAGCTGGCGATTAACGCAGATTGCGAAGCATCAACACCCGTTTGAGGAAGCAAATCGCCCTTAACTCCCGTCTTTTGCTTATCTTGCAAAGGCACAACAGGAGCAGACTCAGACTCGGGCTCATGCTCTGGAACAACATAATCCGAAGGAACCGTTGAATAATCAGGCTCAGACGTTGGCACTGGTGTCGTGTCAGGCGTTGGATCAGGCTTTTCCGAATCCACTACATCAATATACACAACAATCTCCGCACTACGCCCATACTGGTCAACAGTTGTAAACGTTAGCTCAACCTTTGGCTTGCCATCCACAATCTTAGGTGTGCCAGAAATCTTGCAAGTAGTACCATTGCAAGAAGGAAGAAGACCATTAGAGCCAAGACTATTAGTAGTCAACGCATTAATAGGACTATTAACACCACCTACACTAACAGTCTTATTCCCACTAGAATTCTCCGTTAAGTTTACAAGCGTAAACGTTGCAGGAATACCCAAAACCGCAGAACTTCTAAACTCAAACCTCATAGGCTTCATAAGCTCAAAGTTTGCAGTAATAGTGATTTCTTTCTTTGGCTCAACGGCAGGAATAGCATACAAATCCACACCAGCATCAGCAAAGAGCTTCTTCAAATCTTGCAAAGTTGAATTACGATCTTTAAGAATTTTCATTGCAAGTTCTGGCTTATCTGCTTCATAAGCAATCTTAGCAAGCAATTCTCGCTGTTCATCACTGACATTACTCTTATTCGTTTCCTCATAATCAGCAAATGTCAAGTCTATTCCAGCTTCTCGCATCAAATTCTTCAAAGCTTCTATTGAAGAACGCTTTGAATTAGAAATTTGCTCAGCAATCAATGTCTTTCCAGCTTCTTTAGCAAGTTTTACAAGCAAAGCTTTTTCACGAGCATTCTCAACGATTTCATCAACATCAATGCCTTTTTCTGTAAACATATTCTTAATATTTTGCAATGAATCGTTAGACTTACGAATATCAGAAGCTAGACCAGTGTTATCATTACTTTCTGCAATCTTAGCTAATTCTTCGCGCTTAGCATTGTAGACTTGCTCCGCGCGACTCTTTCGCGCTTCGTTAAGCAGATTTTGCAAAGCAGCAAGCGTAGACTTACGCGAACCACTAATCTGCTTTGCAACATAGTGCATTCCGTCAATCTTAGCCAAACGAGCCAAAGCTTCGCGCTCTTCTTCTGTAGCATAATGATTGTCTGTAACATCAATCTTATTAACAGTCCAATCCTTAAACACGTAGCCATTATCTGCAAGCACGTCTGGAACTGGCATTTGGAAACCATTAGCGCCATTTCGAACCCAATATACTGAAACTATATCGTTTCCAGCATTATCAAGAGGCGATTTTTGCAAACTTCCGCCCTTACCAGCTACATACGTCACCTTTGTGTAGTTCTTTTCTATGAACTTAGCTGCAGCAGTGCCTTCAGCTGGCAAATCGTTATCTGCAATCACATTCGGCAAAACATGCACACGAACTTGAACCTTAGTAGTAATAGTCTTCTGCTCACCAGTCGAATCAATTTCGTCTGTAGGTCGCGTAACGTCTACAGTTACTGTGGCAGTTCCAGGATTATATACGTAGGTATTATAGTCTTTAACAGCTCGCGTATTATCAGTATCTTCTGGCTTTTCACCTTGACCATCAACGTGATTAATAGAAACGTTAACATTAGGGTCAGCGTTATGTACAAGCTTATTAAGGTTTGGAATCGCATCTCCAACGCCAATAACCGTTTCTGGAATCTTTATATCCGAAATACCAGTTTGCTCAGCAACAAGAATTCGTGGAGTTTCAATATCCCACGCGTGCTTCCGATAAATATTGGACTCATTACCTTTAGCATCATGCATACGCCACTTTACGAAGCCAGAAAGTAGCTTACCAGTGTCGCTTGCAACTTTTTGAGAGAACTTAATGTTGTCTTTAATATCTTTGCCGTGACGAATATATAGAAGTTTTGGCTTATAGTCGCCATTGCTCCATCGGTGACCAATTTTTGGAAGGAATATGGTAGCAACATATCCATCTGGAATCTTGTCGTCTTTAGAAGCGTCGATGACGTTTGGAACGAGCTTGTAACGCGCTACAAAAGTAGTGTTTTCGTTAAACTTCATACCAGCAATTTCAGAGCTAGAATATAGCTTACTTTCTGGTGGAGTCTGTACGGTAGTAGGTGTTGGAACTGTAGCAGCAAACAGCGTCATAACAGGGACTACTGATGCAGCAGTATTTGTACCATCCGCTGTATTTGGCGTGTTAGCCAAATTTGCTACAGGTAAATCACTTTGCTGCTTCTCCCAGCCTTTGAACTCGTAATGGTATCCTTGCGCATCGTAATCCTTGCCAATAACCTGCGGTGCACGAACGCCACTAGCAGATTGCTTATACGCGTAGTACAAATCGCGCGAACCTGCAGCAAATTTACCCTTGCCATCTGGTGACTTATTATCATTCTGAGCGTTTATAAAGTTGACTGAAACATACTTAGTCTTATCAAAAACTAGTTTGTGTTCAGCATTAGCACCAGCTTGCGTATCAGTCTGTTTGCTATCCTTCTTCGATATGCTTTCTGGGTACATCAACTGATAAATCACCTTTAAGCGAGCAACGCGCTTATACTTTTTAGGTTCCTCACCATCCTTATAATTTACTGTAATCTTTAGCGGCACAGTGTACAAAGAAGGCTTAGAAAGCATCTTATTCTCAAAGACTTCTGGCTTCTTACCTTTCGGCAAATCGTATTCGATTGTTACATC
This sequence comes from Gardnerella vaginalis, assembly GCA_946997215.1. Lineage (GTDB taxonomy): Bacteria > Actinomycetota > Actinomycetes > Actinomycetales > Bifidobacteriaceae > Bifidobacterium > Bifidobacterium vaginale_I. Next base: position 16,535 of record CAMPUL010000025.1, read on the forward strand.
CTTTATATCGCCCTTAGTTTCTGCCTCTTTCTTCAAATCATCAAGATTTGTCAAATACTCGTCTAACTTTGGAAGCGTGTCACGCTTATCTTGCACAGCTACCAAGTAATCAGTACGCACATCTGGCTCTGTCCAAGGAGTTTGATCTGCCACAAACTCTTGGAATGGCTCGTTGACTTTCCACTTGCCATCAGATTTAGCAACATTTGGAATGGTGTCAACCCTAATACCATCGTTAAGCATGCTGCTTCGAGACCAAGTTCCCTTAGCACCAGTTAGCTGCTTATTAAGCCAAGCTAATGCGCCACTTCCTTTTTTTGTAATCTTTTCAAGATCAGTACCCTTCTTTACGTAGAACACTTTAGGACCGCTTGTGCCATCCTTCCACAATCGCCCTGCAGCAGGCTTGAAGATTGCAACTACAGCATCCTTAGGAACTTCACCGCCATCAGACGAACTGGAGAAGTAGTCGATTTGCTTATAAACAGCGTGGTAAGTTACACTGTTTTGCGTATTCACATCCGCGTAGCGGTCGCTTGATTTTATGACAATCTTCTGTTCTGGCTTTGGCTGTTTAGCAGTCGGCTTTACAAGCTTAGTCGCCCAACCCTTGAACACAAAGTGGTAATTATCTTTACTGTGATCCTTACCAAAAGCTTGCGGAACGCGAACAGAAATATCCTTCTTACCCTTATACACGTATGCAACAAGCGAAGGATTACTCGCGCTAGTCTCACCGTCATGGCCAAGAATTCTACCCTGCGTTGAATCACCAGTAAAAGTGACTTTAACATATTCGTTATTATCTACATGACTCTTGCCGTAATCACTTTGACTAAACTTATCCCAATCGCTTGCGTACACCAAATCTGGTAGCACACGGTACAGCAC
>CAMPUL010000026.1 GCA_946997215.1 Gardnerella vaginalis
ACTCTGCTTGCTGACTTTCGCTAAGCTCTTCTTTATCTACCTTGTTGCGCAGCTTATGCAATGCAAGTGACTGAATTACAGAAAGCGCGTCCACGTAAGGCGAGCGCACGCGAATCGCCTGGCCAAGCACATGGCGATGTTGCAACGGCCACTTATCTCCAACAATTTGCAAAACCCACTTGCGCGTAAGTTGCATCTCGGAAAGCACTTTATTACTCAAATCTTCGCGATCTCCAAGGCTTAGATACATGCGAGCAATTCGCTCATCCGTTTTAGCCAAAGACATCTCAATGTTGTCAATAAAAGTACTAAACAGCGGCCACTCTTCGTAAGCCCTGCGCAAAGTTTCCAAGTCGCCAAACTTTTCGCAAGCTGTACCCAAGCCGTACCACGCTGCCAAGTTGATTCGAGCTTGCGCCCAAGAGAACACCCACGGGATTGTGCGCAAATCGTCCAAAGACTTTGCACCAAGACCACGCTTTGCAGGGCGAGAACCAATTGGGAGCAAACCAATCTCACTAAGCGGAGTAACAGTTGAGAACCACGGCGTAAAGTCATCTGTTTGAAGCAAATCAATAAAACGATTATGCGCTGCAACATCAAGCTTTTGAGCCATATCCGCATACTTGTGCGTCATCTCTGTGTTTGTTTTCTCAACGCTTGGAGCAGACTGAAGCAAAGTTGCTGCAGCAACAGATTCCAAGTGGCGAATCGCCAAAATTGGGTTGCCGTAGCGAGCAAAAATAACCTCGCCTTGCTCAGTAAGCTTAAATCGGCAATTTACCGACCCAACTGGCTGAGCCAAAACAGCACGGTTTGCAGGGCCTCCGCCTCGTCCAACAGCGCCTCCGCGGCCATGGAACAGCGTTAGGTCAATATCGTGCTTTTTAGCCCATTGAGCAATGCGCTCTTGAGCAGAATGCAAAGCAAGCGTTGCAGAAGTCGGGCCTGCGTCTTTGGAAGAGTCGGAGTAGCCGAGCATAACTTCCATCTTGCGGCCAGTGGCCTTTAAGCGAGCCTGAACTTCTGGAATCTTAATGATTTCTTCCAAAACATTAACCGAATTTTGCAAATCTTCCAGCTGCTCAAAAAGCGGGATTACGTCGATCGTTGGCGCATCTTGAGGGTGCGCAAACGCAAGGCGATTAAGCTCAAACACATCGCGAACATGCTGAGCAGACTTTGCAAACGAAATAATGTAGCGGCGAGCTGCACGCATACCGTTGCGCTTTTGAATTGCTCCAAGCGCGCGGAATGTGTCTAGAACTTCGCGAGTCATTGGCTGAAGCGGTCCACGCTCTCCATGCAAACCGTGTTCGCGAATATCTTCCAAAGCGCGCGAATGCACGAGCGAATGCTGACGGAACTCCATTTCCACCATGTGGAATCCAAATGTTTGCGCTTGCCAAATAAGATCTTGCAACGGACCATAAGCCGCGCGCGAATCGCCAGCAGCCGCAAGCGACCTTTGCACAATGTGCAAGTCTTCAATAAAATCTTCGCAAGAATGATACATTAAGTCTGTATCTCGGCTAATCGTTCTGTGCAAGCGATCTGCCATAACAAGCATAACGGCTCTATGTGGCTCGCTATTGGAAACGTCGGATGCGCTTTCCGTTAGCTGCTCGCTCATTTCTCGCTGACGATTCCAAAGCTCCAAAAGCTCAACGCTTGGAGGAGTTGTGCGCGTTTCCATTGTTAAGCATTTTCCAACTTCACGCGTGCGCGCTTCTAGAGCAGCAAGAACGTGGTCGCTAAACTTTCTAGCAACTTGCCTGCTAACTTTTGCCGTAACGTTTGGATTTCCGTCTCTATCGGAGCCAATCCAGCTTCCTGGGTGGAAGAACGCTGGGCAACGCGGCGGCACTAAGCCAGCCTTCTTACCTAGCAGCCAATCGTCAAATCTGCGATAAACCAGAGGAATTGTGTTGAACAAAGTGGCGTCAAAAATATCTAGAATCGTGTCTGCTTCTTCAACAGGAGTTGGCTTTTTAAGTGCGATTGGAGAGGTACGCAGCAATGCGTCAATCTCGTTGTATAGACGCCTGTAGTTTTCGCGCTTATCCGATCCGCCTAAACTATTGTGCTTACTTAGAAGCTTTGATATTCTGCGGATTTTACCAGCTACAGCCTTGCGCCTAGCTTCGGTTGGGTGCGCAGTAAAAACTGGGTGGAACTCAAGCTTTGCAAGTAATTCCTTAGCTTGCGCAGGGCTCATTTCTGTAAGCAACTTGTGATATGCGCAAGTTAGCTCGTTCACTGGATCCACTGGATTGGAATCCTCAACGTCGCACTCGCGCTGATGTAGCACAGAAACCCTGTAGTTTTCTTCGCAAAGATTTGCAAGATGGAAGTATGTAGCAAACGCGCGCGCAAGCAATTGCATATCTGGCAAATCCATGCCATTGATTTTTTCTACAGCCTTGCTTAGTCCGTCGTTTTCTGTTTCTTGAGCATCAAGCATTTGATTAAAGTGTGCTGCACTTGCGTCTACAGCATTTAAGCGCACTTCGTCAAATACGGTTAATAATTTTTCATCAAATTCGCCTAAAACATCGCGTAGAATATGCAAGCACAAATCCATGTCTTGCTTAAGCGATGCTGGCAGTTCGCGCTCCTCGGGGCCTTTTCGCCCTAAACCAGACGTTACAATCGTTGCGTCTGCTGGAGTTACCTGTTGATTTTGAGTTGTCATCAGACCTCCTTGTGCTAGTCATAAGGTTGCTTGGTCATTCGACTTCCACGGCTCCTCCGCGGTTATTTAGGTCAAAAGTTGCAAGCCCACAGCCTTTGTTTCCAGCGAGATTCCAAAATAATTGTGAACCGACCTTAGGACTGATTTTTTATATAAATTTTTTATATAAATTTTTATAGGCAATGCAATGCGTATACTAAAAAATTGTGAGCATAGAAGAGAATAACGCGGATAGCAGCGATAGTAATAGCAGTGGTAGTAACAGCGATAGTAATAAGCCAAAAATACTTTCGACTGGTCACATTGTTGGAAAGCCTTCTGGCCGTTTTCAAACGCACGCGATTCCGCTAGATATGGAAGATGTTGAGCGCGATTGGGATAAACCAGTTACGCAAGCTGGAATTGCAGCAAAATCCAGCATTGTTATTCGTGTTGGCGCTTTAGGTTTAGGCGCTGGCACTGGAAGCTACCGCGTTCGCGAGCTTATGCATAGGGTTGGCGAACCTATGGGCGTGAACGTTCGTGCAGACGTTAATCTAACAGATATTGAAGCAACTTGCACAGATAAGCACGAGCGAATTACAGAAGTTGTTGACTTGCCTACTACTGGCGTAAACACGGAGAGAATCTGGCTTCTTGAGCACTTTGCAGATTGGTTTAACGTTAAGCTTGGAAACGATTCCTTATACCATTCAAAAGCCACTGTTTCCAAGGAATTAGTGGATACTCTTCAAGCTAGCAGTAACGAGAACGCGATTGTTCAAACAGCTAAGCAGTCGGAGGAGCACGCTGCAAAAGTCGAAGAAAAAATGGCAATTCAAGAGGCTATTCGCAAAGAAAAACCTCGCGGGATTTTTGCGCTTCAGCCAGAAAAAACGTATGTTGAGCATTTTTCTCACGTTCAAAATGTCAAGAATGGCCAAAATAACCAAAATAATTTGAATTCAGATCTTAAAAACAATTCTTCTACTTCCTCTAACGCAAATCCTGCTGGCGATTTCTCCGCGCCACTTACAGTTCGTCAAGTTCACGACCGCTTAGACTTAATCAAAAACCGCAAGCCTCTTTATAAACCTTGGTTTGCTGGCCTTGCGTCTGCAGTAGCATGCGCATCCTTCGCATTTTTGCTTGGCGGCGGCGCTTACGATATGCTTGGCGCTTTTATTGGCGCGGGAATCGGCCACTACGTTAGAAGACGCATGTTTATGCATCATCTAAACCAATTCGTTGTAACGTTTATTGCTGTTGCTGTTGGCGCTTTAAGTTGCATTGCTTCTTTGCGCATTATTGGTTGCTTTGACCCTTCTGCTTTGCATCACAATACAGCTTATATTGGCTCTGTTTTGTTTGTGATTCCAGGCTTCCCGCTTATTACAGGCGGCTTAGATATTGCTAAGATTGATTTTCCTTCTGGCATTCAGCGACTTTGCTACACAATGGCGATTATTCTAATGGGTACTCTTGCAGGATGGATGGTTGCAAGTCTTGTTCAGTTGGACCCTCAAGGCTTTACTCCACTTGGCTTAAACCCTTGGCTTAATGCTGTTCTTAGAATGATTACAGCGTTTGCAGGCGTGTGGGGATTCTCCGTTCTGTTTAATTCTCCTCAACGAATGTGTTTTGTTGCTGGAATAATCGGAGCAATTACCGATACTTTGCGCTTAACAATGGCTGATTTTGGCGTAGCTGCAGAGATTGCAGCGTTTACTGGCGCTTTGCTTGCTGGTCTTTTAGCTTCCGCTTGGCGTGCAATTGTGCATAGAGGCTGGGCGCCGCAATACTTGGGCTATCCGCGCATTGGTCTTACGGTTCCATCTATTGTGATTATGGTTCCTGGACTTTATATGTATCGCGCAATGTTCTATCTCGGTCAGTTTAATACTCTTCCTGCTTTAGACTGGACCTTCCGCGCGTTTATGGTGATTATTTGCTTGCCATTAGGACTTGCAGTTGCGCGCGTTATAACAGATAAAAGCTGGCGATACGACATTTAGCCATAGTCATAATAGCCATAAGCTAATAAACATAAAACGCCCAGCTGCTACTGGGCGTTTTATTTGTATGCAATCGAGCAAGAATTAATCAATACTTCATATTCATTGCTTCGCGCACTTGATCAAGTGTTTCTTGCGCAATCGCAACAGCTCTTGCATTTCCATCGTGCAAAATATCTCGAATCGCATCCATATCTTTTGCCAATTCCGCTCTACGCTCGCGGTGTGGAGCAAGGAAGTTGTTCACAGATTCAATAACATACGCTTTTAGCGCTCCAGCGCCCGCGTTGCCGATTTCTTGCGCAATATCTTTTGGATCCCTGCCCGTAACCAAACCCGCAGTAGTCAAAAGTGCCGAAACTTGTGGACGAGCTACTGGGTCAAAAGTAATCATTCTCTCGGAATCAGTTGGGCTCTTCTTAATCAACTTTGCTGTTTCTTCTGCAGTTGCGCCAAGCATAATCGAGTTTCCGTAAGACTTGCTCATCTTGCGACCATCCAATCCTGGAATTTCTGGCGTATCCGAAAGAATCGCAGCTGGCTCTGGAAAAACAGGATTCTTCTTTGCGTATCTCTCGTTAAATCTGCGAGCAATCGTGCGCGTAATCTCAATATGTGGCAAATTATCTTTGCCAATTGGCACAACGTTTGCCTTGCAAAACAGAATATCGCAAGCTTGATGCACTGGGTACGTAAGCAAAAGTCCTGTTAAAGCGTGACCCGAAGCCTCCATTTCGGCTTTAACGGTAGGATTTCTATGCAATTCTGCTTCTGTAACTAAAGACAAAAATGGCAACATAAGCTGATTTTCTGCAGGCACAGCGGAATGCGTAAAAATCATGGTTTTTTTAGGGTCAATTCCAGCAGCCATGTAGTCAAGAACAAGGTTTAGCACGTTATCTTCTACGTGTTCAACAGTATCTCTATCTGTAATCACCTGATAGTCAGCAATAATCACGTTTGTGTTTACGCCAAGATTTTGCATTGCGACACGCTCACGAATCGAACCAAAATAATGACCTAAGTGAAGTCTTCCTGTTGGCCTATCTCCCGTAAGCATTGTAAAGGAGCTAGGATTTGCTTTTAGCTTCTCAAGTGTTGCATCTGAACGTTTTTGAGCTGCCACAAAGCTTGCGCTTATCTCGTTTCCAGCAGCTGTAACCTGTGCTTCTTCTACCATTTCTAACTCCTTACACACGCAATTTTTCTTGCGATTTTTACGCCTAAAATATGGCTTTTATGGTAAAAGTTCGCTCAGACAATATACTCTGTTGCGGCAAAGTGGTACGCTCTTGTGTGATGAATTGATTGTTTCGGTAAATTAGAGGGGGTCAGATGGGCCGCGGACGACAGAAGGCAAAGCAACAGAAAATTGCCCGTAAGCTCAAATACCTGACGACCGATACGGATTACGACGAGCTTGCTAAAGAGCTTAATACTCACGAGCCTGGTCAAGGATCCTTCGATCCGTTTGAATCTGATAGCTACAAGAATGAGGATTATCTAGATAATCAAGATAATTCCGAAAGTTCTTCTGTAAAAGACGATTCTAAAGACACCAACACTAATGCTGGTAATGATAACGCTGGCAGCTTGCACGATTCCGTTTCGAGTGGAGATGACGACTTAGACGATTACGCAAAGTGGGCAGCCCAATCCGCAGCTCAAGCCGCTACTAAAGACAAGTCGTCTAGTAATTCTGGCGTTGTTCATCATCACATTCCTATGCCGATGCCTAATTTTATGCATAAGAACAAGTGAGTTTTGCACAAAATTTGCGCAAGTTTTTACACAAAAATTTGCGCAAAAACACTTACTTATATAAGTAGATAAGCAAATAGGTAGGTTGCAAATAGGCATACTCGCCTTAATTATTAAAAAGGACTTTTGTAAGTTCGGGCAGCAAATTGCTTAAATCGTCTCGCTCTCCAACTGCGCTTATATTTCCAATTTGCTGCTCGTAGTCCCACTTTGTTATTGCGCAAGAAAGTCGCAACCAAACATCTGGGTCAAGCTCTATAACATCTGGCGGCGTTAAATTGTGCGGATCCGAATGTGGACCTTCTAAGATTTTTACAGCTCCCCAAGGGGCCACTCTTACTTCCACAGCGCAACCAGGAGCTATATGCTCTAGCACATAAAGCGAATATCTAACAGCCATTGCTTCATCATTTACGCTAACGCCAATCTTATTAGAATTTACGCAACACAAATCTTTTTTACTGTTCGTAGAATCTATTTTCATAGAATTTATATAAGATTTTGCGCTATTTGCCCACGTTTCAAACGATTTTTTAGCGCCGCTTATATCCGCTTCTCGTATAACAGCCATACTTGAATTATCTCATAAATTATCTGACTATTATCTGCGATTTTAACAGTGTTTTGCAAAAGCTATATTGTGAATAATTCTTAATAAGGGTTTGGGGTTGTGGTATCATCAATAATGAAAACGTGTGCATTGCCGCGTACCTTCTTGTTAAGTGCAATTTGGCGCGGCTACAACCAACATAATCAAGGGTTGCTATTCGCACATTTTAGGTAAATATATTATTCACGGCACAAGGAGTCAAATATGACTAAACACGTCGCGCCGAAAGCCAAGACTACTGCGGCGGCATTTGCCAAAGAACTTCAAGAACATCTGAAGTACACCCAGGGTGTCACCCCAGAACAGGCCACTACGGCTGATGTGTATGTTGCCGCTGCTACCGCTGTCCGTCGTCATTTGATGGACTCTTGGATGCAGACACAGCATGACATGATTAACGGAAACACAAAGGCTGTTGGCTATTTAAGCGCAGAGTTCTTAATGGGCAAGCAGCTTGAAAATGCTTTGCTTAACGCTGGCCTTACCGATCAATTCAACAAGGCTGTTACAAAGCTTGGTTTTGAGCCAAAAGATGTTATCGATGCTGAGTATGAGCCAGGTTTAGGTAACGGCGGTTTGGGTCGTCTCGCAGCCTGCTTTATTGACTCGCTCGCCTCTATTGGCGTGCCAGCATTCGGCTACGGCATCCAGTATCGTTACGGCATTTTTAAGCAGCGCTTTGATGAGCAGGGTAAGCAGGTAGAAACTCCTGATTACTGGCTTAGCAACGAAGAGCCATGGGGCCACATCGACTATGGTCGAGATCAGCGCGTTAACTTCGGCGGCGAAGTTGTTGAAGAAAACGGCAAGCGCGTTTGGAAGCCAGCATGGGCTGTTCGCGCAGTTCCAGTTGACTACATGGTTCCAGGCTACAACTCTGGTCGCGTAAACACTCTTCGCTTGTGGACGGCTAAGTCTTACGACGAATTCGATTTGCTCACCTTTAACAAGTCCGAGTACTTGGATGCTGTTAAGCCACAGGTTGCAGCAGAAAACATTTCTAAGATTCTTTACCCAGAAGATTCCACTCCAGAAGGCAAGGCTTTGCGTCTTGAGCAGCAGTACTTCTTCGTAGCTGCTTCTATTCATGATGCTATCCGCGTGTTCTATCCAGGTCAGGATAAGCCGGATCTCACCACCTTCCCAAGCAAGATCAACTTCCAGTTGAACGATACTCACCCAGTTATCGGCATTCCAGAGCTTATGCGCGTTCTTATGGACGAGTACGGCTACGATTGGAACACCGCTTGGGGTATCACCACTAAGACCTTCAACTACACTTGCCACACTTTGCTTCCAGAAGCTTTGGAAGTTTGGCCAGCCAAGCTTATTGGCGAACTTCTGCCACGCCACCTTGAGATTATCCAGGGCATTAGCGAGCAGTTCCGCAACGAGCTTCGCGGTAAGGGCGTTGCTGAAGATCAGGTTGAGCGCATGCGCATTGCTACCGACGCTGACGAAAATGGCGAAGGTGCTGTAGTTCGCATGGCTTACTTGGCTACCTACGGCGGCTCTTACGTTAACGGTGTTGCTGAGCTTCACTCTGAGTTGTTGAAGGATGTCACTTTGAAGGACTTCTCCAGCGTTTACCCAGATAAGTTCAAGAACGTTACTAACGGCGTAACTCCTCGTCGCTTCGTGCGCTTGAGCAACCCACGTATGTCTGCTCTTATTACTGAGGGCTTGGGCACTGACGCATGGCAGGGTGATTTGGAGCTTCTTGAAGGTTTGAAGCCATTGGCTGACGACAAGGCATTCGTTAAGAAGTTTGCTGAAGTTAAGAAGCAGAACAAGCTTGCCTTCGTTGATTTCGCAAAGCAGAAGTATGGCTTTGAAATCAACCCAGACACAATGTTCAACACCATTGTTAAGCGTTTGCACGAGTACAAGCGCCAGTCCATGAAGATCCTCCAGGTTATCTCCACATACGCTGGAATCAAGAATGGCACAATCGATGTTGACAAGATGCTTCCACGCACCGTGTTCTTCGGCGCTAAGTCCGCTCCAGGCTACGCTATGGCAAAGCTCACCATTCAGCTCATTAACAATGTTGCTCGCGTGGTGAACAACGATCCTGCATGCAAGGGCAAGCTCGCCGTGTTCTTCCCACCAAACTACAACATCGAGTTGGCAATGAACTTGATTCCTGCCACCGATTTGGATGAGCAGATTTCTCAGGCCGGTAAGGAAGCTTCCGGCACTGGTAACATGAAGTTCGCTTTGAACGGTGCTTTGACTGTTGGTACTCTCGATGGCGCAAACGTTGAGATTCGCGAGCGCGTTGGCGCTGAGAACTTCTTCCTCTTCGGCATGACTGTTGACGAGGTTGAGAAGCTCTACGCTGAAGGCTACGATCACGGCGGCTCCCGTAAGTACTATGAGTCCGATCCTCGCTTGAAGACTGCTGTAGACATGGTTGCTGACGGCACATTCTCCAACGGCGACAAGAGCGCGTACGAACCACTCGTCAACGATTGGCTTACCAACGATTACTTCATGGCAATGGCTGACTTCAGCTCTTACATGGATATTCAAGCTCAAATTGAGGAAACTTACCGCGATCCAATGAAGTGGGCTCGCATGGCGGTTTTGAACGTAGCCAACTCTGGTTACTTCTCTTCTGATCGCTCTATCGAAGATTACCTCGATCGCATTTGGCACACTGGCGCTCTTCCAACTGCTGAATAAGCAAAAGGCGCTAATGACTGTAATAGCCATTAAATAAATAAAAAGAGCAGTGGAAACATTTTTCCGCTGCTCTTTTTATATGTTTTATGCGCTTTATGCGTTCTTCAATCTTTTATAAAATGTGTTACTTGTAATCTTAAAGTCATACAATATAACGCGGTAAATATACGTTTTAATTAATCTAAGATTAAGGAAAAAATATGTCTGTAGAAGAAAATATGCAGCATAGTTTGCTCCCAGAAGGTGCCGAATTATTAAACGGATTATATTCTGTAAGGGATTATATACAAAAGTTTAATGAAAAACTTAGCTTGTTTATGCAAGCAGAAAAAGAAAAACGACAATTACTATCTGAACAGCAACTTATTCTTAAAAAACTTATCAAAACAGACAGCGCTAAAGAAAAATCTGATTATGGTCTTTTTATGGCTGGTATAGCCTTTAGCATCGTATTCGGAGTTATTACTGCATTAAGCGGCAATATTAACGGACTTATTTTTTGCGTAGTTATAACAGCTGTATTTGCTGTTGGAAAAGCAAAGAATAGCAAAACAATGTTAAATATAGGAAGAGTCTTACTTGTTCTGCTTATATTAGCTTGGCTTAGTGGATTGTGGAATACTTATAATTTTTCGGTTAAATACAACAATATTGGATCGTTCGTAATTTATGCTGCTATTAATGTTATTGCATTTATTGTTGCAGCTATTGTGGCTGCGATTATTGTTAAAAAATATAATAAAAAAATTAATCGCGATAACAATAAAGAAGAAAAACGTGTTTCTGAATTAAATGCACAAATTAAAGAAAAGAATGATCAGATTGTTCAACACAATAACATGGTTGACGAACGTCGTAGTGCATTATACAAAGAAATGAATGACATTAAAGAGCATATGCTTGCAGAAACTTCTTCGTGGTATCCAAATGATTACTATGTTTTAGATTCTGTTGAATATTTTATTTCTCTAGTTAAGAATCACGAGGCAGATACAATCAAAGAGATGATTACTGCATACAAGCGAGATCAATATCATAACCAAGTTCTTAATAATCAAATGGATATGAGGCAAAAGCTAAATGCCATGGTCGATAATCAGAAGACAATGCTTGAGAATCAAGAAGAGATGATTAAGCTACAGAAGATTTCTAACGTTCTTCAAACTATACAATGTGTTAATGGCTTTATTATTGCAGACAATACAAGTGCAATTGCTAACAACACTAGAGAGATTGCAGACAATACAAGAGGAATCGAATGGAATACTCGACCTCATTCTTCTTGGTTCTAAAAATATTTAGATAAAACACAAAATAAAAAACAAAATAAAAAACGAGTGGCGGCAGGTTCTCAAATAAATCTACCGCCACTCATTTTTATAAACAGTTAAGCTATTAAGCTTCTACTGGCTTACTAGCTTCTTCGTCTTTATCTTCTTTTTCTGCGCCTATGTTAATTGGCGAAGAGCTGTTCTCCCATGGCTGCTCCCATGGATCATAATCAGGATTATGCTGCTTGTAAACATACAATGCCGCAATACCTGCGAGCAGTGCTCCAAAGAGCAGTGCAAAGAACTTCCAACCGCCAGAGGACCTGTTCTCCATGATGGCTCCTTTCGTTAAGCTGACCTGCTCGTCCAAGTCAACGTTTTTTATCGAGTTTACTCGTGTATTCACTATAATAGTGATTTTTTTTAACACTTGCATCTTTTTGTTATATTTTTATGCACAAAACAGCATAAATCTTACAAAACATTTTTAATGACTATTATTACTTACTTGTGTATGCAAATTTGTGTATGCAATTAGATAATGTTGTTTTATGAACAATTTTGACATAAACACTATTGTTAAGCGCTTTAAAACTAATTGCAAAACCGCAACGTATTCAATTATCTACATTTGCGTGTTTGTGTGGATTATTGAGATGATTCTTCACACTTTTTTGCCAAGCGCATATCAAACCTTTATTGAAAATACTGCTTTTGCGCCATTTTTGATTACAAAAGCAAGCTGGACTTGGTTTACGTCTATGTTTGTTCACGCGCCAGAACTTACGCATATTCTTTTTAACATGATTTGCTTGTATTCGCTTGGCATAGAGCTTGAGAGATTCTTTGGTAAGTGGAAGTTCTTTTTCTTATATGCCATTAGTGGACTTGGCGGATGTGTTGCAACTCTACTTTATTCAAAGCTTACGCAAGACTGGATAATCGCAGCTTATGGCGCATCAGGGGCGATTATGGGGCTTATTGGCGCTCTTTTGGTTGCGCAATGGCGACTTGGCGAAAGCGTTAATGGCACTTTAATTTGGATTGGTCTAACGCTTGCAATGCCTCTTTTGGTTCCAAATATTGCTTGGCAAGCTCATATTGGTGGAATTGTTACTGGAATAGTGCTGTCTACTTTACTTGGCACTAATAATCCTCTTCTTAAAAAAGCATCTTTTAATGAGCGATTTGCTATTTATTCTTTACTAACACTTATTGTTCTTCTGGCAATAAGCGCATTCTGTTTGCAATAAATAGCGTTAAATTACACGCGTGTAGTTCTCCACAATTGTGGACATAAATGTGCATAACCTGGGTATAACATGGGTATATCTAAATAAGTTATCCACATTGTTGTACACAATCGTTGATAACTCTGCATTTTAAGGCATGTTAATAAGTGTATAAAAGTTATCCACATTTTTGGAAAATTGTGACTTTCTCTAAACCTTAATCAAAAATAGAATTATGCAATCTAACAACACTCACACAAAACAACTACAAGATCAAAATCAGCAAACTATTGATTTTATTCTTCAAAATCAAAACACAAACCCAAAAGAAGCTGCTCTAAAAGCGTCTAATAACCCAAACGTGAATGTTGCTTTTGCTGTTAATCAAATAAGCGGAAAGCAGATTGCAAAAACAAAACTGCCAATGTGGTATAAAAACAATCAAGTTATTTACCCATCACATATTTCTATGGAACAGTGCTCGTCGCAAGCAACCGCGCAATATAAAGCACGCATCGCAAATCGTCTTATAAAAAACAACAATATTGATAAGTGCAAAACAACTCTAATCGACTTAACTGGCGGATTTGGAGTAGATTGCGCAATTATGAGCCAAGAGTTTTGCAAAGCCATTTGCGTAGAAACTCAAGAAGAACTATCGGCCATAAGCCAGCACAATATGACTGTTATGCGCTTAAACAATGTTCAATGCGTAAACTCAACAAGCGTAGAAGTGCTAGAAAAAGTAGACTACGCAACGATTATTTATATTGACCCAGCAAGACGAGATAAAAGTGGAGCTAGAACGTACGCGATTAAAGATTGCACGCCTAATGTTTTAGAGCTAAAACCACGCATGCTGCAAGTAGCGAAATTTGTGATTATTAAACTATCTCCAATGCTTGATTGGAGAAAAGCTGTTTGCGATTTTTGTGGAAACGTTAGTCAAGTACACATTGTTTCACACAATAACGAGTGCAAAGAACTGCTTTTAGTGTTGGACTCAAACATGAATTCAACTATTGAAGTTTATTGCGCAAACAATGACTCAATAACCGTTTTTAACGCAAAATACAATCCAGACTTAAATAAAGTAGAAGAAGCGCAAGAGACACAAAAATCGCAGGAATCACACATAAAAAACGAGCAAAACTCAAATGATTCAAATGATTCAAATGTTTTAATAAGCGATTGGAAAAACTGTGCTAAATATGTTTATGAGCCAAACTCTTCAATTATGAAGTCGGGATGCTTTAAGATTTTAAGCTCTAAATACAACGTGATTCAAATCGCAAGCAACAGCCACGTTTTTATATCTTGCGAATATAAATCAGATTTTCCTGGAAACATTTGGAAGATAGACAATATTTGTAGCTTAAACAAAAAAGAAATCAGCAAAGCTCTTTCTAAAATAACCTACGCAAATATTGCAACATACAATTTTCCGATAAGCGTAAACGACTTAAAGAAAAGACTTAAGCTAAAAGACGGTGGAAGCACTAGGATTATTGCAACTACCGATTCTAAAAATAACCATATTCTTATTTGTGCAAGCAAAGCGGAGTAATAAACACACAAAATACGCAAAACACACAAAGTACGCATATAAAAATGGCTGCACGCTTATTACATGCAGCCAAAATCAAATTATCTACAAGCTATATAAAGCTATCAAGCTATCTATAAGCTATCTCCAGCACATTGTCATTAAGAACCCAGCCATAACCAAGCATGCTGCAATCAAAAGATTAAACGCTCCAATTCCTGGAATTGGCAAAGCAGGATTCAAGTAATAAATAACAGCCCAGAACAAGCCAACAATCATAAGCGTGCAAAATAGTGGAACAAACCATCCAGCGTTAGCTTTAGTGCCCTTAATGGACTCTTCCACTCTGCGAGTATTTTCTTCTTGACGCTTCATCATGCGCTGTATTTGCGGAGACAACGACTCTTTATCGGCAGTTGCATTCAAAACAGCTTCAACCTGTTCCATAGGAACACCATACAAGTCTTCTTTAGAAGAGTTTTGAGATTCATCCACATCGGCAGATGAAGTGGTGTTCGATTTATTCAATTCTTCGTCAGCCATAACAGTAACACTCCAATCAATCGGCTACACGCTATAATAATAGTTACACTCGAACGCAAGAAGAAGAATGGGTATTATGGCAAAACAAACAGGTAAACACGGCGCTAGAAAATCGCTGTTAGGAAGCATTGCCGTTGCCCTAGCAATTTGTTTTACTGGTTACTTATTCGTTACTAATTTGCGCATAAATCGTACTGCATTCGTAACTTCCGATACGGGGCAAATGGTGGAAAGAAATTCTCAAAGAGCAAAAGCTTTGCGAGAAGATGTTAAAGAGTTAGATTCTAAAATTAATCTTCTAAACAAAACGTTAACGAGTAGCCCAAGCGGGTCCGATTCTTCCGACGATACTGGCGCAAGCACAATGCTCCCAGCAATACAAGGACCAGGAATTACGGTAACACTAAACGATTCGCCACTTTGGAAAACTGCCGTAAACGGGTCTGGAAGCTCCGCAAACATAAATGACTATGTAATTCACCAACAAGATATAGAAGCCGTTGTAAATGCACTCTGGAAAGGCGGAGCGGAGGCTATAACAATTCAGGGTCAAAGAATCTTGTTTAATTCAGCTGTTGTTTGTATTGGAAATGTGCTTATGTTGCAAGGCCATCAGTACTCGCCACCGTATAGAATATCTGCTATTGGTTCAATAGAAGACATGATAGAATCGTTGGATAATTCTCCAGCAATTCAAACATATAAAGACTATGTCAGTACTTTTGGACTGGGATGGAAAGTGGAAAAAAGGGGAAACTTAAAGTTCTTAGAGTCGTCTGCCCTATTGCAGCCTCTAAGGTTTGCTTCGGTTCCAAAAGATGCAGATATTATTGACAATATTCCCCAACACCATTCCACCAAACAATAAAGGAGTAAAATGAAGCGTTCTAACTACAAGCACGAACGTAGCGAAGCCAAAACAACAAAGGCTAGTGCACTTTGGACAATAGCTGGCGTTGTTGGAGAACTTCTTATAGCTTTTGCAGTTGTTTGCGCATTGTACATTGTCTGGCAAATGTGGTGGACGGGCGCTCAATCTGAGCATGTACAGTTTGAAACCAGAGAGGCTGTTTCATGGAAGAATCCTGCTGCTGGCAAAAAAACCAAGATTGCTCTTCCTCAAGTAGACGATCCTCCTAAATTGCAAAGAGTAAAGTATGGAGAACTTCTTGCTCGAGCATACATTCCTAGGTTTGGCGATCAATGGGAGCGCAATATTGTTGAAGGCGTTAGCCTAGAAATATTAAACAGGCGAGGACTTGCACACTTCCCTAAAACAGAGATGCCGGGAGAAATCGGAAACATTGCTATTAGTGGTCACCGAAACGGCTACGGCCAGCCTTTAGCAGACGTTGACCGATTCCAAAAGGGCGACCCTATTATTATTCGTACAAAAGATTATTGGTTCGTTTATAAGTACGTTACACACAAGATTGTTAGACCAGATCAAAGTGAAGTTCTTGATCAAGACCCAATAAATCACAGCAAGAATCCTAAAAAGCGCATGATTACGCTTGTTACTTGTGAGCCAAAATATTCAACTCCTAAGTTCCGCTTTATTAGCTTTGGCGAGTTTGATTATTGGGCTAAGGTTTCCGATGGTATTCCTAAAGAGCTTTCTACAGTAGATTCAAATGGTCAAGTTAAGTTTGTAAATAACGAACAGCAGTCTTTGGCTTCTAAGCTCGATTCGCTTGTTCCAGTTATGCTTATTGCTATAGTTGCGTACATTATTATCTTCGCTGCAGCAGCTGTCGCTTGGCAATGGCCTCTAAGACGTCAAATCCGAGCTGGATTAAAGCCAAAGCCAGAATTCAGCATTTTTGGCGGACTTATGCGATTGCAGCCTGGTATTTTGCCAATAAGATTAGTTCTTTGCGCACTAATCTACGTAACAGCAATTGCAATTCTTATGCAATGGATATATCCGTTTGTTTCTGCAACAGTTCCATTCTTAAGAGAAATGTCTGCATATACAACAACGATTTATTAATTCGCTTCTAATAAGCTAGGAATCTATTAGTTTACAGTTTACTTATCTAATTAGTTTTCTAGCTTATTAGACTGCAAGCAGCTTATAAATCATTGGTTTGCTAGCTTATTAAAATAGCTTATTAAAATAGCTTATTAAAATAGCTTATTAAAACAGCTTATTAAAACACAAGCCTATTAATCTTAGTAGCTTACAAGTTAAATAGCTTACAAGTTAAATAGCTTACAAGTTAAATAGCTTACAAGTTAAATAGCTTA
>CAMPUL010000027.1 GCA_946997215.1 Gardnerella vaginalis
TCATCTAAATCAACATTTGCCCATCTTTGAGCAACAATATCTAGCTGAGGGTCGTTGCTTTCGTTTTCCATATTCTCTCCAATTTACAGATATTTAGCTACAGGTTCATTGATTTACGCGCATTTTTTGCAGAATTATTTGACGCCAACTAGCTCATGCACGGTTGCTTGCGACTTTTCTCATGCAAAACTAACGATTATTTTGGCAAATACTCGTTTGTTACGCATCCGCTTTCTAGGCTTTTTAGCGCGCAATCAAGCGGCACGCTTAAATGGCCATTTTCACCCATCCAACGAGTGTAGTTTTCCACCAAAGCCATGTCTGCTGTACCCCAACGACCATTCTTGTCGTACCAAGATGGAATCACTTCATCTAGCGAGGCGCGCAAAGCCTCTGGGCTAATGTGGCAAAGCGCATTTTGCAAAGCATCAACGCCAGCCTGAGGGTCTTTTCCTGCAAGCTCATAGCCCTTGACGGTTGCGCTTGCAAAGTTGCGGATTAGTTGCGGATTTCGCTCAATCATCTCTTGTCGAGCGCAAACATAGTAAGAATGATGCGGTGCTACGCCAATAGAATCGAATGGAAGAACAACAACTTGGTCAAATGGAAGCGAACCTTGGTATGGCTCCCACCAAGCTACGTTAATAAAAGCGTCGCACATTCCGCGCTCTACTGCTCGAATATCTGGCTCCCATGGGCCTGGATCAATTGTAATCAGCTTGCTAAAATCACCGCCGTCGGCAGCAACAGCCTGCTGAAGCTCCGTGTATAAGCGCTTAACGCCCATAGGGATTACTACGCGCTTTCCTTCTAGATCTTTGAATCGCGTAATTCCCGTGTTTTTATTTGTTATGATTCCGCCAATTTGAGATTGATTCATTACAGCAAATGACGTTAGCTTGTTTGCACCATTTTGATGAGCCAAAAGCTGATTTAAGCGAACAAGAGCTATATCTACTTCTCCACGCTCCAAGCATGCTGGAACATCTCCGCGCTCCGTATCTGTGCTTGTAAACTCTACGTCTAATCCGTATTGCGCATATAATCCGCGCTTTCTTGCAAGGTACATGCCTGCGTGATTCGTCCATGGATGCACATATTCAAGACGTACTCTTAGCATACTAACTCCTTTGTTTTATAGTGATTTGTGATTTTATCTTGACTTTTATTTGCGACTTTTATTTGCGACTTTGGCGCGCAGTTTATTTGCAACTTTATTTGCGACTTTTGCGCGCTGCTAACTTGCGATTTTTCTTGCGACTTTACAAAAGTGGGCGAGGTAATTAATCCCCCGCCCACAAATCAAATCTTACTAGCAAAAGTTAAGACTTAAGCGCGTACTTCTTTGCCAGAAGCAAAGCGGCTTAATGCGCCAGTAGCAGCAATACCCTTGTACAAGTACCACATGACTACACCACCAATTACAGCACCAGAAATCATGCTGCAAAGTGTGTGAATCATCATAAATGCGCCGAAGATTGGAACACCTGCGTAGTAGAACGGATAGGTTGAAACGATTCCACCCAAGCCAGCTAATGCGCCAGAAAGTGCAGTCAAACCAACATTCCACTTGCGATACATAACAAACAAGAATGCAAACTCAGCAAACAAGCCCTGAACAAAGCCAGGAAGAACGGTACCAATACCGCCCCAGTGGCTACCAACAGTCAACTCAACCATTGCAGCAATAAACTCGCCGAATAATGCAGCGCCTGGCTTGCGAACCATAATAGCAGCTAAAGGACCAGCGAAGTAGAACAAACCGTAGTACAATGCGCTAACGCCTGGAACTGGAATAAGCTTAAGAGCAGCAGAAATAGGCTCGCTAATCAAGCCAATGCCCCAAAAGATAATACCAGATGCTACAGCAATAACAACCGTGAGCGTAACATCAGCCACGTTCCAGCGCAAGGATGGACGCACGGTCTCTTCTTCAACAGATGTACCCATTAGGGTCTCCTTTCATCTTTAACTAATCAAACAAAGGCGACCCTGCAGCAAACTCCGTACGTCGGCATTACCCGATTCACGTTAAACGGTTAGACAGCAATCTTCTCAGCTCTTTTAAGAGCACCCGTGCCTGATATCATTCATATTGCATCAGACAGCGGGGACAAATTTTATAAAATTCAAACATAAAATTAACAAAATCACTCATTAATATAGATAGCAGAAACGCTAATCAAAATACAGTGAATTAGAATTTTTTTCGCTCAAACGCATAGACCTAATAGGCTTTTCTAGCCAATATTCACACCATTGCTCAACACATTTAGACGTTAAATTGTCTATACTTGTTCCATCTAAATTTTGCCAATCGCCATTAATTAATGAAATCATTTGAAAACGCACTAAATCATTGCACTTAATAGACTCTAAAGCATGATCTTTAGAGCACATAACTCCACCACTAGCAGCCGAGAAATAGTCTAAATCATTGCATGTTGAACAAATAACGCACTCATTTAATCTAGGAGACCATCCAGCCAATTGCAATGCTCTTAAAACGTACGAAAGTGCGATTGATTCAGCACTATGCAAACTTTTAGAAAGAGCAGACAAAGCAGCTATAAGAAGATTGTATTGTGAGTAAGAATCCGAATATTGCGCGCAAGACGAGACTAAATCGTCTGCAATCTCTGCAATCATGCTAGCGCAACTATACAGATTGTAATCCGCACAAATACTACCAGCATAAGGAGAGACTAAAACCGCTTGAGAAATAACATCAAAAGTTTTACCAGTTGCAAAAAGTGCATTAACACGCATAAATGGCTCTAAGCGCCCACCAAACCTGGATTTTAACCGCCTTACACCTTTTGCAACAGCTCGAACCTTGCCATGCTTTTTAGTGAGCATAACAATAACGCGATCAGCTTCTCCAAGAGGAAAAGTCTTAAGAACAACAGCTTCATCGTTATATAACGGCATTAATCAATAACTCTTAGCTTGTATAATCCTTAAATCTAAATGAAAAATAGATTATTAATTATGATTTGGGTTTACAAATCCGCCAAAATTCGATTCGCCAGTATCGTCAAAATCATCTGAATCATTATTTGCTTCGCTAGAAGAATCTTCAACCGAAATGTCAAAATGGTTCATAACAGGGAACGAAAGATCTGGAATATCTAAATTAAGACTTTGCGCTGGCTCGAACTTAGGCGAAGCAAGAAGTGAAAGATTCAAATCTCCAACGGATTTAGAATCATTTGCATTGTTCACATTCGCACTGTTAGCACTGACATTATTTGCATTTGCATTATTCGCATCAACAGCATTCGCGCTAACATTATTCGCAGCATTCGCGTTGTTTTCTGCAACCTTTTCTTTGCAAAAATCATTATTGTTAGCATCAGAATTATTGGAAACAGTATTAGGAGCATAAGACGGAGGGAATGCTGGAGGCATAACAGTAGACGCTTGCGACATTTCGTCGTCTGTATCGTCGCTAGCTTCAACACTCACAGAGTGCGGAGTAAAAATTGCCTTCTGTGCATGATGATCAACAGGAATCGATGGAGGAATTGCTGGAGGCATTAATGGAGAGGGGGCTGTAGCAGAAACTGGAGCTGGAGCCGCCTTAGGTTCATCAACACTAGGCGCATCAACACTATGTTCAACAACACTAGGTGCAGAAGATGTTTTAAGAACAACATTTTCTTGTAAATCATTATTAGATTTAGCATAAACGCCAAAATTAGCAGAATCCACAGAATCCACAGAATCACTAGAATCGAAGTCTGTATACTTAGCAACTCGATCATAAGACTCAAGTCTGCTTAATAAGCGAACGCAAGCATTTAGATAATAGTCAACTTGGCGCTCGTCGTATCCGTGTTTTCCAGAACGTTGAGTAAACAGAACATTAGAAACAAACATTGCGTCAATTGTGTCTAAATCACTTAAGCTGCTTCCCCAAACTGGATTATATCCAAGAAGAATAGCAATCTTATCTAGCGACTTATTTACAACATTGTCTACTTGTTTTTTATCGTAAGAAGGCTTACGCGATTGCGCAGAATCAAATCGCATCTTATAATCGCGCTGGGAATGAGAAAGCAAAACTCTATATTCTTCGTCTGCTTGTGCCTTCCAAACAACCTTGCCACGATTAGAAATCTCGTACTGCGTAGTCTTATCTACAACTGCACGCTCTAATCTAGAAAGAGCAGCATCTACTTGAGGAATAGCATATCCTTCATCTTCAAGATCGAAAGATACGTCTTGAATATCTTTTTGAGTAAGACTAATGTCGCTAGATTCATACAAAGAATGAGCACGCTCAAGAAAATCATTAACTTGCTCTACGCTGTAACCCTTCTTGCGCTTACCTACACGCTCAATACCCGAAGAATTACGCGCGGTATCAGGTTTACTCGCCATAAACAATAGACCTCCTGAACATATTCGTATTCATTACACTTTACGCGATTGTTAAGACGCATAAACAAAACACACACAAAACACGCAAATGATATATACGCAAAACACGCCTAAAACACAAATCAACGTTCTAGTACACACCATACTGTATCTTGTTTCAAGCGGGCGATTAGCTCAGCTGGCTAGAGCGCCACCTTTACACGGTGGATGTCGGGGGTTCGAGTCCCTCATCGCCCACTTTCCGCTTTGCAAGTTCTTAAAGAATCTAGATTTTTACCAGCCTTAATTTTTGCTAACGCTTTGTACGCGTCGTCCAAAGTTTTTACGCTTACAACTTTTAAGCCTTGCGGAATATTCCCAACAACTTCATTGCAATTGCTGTTTGGCGCCAAAAACCAGTTAGCTCCATCTCTTTTTGCAGATATCATCTTTAATCGAATACCACCAATTGCCCCAACTTTCCCAAAGTTATCAATGGTTCCCGTTCCAGCGATTATTTTTCCACCAGCCAAATCTGCATTTGTAAGCTTGTTCAAAATACCCAAAGCGTACATCATGCCTGCAGAAGGTCCACCAATATCGTCTATATGCAACTTAATCTTTACATTTTTTACATTCACATTAAGATGTTTCTTCGCATAATCCAAAGCCGCCACTTGAGCAGAAGACTGCGAAGAGCGCATTTGCATTGTTGTTTCTTTCTTATAATCGCTAGCATTTTGATTTACTGGAACAAGAACTTCTCTAGGTAAAACTTGCTTTTTAGAATCAAACCAAGATGCAATCGCATATATATTTGGAATCTCGTATCCTGGTATTCCAGACGTATTTACCGTTACTAAAAGAAGTTTTCCACTTTTTGACGAAGATTTATAATCAATATTTTTACCAGCGCTATTTTTAACATTAATCACATATTTTCCAAAAGACTTTCCTAGAACATCTTGAGTTGGCCCAGGTTCTTCCACAACATATGCACTTGGTAGAAAAAGCGCAATAATCGACATAACTACAATAAATAACCCAACAAAATACCTAAACGACTTAGCGGAAAAATATTCAATAAGATCCCAAACAGTGTTTTTAAGAGTAGCGAATATATTTTTATTGATTTTATTAAACACGTACGTAATCTTATTAGGCATAAAACTAATAGTATATGTAAATGTGCATAACCTACACTCTAAAAACCCTCACAAGATGCGGTTTTTGAAAAAATTTGTAAAAGTTATACACATTATTAATTTATTAGCAAAAATCGCCATGTATCGAGTAGAATCTTTTATACGTAGTTAAAACTGTATAGTTAAAAACTATGTAAACAAACATAAAATATACGCAAATATATTTAATTTAGGCACGAACTTCATAAGGATTGAATATGAGCGAAGAAGAAATTCACCAATGGCTTGTTAGCTGCTTTGGCCCCGAAGAAGGAGAAAGAGCTTGGTCTAACTTTGAAAATCTTCCTTTTGAAGTTCGCGATGACATTCTTACAAGATGCTCAAACGGGGGTCTTCCATCTCCAGAAGAAGTTCATTCGTTAATGAGTGCCTTTGCTAATGGCGGCTTAAACACGCCTTTTGAGATGACGGAAACACTTAAAGAAGGTCCAATCAATAAAAGACTTGCTCAATTGCTTGCTCGCCAAAAAGCAACTGGAGACGGAGGCACAGTAAACGCGCAAGTTGCAGACGCAACAAGAAGAGCACTAAGTGAAGCAAACTTGTGGCTAGACGCAAATTGCAATCTAAATCCAGCATCTGGAACCCCTGATGTTCTTTCAAGAGAAGACTGGGTTAATGGAACTATAGATTCGTGGATTAAGTTTGCAAATCCTGTTGCTAAGTCGGTTAGTAACGCTTTTTCGGATGTTATTGCCGAAAAATTCGGAGGAGACCAAGACTTAGAAGTAGAAGGATTATACGATGGCGTTATGCCAATACCTATGCCAGATGGCGTAAAAAAGCCAGAACAAATGATGAGCCTTCTTGCTAACACGTCTTTTGCAATGCAATTAGGTTATGCTGCTGGAGATTTATCTCAAGAAATCCGCGGAAGCTTTGATCAAGGTATTTCACTTCTTAAAAACCCTGCAGGCGGTCTTGTTCCTTACAATTGCATAGATTACGCAAAAAAGTGGGGATTAGACATTAGCGAGGTTATGAATTATCTTGCATTGCGAGAACTTGCTCACGCACGATTGTTTGCGTCTGTACCCTGGCTTATGCCTCGTTTTGAAGCACTAATAATAAAGTATGCTGCTGGAATTTCTATCGATTTAAGCGCTATGGAAGAACAGCTTAGAGATATTGAAGGAATGAGCCCAGAGTCTATTTCGGGAGCTGTTGATTTATCTAATATTGCTCGAAACGATACAGAAGGCCAAAAACAAGCATTAAAAGGGCTAGAAACCCTTCTTGCGCTTAGCGAAGGATGGGTTGATTGCGTTATTTGGCGTGCTGGAATGGCACACATTCCGCACATTGAGCAGCTTAGAGAGATGACTAGGCGAGAACGCGCTGCGGGTGGTCCTTCCGAGATGACTTTCCAGGCTTTAACTGGATTAAAGTTGCGTCCTAGAGCAATGCGCGAAGCTGCATCAATGTGGGATGCGATTACAAATGAAAAAGGCATTGAGGAACGCGATGCCATGTGGAATCATCCAGATCTTTTGCCAGAATTACCAGATTTTAGCGAAGATAAAGAAGATAATAAAGATAAAGAAGATAATAAAGACGATACTAATAAAGTAAATAAAAATAACGAAAACAATACAAGCAGCGAAAACAGCGAAAACAATACGAATGATCAAAACAACACTAATAGTCAAAACAGCAATAACACAACTAAAAAAGAATCTGAACAAACAGATAACAATGATTTAGCAAACACCAATCTAGAAGAATTAAGCAAGAATATGCTTGATTTAGAAGATTTTAAGAACAGTGACGATTTGGAGCAAAAACTTAAAGACGTTAATTGGGACGACGAATTAAGCAAATTATTGGCATCTAGCGATAGTGATAGCGATAGAGAAAACAACGATCAAAACTCAAACCAAGATTCCAATTCGGACTCTGACAAGGACTCTGACACAGATTTTGGAGCAGATTCTGACGAAGACTCTAATCAGCAAAAAAGCGACGAATAAAGTTACAAACTGATTCGCAACTGATTTATAAGTGACTTGTATTAGAACAATTGCATAAATACATTTATTATAAAAATGCATTTATTCTAAAAAGTGGCTTACAGACCTTTGCATTCCGTTGCCGTAGTCTTTGCAAATTGCATAAGATATGTGCAAGGTTGCTTCCGCGCGCGTTATTGCAACATACATAAGTCTACGCTCTTCTTCGTTTGCATCTTGAGTTCTATTAACGCTTCCAAATGGAAGTAGACCTTCGCTGCAGCCGATTAAAAACACGTGCTTAAATTCCAAGCCTTTAGATGCGTGAATCGTAGAAATCGTTACAGGAAGTAAAGATTTTTTGATTAAATCTACTTTTTCACGCTCGCTGCCGCCATCTTTTGCAAAGTCAATGTCTTTTGCATCGCCACTTTCAACGTATTTTTTTGAATCACTCAAATCGCTAGCGTTTGAATCTTCAAAATTGTTTTCTAAAACATCAATTTGCAAGCCAGCATCTTTTCTAACAGAAAAATGTATTCCTAAATCACCCAAAGTTTTGCAAAATATATTCTGTTGAGCATTAGTACGAGTTAGAATAGCAAAATCCGTAGGAAGCGCTTTTCCTGATTTAACAGCATTATAAATTCGTTGAGCAATATCAACAGCTTCGTCGTAATCCGTGTTGTAAACGGTTTTAGTAACGCGAGCGCCACCTTTATTTTTTGACACAAGTTTTAAATAATCGCATCTAAAAGCAGACTTGGAAAGAACCCGATTAGCAAGTCCTACAATACGTTCCGTAGACCTGTAATCCGTATTTAGACTAATATCTGCACAAAGCGGCGCAAACTCGTTAGGAAATTCAAGTAAATCGTAGCTGCTTGCTCCTGCAAAAGAATAAATCGTTTGCGCAGGATCTCCAACAACGCAAATATTTCGATTATTACCAAGCCAGCATTTAAGAAGTTCATGTTGAAGAGGAGAAACATCCTGATATTCGTCAACAGTAATCCAGCCGATTTTGCTACGTATTTTCTCACACGCTTTAGGAAAAGCGCGCAAAACGTGGCATGCAAGAAGCAGTAAATCGTTAAAATCAACAAGATTCCTTGTGTTTTTTTCTAACTCGTAAGCTTTATATGCTTCAACAAATTGATTAACGTCTAGAGCTGCAGGAAGATCTCGACTAACACAAGCACATGCGCGCACGTAATCATCTGGCGCAATAAGACTAACCTTTGCCCAGTTGATTTCTGCAATAATGTCTCGTATTTGCGCAGAAGTCATATTTGCAAAATCCGTGTAGTGGATTAATGCTTGCTCAGTAACGCTTTTTGGATCATCCATTATATTTGGAAAAGGAGCTTCGCAAACGTCATTCCAAACTCGTCTTAAATGCTGTAAAGCTGCAGAATGAAAAGTTGCAACAGTTGCATTATTTACGCCTAATTTTTTAAGGCGATTTTGCATTTCTTTAGCAGCTTTTACGGAAAAAGTAACAGCTAAAACGCGATTTTCGTCCCACTCTCCTTTTGCACACGCGTACGCGATTCTTCGCGTAATAGTGCGAGTCTTACCTGCTCCAGCGCATGCAGTAATGCGCACTGGCCCTTGTAATGCCATTGCTGCTTTGCGTTGAGAATCATCTAAACCTTCTAGCAAAGATTGTGCATAATCTTTACCATGATTTTCGTTAGATTCACGCTTATTGCTTTCTAAAGACTCTTGAGTAGAAATCATAATTCTATTGTTACAACAAATAAAGAAAAAATAAAAGCATAAAACGCTAATGTGGTTAAAGGCTATTTAGCTATATCTCGTTGCTTTGTATTAATGTTGAACTGTGACACAGATAAGCAGATTCAAGTTGGTAGCGCTGGCCTCATCGGTCATGCCAGAAGTACAATTCGCCGGAACGCGCCAAAGCGAGCAGGCAAACGCCACCGATGCCGCTGCTGGCATATCTCACGCTGTTATTCAAGACGTTTCGGGCAGACTTTACGACATTTTTGTTAGCTCTAACACTAAAGGTCAAAAACGTTTGCACGATAGAGCGCGAGCAGCATGGGTATTGCAAAAAACTAAGGGGCTTGCAGCTCTTGGATTTGCTCACGAAGAAATGCTTAAGTTTGTTCCTGGGTCGCTTTCAAATAAGGAAACTAATCAGGCAAACCAAGCAAATCAACAAGATTCCACTAATAGTCAAAATCAAAACGAATTACATTTTGACTCAATAGGAGAAGCTGATTTTAACAATCCAACAATGCTTATTTGTAATCATCTAAACGGAAATGCAAGAGAACTAAGCCTTCTTACAACAGATGATTGTGTAAACTCTGGAACTGCAATAGGCGCGATTCATAGACTAAGTCCGTCATTTTTAACTAAAAGCGATTATCCTTCTTTTACTACTGGTCAAATTCGCACGCAATTAACATCTTGGATTAAAAGATTGCGCCAAGCAGGCCATATTCCTACAGAAATAACAGATAATTGGTCTAGAGTTTTAGAAACTGATGGATTGTGGTCATTTGACACTTGCCCAGTTCACGGCGGATTCAAAGATGGTGATTTTCTATTTTCTGGGTCTACTATTACAGCTATAACCAATTGGCAAAGCATGCAAATCAACGATCCTGCTCGCGATTTAGCGTGGATTTTTGCAAAGCTTAACGAGCAGCATAGAAACGCTTTGCTAAGTGCATATGGAAGAATGCTTGGGTCTAGATTAGACAGCATGATTATGCTTCGAGCAAATCTTTGGCTACAAATGGAGCAAGTTGGAGACTTTATTCAAGCTTTGCAACGCGCAGATACAACTGGAATAATGCGATTTAAGGCGCAAGTGGAACGTCTTGCTCACGAGCTTACACGCATAAATAACTCCAGAGCAGCAAGCGCAAATCAAAACACTAATAGCGCAAATCCAGCGTCTTCTCTTACTGTAGGAGATATTGTTAAAGACGATATTGTTAAAGATAATGCCGTTAAAGACGATACTATATCTTCGGACGCTACTAACGAAAAAACTGTTGTAACACTCAAGCAAGAAGATCAAAAAGACTATAAAGATAATACATACGAACAAACTATAACTATAAACGACAACACTAACGCCACTGAAACTGCCACTAAAACAGCCACTATTGCAGACGGCTTAGAAACGCAAGTTATAAGCAGCGTTAACAAAACTAACGATGTGAATAACAACGCAACGAACGAAGTTAGCAACAGCAATAATGATTTCGTAGATAAAGCTGATGCAAATAATAGTGTAGAAAGTGCAAATAGCGGCGAAAGTGTAGACAGTACCAATATTGTTGAAAATGTCAATATAAATAGCAACGATGGTAATGGCAATAATAGTAATGGCAATAAAAATGAAGATTTAGATAAGCCAGCAACTATTATTATTCCAATGCTAAAAGATGCAGAACTTGCTATTAAAGACGCAAAAAGCAAACTAGAAAACACAAGCACAAGCGCAAATACAGGTGAAAGCACAAACGCCCAAAGCTAATACATAAGCGCGTAAAACACTAAATAACAATAATTAATCTAAACAATTAAGGAATAAAAATGAAGGTAACAATTGGCGTTAAGCATGTAAAAGACACTATTAGCTTTGAAAGTGATCAAAGCGAGCAAGATATACAAAACATTATTGAAAGCGCTATTAAAGACGCAAAAGCAATTAATCTTACAGATAAAAACAATCGAAAAATTTTTATTATGGCAGACTCTTTTGCATATGCAATTATAGGAGATACGCCAACTCACACCGTTGGTTTTAACGCGTTTTAACACTGCTAGAACACTGCTAGAACACTTAACACGTTTATAACGTTTTAACAGCACAATTTTAATTCATCTAGTAATTTAGGATTTTAGAAACAACATTGCAACTTGTTGTTTCTTCTCCGATTTTATTTGGCTTGCCACTACCATGCCAATCGGAGCCACCAGTAACAAGCAAATTCAAGTCTTTTGCTAACTCCAATAATCTTTGTCTTTGCGTTAAAGAGTTGCCACGATGATATACTTCTAAACCGTTAAGGCCAACGCTTGCATAGTGTTCTATTTGAGAATCCGAAAGAATAACAAGATTCCTACTATAATCCGCAGGATGCGCAATAACGCTTACTCCCCCAGCGTGTTTAATAACTTTAATAACCTCATCAACACTTGGAGATGGCGTTGGAATGTAGTATGGGCCATGTGGAGCAACAGGGCCTGCAAAAGCTTGTGACCTTGTTTCAAAAACGCCTGCAGCGACAAGAGCGTCTGCAATATGCGGACGGCCAATCGTAGTTAGCGCACCTTGCCCTGCTTGTGCAAGAACATCTTGCCAAGTAATCGGAAAATCATGCGACATAAGATCAACCATTTTGCGCGTGCGTTCCAATCTGCGTTTTCTTGTAGTTGCAAACATTTCATTAATGCACTCGTCGTTTGGATTGTAGTTATAAGCAAGCACGTGAACCGATATGTTTCCTTCTACAGCAGTTATCTCCGATCCAAAAATAACTGGAAAATCAGCGTTTTTAGCAGCTTCTTCAAAATCATGCCAACCAGCAGTAGTATCGTGATCGCTAATAGCTACTCCACTAAGACCAAGATTTTTAGCTTCATCTACTAATTCTTTTGGAGATTTAGTGCCATCGGAATATAAAGTATGACAATGCAAATCCCACCCTAAATCTTGCGATTTAGAATCCAAACTAAAGTCGTTATTCGCACTACTACCTATTACAGTCATATAATTATCGTAAACTGTGGTATGTAACGTTTTTAAGTCTAAACAATATCTAAAATGCATTAGCGCTTTGAGGAGTGTTTATGGGTAGCAACAATAATCGCATGAATTCTTGGCGACATTCTGCCACTTGGGTTTACATGATTATGCTTATTTCATCCGCAATTGCACTTTTAACATCGCTAATACTTTCTTCCGAAACTTTAGCTCTTGCACGCGCACCGCATAAAGCGCTTGGATGCGACGTAAACACCGTTGTTTCATGCTCTAAAGTGGCTCAATCTTGGCAGGCGGAATTTATACGATTTGGCGAATTAAGCTTCCCTAACGCCTTCTTTGGAATTGCAGCAGAAAGCGTATTTGTAACTCTTGCTGTAATTGGAATAGCAAAAGTAAAACTTCCAAAATGGCTGGCAATATTTAGCTGGATAGGCGGATTATGCGCGCTCTTGTACGCGTATTGGCTGTTTACGCAATCTATGTTTGTTATACAAATTCTTTGCCCATGGTGCCTTGTTTTAATGTTTTGCACAACTTTGCAATTTATGTCGCTTAGTCACGCAACGTTTAGTGTACAAGAGATTGGATTAAAAAATAAAGTTTTAAGCGCTTACTACCGTATAAATTACGATTTAATCGTAGATTTGCTTTGGATTTTTGCTCTTGTATTGCTTATTTTAGGCAAATACGGAAATGCTATATTTTCATAAGTCGCGAGTAAAGTCGCATTTTAAGCTACAATCAGAAATCACCATTAAGTAACGATTGCGATAGCTTAGCAATACGATTACTTGAATCGGAGTTAGTAAGCAGAACGCTTCCACTATTTTCGCTTGGCGCAAGCAGATCCTTAGATTCTAAAACGCTTTTAAGATGATGAATAGTGCCATCATTACCGTCTACAATATTCACGCAATCAGGCAAAAACTCACGGAAGTAGTTTTTATAAAACACAAAATGAGTGCATCCTAAAACAACTGAATCAATATTCGTTAAATCGTAAGAATCAAAATACTTGTGCAAAGCGCTCATAACAATATTTTTATTGCCTAAATCGCCATTTTCCACAATTTCTACCAAATCTGGGCAAGGTTTAGAAAAAATCTTGTGATTTTGCGTAAAACGATTCATAAGTTCTGCAAACTTGCGCTCTCTAAGCGTTAAAGGCGTAGCTGCAACGATTACGCGCTGAGGCTTGCCGCCACCCAAATCGCAAGCAAGCTTAAGAGCAGGCTCCATGCCAATAATCGGCATATTGTAATGCGCACGCAAATCTTTAACAGCAGCAGAAGTGGCAGTATTGCAAGCAATTACAATAGCTTTAACATTAAGACTTGCAAAATGCTCAACAATCTTAAAACTAAGATCTCGCACTTCTTGAGGAGTTTTTATGCCATAAGGCGCGTTTGCAGAATCGCCAAAATAAACAATGCTCTCATTAGGCATAGCTGCGCTAAGTTGACGAACTACAGAAATACCGCCAAGTCCTGAGTCAAACACACCAATCGGAGCGCATGAAGTCATAAAAACCTCCTAATAGACTCTTATCATGTTACTTTTTAGCACAAACATAAGCTTTACAAAACAGCATCAATAAGGCTTTGCCTGTAGGAATTCTTAGGGAAACGCAAAACGTCTTTAACGCTTCCCTGCTCAACAATTCTTCCGCCTTTTATAATACTAACTTGGCTAGCAATGCGACTAACTAAAGAGAATCGTTAGGCATAATCAGTAAGCATAATCAGTAAGCATAATCAGTAAGCATAATCAGTAAGCATTAAATCAAACTAAATCAAACTAAACCAAGCACAAGCAGTGGTAGAGATAAACCTACGAACAACAAGTATCACTGGTTTACCAATGCCACTGCACAGCACTATATATGGAGCGTCCCCACTAAGACGATAGCGTATTTATGAACAAAAGTGTTGCATATTTTTTTATAAAACTAACAAATACAAACATGAGTAAATTTGTACTGTTGTCATAACAAATCTATAGGAAGGTGTGGAAATCGGAGTGTCGCATCACCTTGCTTTTTCACTTGAAGCGTAGCGTGAAAAAGCAACTTGATGCGATAGCGCTTGCTTCTATAAATAGCCTTTAACCACAATGCATAAAAAATCTAGGAAAGCTAACTTAAATCACTTACGATACCTAATACAAAACAACAATCATTAAAAATAGTTTCAATTGATGCTATTTTACGTTAAACTAAACGATAGAAGGTGAGTATGAATTTTGAGTACGATCCTGCAAAAAGCTTAAAAAATTTTGCTAAACATGGTATCAGTTTCAAAAAAGCCCAATTACTTTGGGAGAATACGACAATTACATTAGAATCCAAAAATTCAGGAAACGACAACTCTCGCTACTTAGTTTTTGGAAAAATAAACAATAAACATTGGACGGCAATAATAACAAAAAGAAATAATCGAATTCGTATTATTTCTGTAAGAAGATCGCGTAAAAATGAGGAGCAATATTATGAAGAGCACTACAACGAGTAAGGAAATAAGTGGCAAAGAACTCGATAAAAAATTCGATAACGGTGAAGACGTACTTGAATACTTTGATTTGGAACATCCAATTATAGAGAACCACTCAAATGAACAAAAGCACGTCACTTTTATTATGCCTGAATGGATATTGAGAATAATGAGATTATTTAGAGTAGCTACAACACGGTAGTCAAATAAAGAAGCAAAACTAAATATAAAACAAAACGTGCCGACGTATTGAATCATACAACGGCACGTTTTTTATTTAGTTAATTAGCTGTTAGCTGTGTTTTACGCACGCTTAACAGTTACGCTAAGCTCAGTTGCGCTAGAATCAGCCTCTGTAACTTCAAAGCTTGTAGCCAAAGTCTCTTCCGCAATCAAATCACGGAACTGCTCAACTTTAGCAACATCCAAAGCAGGCACACTCAAAGTCAAAGAGATTCGGTCGCTAATATCCAAACCGTTCTCCTTACGAGCATCCTGAACAGCGCGAATAGCATCGCGAGCGTAACCTTCCGCAAGCAAATCGCTAGTCAAAGCAGTGTCAAGCATAACGAAACCGCCAGTTGGCATTGCAGCAGAAGCCGTATTTGCAGCCGCTTGAGCATCCGAAGACTCAACGCGATTCACAAGCTCATATTCGCCCTCAACAAGCGCAACTTCGCCGTTTGGAGTGTTAACAACAGGAGCACCAGACTCGTCAACTCGCCAATCGCCACTCTTAGAAGACTTAATAGCAAACTGCACTTGCTTACCCAAACG
>CAMPUL010000028.1 GCA_946997215.1 Gardnerella vaginalis
CTTATTCGCTTCTTGCTGGTGGAATTATTGCTGTGCTTGGCGTTTTGGGTGCAGGAATTTGGTATCTACACAAGCGTGGACTTGTTAGCTTCAACTGGTTGTTGCGCTATTAGTAGTAGGAGTGTGTAAGGGTGATTCGTAAGCCCAAAAAAGTAAAGCAAACTTTGTTCTCTTCGCTTGCTGCAATTGCAGCCGTTGCGTTTATTTTGCCGCTTTCTGCTTGTGGTAGTGCTAACGGGAATCGTGCAGTACATCGCGATGGTCGCATTAACGTGGTTACAACAACGGGCGTTTTGCGAGATATGGTTGCGAATGTTGCAGGAGACGCGGCAAACGTAAGCGCGATTGTGCCAGATAACGCGGATCCGCACTCGTACGAGCCGCGTTTGCGATCAATCAGAGATGTTGTGTACGCGGATGTAGCTTTTAGCAACTACATGATGCTGGAAGAACACGGCGTTATTACCGCGCTCGACGCGAATTTGCGAAAAGGTGTGCCAAATGTGCAACTTGCGGAAGAAAGCGTTAAGCACGCGGCAGATATTATTCCGATGATAGAAGACGTGTCTTTAGACACGATTTGGCTAGGTCTTGCTACAGAACGCATGGCTGTGCAGCCGAGCGAGGAAGCGCATAGCGCGCAAGGCGCTACAAGTGCAAATACGCAAAAGCGTGCGGAAGAATCGCCCTCGGCGGCGGCTGGTGAGTTAGC
The DNA here is from genome assembly GCA_946997215.1 of Gardnerella vaginalis. Lineage (GTDB taxonomy): Bacteria > Actinomycetota > Actinomycetes > Actinomycetales > Bifidobacteriaceae > Bifidobacterium > Bifidobacterium vaginale_I. Next base: position 713 of record CAMPUL010000028.1, read on the forward strand.
TTCGCTAAACAATCTCAATAAAACAAAAACAAATTCAAAACAAGATAGTCAGCTAGAAAAGTCAGGTCAATCTTTGCAATCAAATGCGCCTTCTACCGCAACAAAAGAAGGTCGCGCAACTGTAATAAAGCCGAACGCATACAACATGAAGCGCTCCGACAGAATACGCTTAACAGCAACAAAAGTAAGCGGGCCAGGCGCGCTATTCGCATACTTGACTGGCACTTTTGGAAGCGTAGAAACATACTTTAACAGCGCAAACGGCATAAGCGCAGAAGACCACATAGACTTGCCAGCAGACGCGCACACGCATTTAAGCTGGGCGTTTAGCAAGCCAGGCGAATACACGCTTGAATTGCACGCCGACATGCTAAACGCGCAAAACGAGGTAGTTTCTAGCCTTGGAAACACCAAAATGCGATTTGCTGTGGGCGTAAACGCGCAAAAAATAGCCAAAAAGCGTGGAGCTAGCGTAGTGCTGAACAAAGGTCATGCAGATTTAGCTTACGACTTAGCAAAACGCGGATTTGTGTACCGCGTAGATACTTTGCAAGAAAAGCGCTCCGCTGCGCCAAAACGCGTGTATTACAAGCCGCGCGATGTGGTTGTAGAAGTTCCAACTAACGCGCTAAAAGAGATACCAGCCGAGCAAGGATACAGGTTTTTGGGAGCTGCAAGGCAGAAGATTTATCAGCTTCCGCAAGCAGTTTTAGGAAAGCACGTTCACGGAGACATTGATCCGCATTTGTGGCAATCCGTAAAAAATGGCATAGCATACGTGCGCACAATCGCAGATCGCCTTTGCGAAGTGGATGTTAAAAATGCTCGTAAATATCGCGAAAATGCGGACCGATACATTAACAAGCTTCTAGATGTAGACGCGTATATGCGGAAAAAAGTGGCGTCAATACCAAAAGAGAAGCGCAATTTGGTTACAACGCACGACGCTTTTGCATACTTGGGTAAAGCTTACGGCGTGAATATTGCAGGATTTGTAACGATTAATCCTTCGAGTGAGCCGAGCGTGCAAGATAGGCGTAGATTGCAGCAGATTTTGCGCGATTTAGAGATTCCAGCTGTGTTTTTGGAGCCAAATTTAATCTCGCGTTCGTCTGTGCTTAAAGAGCTTGCGGCGCAAGCGCACGTAAAAGTTTGCCCGATTTATGGAGATGCTTTCGATTCTAAAGTGCGAACTTACGCGGATATGATGCGAGCGAATGCGGATTCTTTGGCAAAGTGCTTGAAGTGAGATTTAAGTGAGATTGATGTTGGATTTAAGTTGGATTTAAGTGATGAGGACTGACGAGAGAAATATGGATGCAAATATGGACGTAAATACTGTTATAAACGCACAAAATCTAAATGTAAGTTATGGCAGTCGCGCGATTGTAAAAGACGTTTCGTTTACGATTAAAAGTGGCGAATTTGTGGGGCTTCTTGGCGCAAATGGAGCTGGAAAAACAACGCTTTTCCGCGCGATTATGGGGCTAATACCGCATTCTGGAAAGCTGGAAGTACACGCTAATAAAAGCAGTGAATCTTCGATTAATCCGCGAGTAAGCAACGTTGGATACGTGCCGCAACGCCACGATATTGCGTGGGATTTCCCACTTTCCGTATTAGACGTAGTAATGATGGGCCGCATTCGTCATATTGGCTACGTGCGTCGCGCAAAAAAAGAAGACTACGAGATAGCGCTCGCTTCTCTTGAGCGCACAGGAATGGCGGATTTTAGAGACCGCACAATCGGAGAGCTTTCAGGCGGACAAAGGCAGCGCGTACTCGTTGCGCGCGCTCTCGCAGGACAGCCGCGATTGATGCTTTTAGACGAGCCATTTACAGGCTTAGATATGCCTACTCAAGAGCTGCTCACGAGTCTTTTTTTGGATTTAGCAAAGTCGGGAGAAGCAATTTTGATGAGCTCGCACGACATTATTGGCTCAATTAACTCATGCTCGAGAATAATGCTATTTGATGGCACTATTGTGGGCGACGATGAGCCGCAAAATTTGCAAACAGAACAGTGGGTACGAACCTTCCACGTAGCTCCGCAAAATCCGCTTATTAAAGCAGTTGAGCGCGTTATGGCGCATGAAAGTGTGGTAGAAAAATAATGCTATCTCCAATCGACTTTATACAAGACCTTACAAACCCAGACCTTTGGTTCTTACTAAAAGCACTTATAGTAGCGTGCCTTTCTAGCGTAATATGCGGAGTTGTAGGATGCTACGTAGTGCTGCGCGGAATGGCGTTTATTGGAGACGCAGTAGCGCACTCCGTTTTTCCAGGACTCGCAATCGCGTTTGTTTTGCAAGGAAACTTGCTATTTGGCGGCGCGCTGGCAGGAGTTGCAACCGCGCTAATCGTATCAATCTTTAGCCAAAATCGAAGGCTTCGCGAAGACTCGTTTATAGGCGTATTCTTTGTGTCTGCCTTTGCGCTTGGAATCGTAGTAATATCAAAAGCTTCGGGCTATGCAGGATCCCTGGAATCGTTCCTATTTGGCTCCATTACAGGAATCCCAGACTCCGACATTGCTGTAGTAGCAATAACAGGGCTAATAATCGTAATGCTTTTAATGATGTTCCACAAAGAGCTAGTATGCGTTTCAATGGATCGAGAAACAAGCCGCGCAATGGGATTGCCAGTAGCGTGGTTGGATGGAATGCTATACGTTTTAGTTGCGATTGCTGTAGTGGTATCTGTGCAAATAATCGGAAACGTGCTTGTTTTAGCGCTTTTGATTACGCCTGCGGCGACTGCGCGATTGCTTACTGACCGACTTGGAAAGATGATGATTTTGGCGCCTGCTATTGGTTGCTCTTCTTCGATTCTTGGAATGTACTTGTCTTGGAGTTTAGACACTGCCACCGGCGGCACAATCGTTTTGGTTGCGACTTTTATGTTTGTTCTAGCGTGGGTGTGCTCGCCTAAACACGGGTTGGTAGCGAGGATTGTGCCGAAACTACAATCAGTCGTTGCACGATTTGACTGAGCTTGAAATTGCATAATGCATTTCAAGCTCCTTCAAAGCGCTGAGCCGCTCAAGGCAGAAGCATTGCTTCTGCGCGGCGAAGACGTGAGCGCGGCTAATCCGCGCGAGCGAAACACTTTTACGGATGGTTTATGAACGTTAATATTCTAAGGTTTTAGGTTTTAGTACGGCGCTATTTATTGCTCGTAGAGAAATACATCAAACCTTCTGGATATCTAGGACTTTTGCGTGGCTTTTATCACCGAGATTCTCGATTTTTCTTCTTCATTCGATGAATCACCATCAAAGATGCTGAGGTTCATCTCATTCAGGGCGAAAAATCTCGAATCTCTACAGCGCCTGGCGTAATCATGTAGTGTGCTTATGGAAGATTTTGCGGTTTATAGTTTGCGGCACAATAGACGTATGGTATCTAAAGGAAAACCTTCGCCTAGAAGCGCAGTTAAGCAGCTCAGCGATGAGCAAGTAGAACGCTTAGCGTGCGCACACAAGTTAGTTGACCCTACTTATTACTACCCAACGGGCGCGCGGACGCCAAATACAGCAGAAATCAACGCACAAAATCCAAAGGCAACCGAACGATTGCTTGAAGGAACGTCTCGCGTGCTTAGATCTCGTTGCAAAGTGCGCGCATGGGGATTGGAAAACGTGCCAGAAGAAGGCGTGTTTATAACCGCTTGCACGCACGTTACAATGTTCGACGTTTTTGTGCCAATGACTTCTCTATTCCACCAAGGCCGACGTCCGCGATACATGGCAAAAGCAGAGCTTGCGAATTGGCCAATCATGGGAAAATGGTTCCAGCTTGTTGGCATGCAACCAGTTCCGCGCAGAAGCGGAAAAGCGCGCGAAATCGAAGAAGAATCGATTAAAATCCTTACAAATGGCAGACCGCTTAGCGTATGGCCAGAAGGAACAGTTACGCGCGACCCTCAAAAATGGCCTATGAGCATGAAGCCAGGAATCGGCATTATTGCGCTCGAAGCATCGCGCAGGCTTGGACATCAAATTCCGCTATTTTGCGCTGTTACATGGGGTGCTGCAAGCATTAATCATTGGTGGCCGTGGCCAAAGAAAAACGTTGTAATGTGCTACGATGCGCGTCTTGATTATTCGGATCTTCTTGAAGATATGGAGCATTGGGGCGATTTGCCGCCTATGGAGTCTGCTGCAGAGTTGGCTCGTCGCGTACGCGTGCGCATGACGGAAATTATGGAAGAGATTCGCGGCGAAAAATCGCCAGCTGGATACTTCGATTACAAGCTTATGAAAAGAGTGAAAGAATAGCGATTGTAAATTTGCGATTCGATAAGCGATAAATCGTTGATAAATCGTTAGCAAATCGTTGATAAATCAGTGATAAATCATTAGAAAATCGTAAGCAAATCACTAATAAATCACTAATAAAGTCTTCACAAAATGCCCGTAAAGCGCACTGTGTAGAATTATGTAATAGTGTGATTAAAAGTTGACTAAGTTGACTACAAACTAACTAAGTTTGCTACGAGTTGACAAGTTGACTATAACTTGACTAGTTGTAAATCGCTACAAATGGCTTACGACCAAAGTAGTTTACAAACTCATAAATCGAAAGGCTAGGCGTAAACATGAACGTTACGGTGTTGGGTGCTGGAGCTTGGGGTACTGCGTTTGGGCAGGTGCTTGCAGACGCGGGAAATCAAGTGACAATGTGGGCTATAGAGCCGCAAATTGTTGAAGGCATTCGTAGCAATCACCGCAACGAAGTTAGGCTGCCAATCGTAGAGCGTTTGCCAGAAAACATTACAGCTACGGGAGATCGCGCAGAAGCTGTAGCAAACGCAGACATTGTAGTAGTTGCGATTGCAGCACAGTTTGCGCGCGTTGCGCTAGAAGAATTTGCTGGCAAAATTCCGCAAAATGCGATTGTTGTTTCGCTCATGAAAGGCATTGAGCGCACAACAGGCAAGCGCATGGACGAGGTTGTGTGCGAAGCTTTGAACTTGCCGCGTAACCGTTTTGCAGCGCTATCTGGGCCAAACTTAAGCAAAGAAGTGGCACTAAGGCAGCATGCGGCGGCGGTTGTTGCGTGCGAGAATCGCGCAAATGCCGAAGTCGTTGCAAAAGCATGCTCAAACAGCTACTTTAAGGCGTTTGTTTCAACAGATGTGATTGGCGTAGAAATGTGCGGATCGCTTAAAAACGTGGTTGCGCTCGCAGTTGGCATGGCTCGAGGAGCTGGCTTTGGTGAAAATACGGCTGCGATGATTGAAACGCGCGGTCTTGCAGAGTTGACGGCATTGGGCGTTGCGGAAGGCGCGGATTCTCGCACTTTTGCAGGACTTGCAGGCTTTGGCGATTTAGTCGCGACTTGCGGATCTCCTCTAAGCCGCAACTACACTTTCGGATCAAATCTTGGTAAAGGCATGAGCGTTGAAGAAGCAACTGCTGTGAGCAATGGCGTTGCGGAAGGCGTTCCAACTACTAGCGCTGTTGTGGCAATGGGCAAGCGTTTGGGAGTTGCAACTCCGCTTGCAAGCGCAATGGCTCGCGTGCTAGAAGAAGGAATCTCTTGCCAAGAGATGCTTGCAATGCTTTTTGATAACGATGTTTGCGAAGAGTAGTGAAGCGCAAAAGCCGCGCGCTTAGATAATTCAAAATATATAGATAATTCAAAATAACTAAAATAATTCAAAATATAAAAGGAAAAAAATGACGAAAAAGCGTGTAGTGTTCTTGTACGGCGGTAAAGCAGACGAACATTCGATTTCTTGCATATCGGCTGCTGGAGTGCTCAGTGCTGTAGACGAAAGTCGATTTGAAATCGTTCGCATTGCAATCACAAAGCAAGGCGAGTGGATTGTTGGCGGCGAAGATCCGCGAAACTTCCGCATGGAGCAAGGTGAACTGCCAGTAATCACAAAAACCGCAGAAACGCGCGATGTTGTGCTAGACCCAGCAAAGGGCGCCGACGGATTTTTGGTGCGAGAGGCGGATGGTACGCTTACAAGCTTAGGTCATATTGACGCTGTTTTCCCAGTTCTTCACGGGCCGAATGGTGAAGACGGCACTTTGCAAGGCTTGCTAGAAATGATGCAAGTTCCGTACGTTGGTTGCGGAGTTTTGGCCTCAGCTGCGTGCATGGATAAATACTACGCAAAGCAACTTTTTAAGGCGGCTGGAATTGCTGTGGCTCCTGGAATTGCGCTGGATGCACGCAAGTTTGCAAGCGACGCGGCAAATCGCTTCGACGCGTATGCAAACGAAATTCTTGAGCAAGTTGAAGAAGCAAAACTAGAGTATCCGCTTTTTGTAAAGCCAAGCCGAGCAGGATCTAGTTTTGGAGTTACAAAAATAGAAACGCGCGATGCCAAGGCCTTAGCAGATGCCGTTTATGAGGCCTCAAAGCACGATTGGCGAGTGCTAGTAGAGCAGGGAATTGATGCGCGCGAGATTGAGTGCGCTGTTCTTGCGGCACGCGATGGCGAAGAGCCAAAAGCCAGCTGGCCTGGAGAGGTTGTGCTCGACAAGCGCGAGGCTGGAGAAGACCAGTTCTACGATTTTGACAGCAAATACATGGATTCTGCGGCTTCGCACGTGGAAGTACCAGCAGATTTGCCAGAAGAGACTTTGCAACGCGTTCGCAAAACGGCGCTCGCAGCGTTCAAAGCAGCAGACGGAAGAGGACTAAGTCGCGTGGATTCTTTTGTAACTAAAGACGGTCGCGTAATCCTTAACGAGATCAACACAATGCCTGGATTTACGCCAATTTCCATGTATCCAAAAGCTTGGGAAGCAACGGGAATAAGCTACAGCGATTTAATCACAAAGCTTATTGAAGGCGTTATTTTAGACTAGTCGGAGGTAAAAATGCGTAAACAGCGTAAGCTTGCAAACAAGCAGCATCCAGACGCGTATACGATTGCGCGCAAGCGTCAAGGATCTGTAGGAGTGTCGCTGTGCGTGTTCCTATTTACGTGGATTCTTGCAACGCTTTTAATTGGCGAATTGATTAGCGTGTTTGTTCCAAAAGGCGTTTTAACACCTTCGCTAAGCTCATTTGTTTCTTCGGATGTTGCGCAATACCTAATAGCGTTGCCGCTTGCAATGCTTGTTTTAAGGCGTACGCCAGCGGTAGAAACTCGCAAGTTTACTATGTCTTTGCGCCAATTTGGTGGATTCTTTGCTGTTAGCGTGCCAATAATGTATGCAGGAAGTTACATTGGGCTTGTTGCTTCTGCGCTTATTTCTGGTGGAAAAGCCGAGAATAGGATTGCAGATATTGTAGCAGGTGGAAACGTGTGGGAAACGCTGCTTTTTGTGGTATTTTTAGCTCCAGTTGTTGAAGAATGGCTGTTTAGAAAGCAAATTATAGACAGGTTGCGCGTGTATGGCGAAAAGCGCGCGATTGTGTTCTCTGCATTGGCGTTTGCGCTTTTCCACATGAATATGTTCCAATTCTTCTACGCTTTTGGGCTTGGTCTTGTGTTTGGATACATGTACGTTCGTACATCGCAGCTTAGATACAGCGTGTTTTTGCACATGATTGTAAACTTCCAAGGCAGCGTTATAGCAATGTGGATTTCAAACAACATGATGGATTCAAATGGAGATCTTATTAAGGTTGAGAACTTGAACACTCAAGAGATTGCGGATTTGGCTCCTGGATTTATGTTTATAGGCCTTTATGCAATGTTTATGATTGTTATGTTTGTGTTTGGAATTGTGCTTCTTGCTCGTCGCAAGAGGTATCTTGAATTCTACGATTCGCCGCTAGAGATTCGTGGGAGCGCTGGAACAAAAGCACTTTACGGAACCGTTGGCGTTATGGGATTCTTGATTGCGTCCGTTTTGCTAAATTTGCTTATGCTGTTTGTGTAGGGTGAATCTATAAGCTGTTTGCGTAGGGTGTTTGCGTAGGCTGAATCTGTTTGTGCAAGCTGAATATGTTTGTGCTGTTTGTACAAATTGGATTGATTTAATTGATATTTGATTTAAGTTAGGAGGCGTCTATGTTAGACAAAAACAATTTAGAAAGCGCTCAATGTGCAAATGACGATTGCTTTGCCGCAGATCCAATTCGCGTGGGTCTTTTAGGCGCTGGAACAGTAGGATCGCAAACAGCGCGTCTAATAGTGGAAGAAAACGCTGACTTATCTGCAAGAATCGGCGCTCCTCTAGAGCTTGCTGCAGTCGCGTGCTTGCATCCAGAAGACGTGGACGCGCCATGGATTGCCAAAGATCTTTTAAGCGCAGACGCAGAGGCGATTTGTAAACGCGAAGATATAGACATAATCGTTGAGCTAATTGGCGGCTTAGAGCCAGCGCACACATTTGTAAAAACCGCTCTAGAATGCGGAAAATCGGTTGTAACAGCAAACAAAGCATTGCTTGCAAAGTTTGGCCTAGAACTATATGAATGCGCGCAAAAAAATGGAGTGGACTTAAGCTTTGAGGCGTCTGTTGCAGGAGCAATCCCGATTTTGCGTCCGCTTAGAGAGTCGCTTGTAGGCGACAAAATCACGCAAATTTTTGGAATCGTAAACGGAACTACAAACTACATTCTTGACGAAATGACGGTTAGAGGGCTTGATTTTGACTCGGCTTTGCGCGCAGCTCAAGAAAAGGGATACGCGGAGGCGGATCCTACAGGAGACGTTGAAGGATTTGATGCAGCAAATAAGGCTGCGATTTTGGCAACGCTTGCATTCCAAATGCCAATAAGAATTGATGATGTTAGCGTTGAAGGAATTAGCGCGATTACGGCAGCAGATATCGCGGCTGCAAGTGCAGAAAATCGCGTGATTAAGCTGCTTGCGGCGGTTGCTTGCGATTCGAGTGGCGCAGTGAGCGCAAGTGTTTACCCAGCGTTGGTTAGCAAAGAGCATCCGCTGGCTTCTGTTCATGGCAGCTTTAACGCCGTTTTTGTTAAAGCGCACGCGGCGGATGATCTTATGTTCTATGGCCGCGGCGCGGGTGGCGCGCCAACAGCAAGCGCGGTGGTTGGAGATATTGTTGGAGCCGCTAGAAACATAACGAGCGGCTGCAACGATGCTAGCGTGCCAATGTATAATGCAAAATCTTTGGCTTCTACGCGCTCGATTCGTGCGGATTTTGTTGTGCGATGCAGCATGGAAGATACTTCGCTTGCTCTTTGCAGCGAAGTGATGGATGTGTTTGAGGAGCACGGTGTAAACGCGGAACGATTGCCTATGCTTTGCCAAACTCAATACGATGGCGAAGGTGATTGCCCAGCTTGCGGAATCGGCGGCCCTGGCGATTTGCGCGTGCTTGTAAAAGATTGCACAGAGGCGGATTTGCGCGCGGTTCTTGCCGATTTGCAAAAAGTGGATGTTGTGTGCGCAAAGCCTCTTACGTTGCGAATTATTGAGTAATCGAGTAGTTAAGTAATCGAGTAGTTAAGTAGTTAAGTAATTAAGTATCTGAATAATTAAGTAATTAGATAATTAAGTAATTTAGTAGGCTGCTCGAGAGGAAAAGGTGCGAAATGAAACCAGTATGCAACAGCGTGTCAGTTTGCGTGCCAGCAACCAGCGCAAATCTTGGGTCGGGATTTGATGTTGCAGGAATTGCGCTTGACTATGCGGATTCGCTAGTTTTTACGCTTGATGATTCGCTTGATGATTCGCTTGATGATTCGCTTGATGATTCGCAAGATGTTCGCGTAATTATTCATGGCGAAGGCGAAGATACGTTGCCAAAAGACGAGACGCATCTTGTTGTTCGCGCGTTCCGCAAAGCGTGCGAAGCGTTTGGTTTGCCGCGTTTGCGATTTACTCTAGAAGCGCGTAATCGTATTCCACAAGCGCGCGGAATGGGGTCTTCTGCAAGCGCGATTGTTTCGGGCGTGGCAGCAGCTTGGGCTTTTGCGCATAATGGGAATCTTAACAAGCAGGCGATTTTTGAGCTTGCAGCTGCGATTGAAGGCCACCCAGACAACGTTGCTCCAGCGGTTTTTGGCGGATTAACAACCAGTTGGAAGAATGGCAGTGAGTTCCACACTGTTCGATACTGCGTTTCTAAGCAAATTCGTGCAACGATTTTTGTGCCAAACTTCACTCTTTCAACGCAAATGGCTCGCCAAGCGCTTCCAGAAAAAGTGCCGTACGCAGATGCTGTGTTTAATGTTTCGCGCGCTTGCTTATTGCCGATTGCATTTGGTGATTTTGGAGATTTTAGCGCGTTTGCTGATTCTGCGGATTCTGGCGATTCTTGCGCAAAAACAACTCTTTCCAGAAACGATTTGCTCTTTACAGCTACTCAAGATTCTATTCACCAGCCGTACCGAGCAAGTCTTATGCAACCAACTTGGGATTTAGTAAAAACTTTGCGAGATGCTGGGTTCGCAGCTGCTATTTCGGGAGCTGGATCTTGCGCAGCGGTGTTCTACGAGGAAAAGTCGCCAGCAACCGTAGAAGCCAATAACGCCACTAATATAAGCGAAAAAATAGAAAAAATTGTAAAACCGCTTTTAAGCGGCTGCGATTGGAAAATTTTGCACGTAAAAATCGACTCGCACGGCGTAACGGCATCTCGCGCGTAGTTTGCAAAAATATAAAAGGAAGAGGGGAATATGACAGTTTCGTTGATTTTGGCTTCTCAATCGCCAGCGCGTAGAGCGGTGCTGGCTGCTGCAGGCGTGATTCCTGTGATTCATGTGAGTGAGGTAGATGAGCCAGCGGCTTTGCGTAATGCTGCAAATGAGCGAGGTGCTAGCGTGGAGCAGATGAGCGCCGAGGAGCGCGTTTCGATTTTGGCGCGAGCAAAGGCTTTGGCAGTGTATGAGTCGTGGAAGCTTGTTGCAAATGCAGCGGCGAGCGCTAGTGGTGATTTGGTTGTAGGGTATCCGCTGAAAGCTGAGGCGGATGCTGCTGAGGCTGAATCTTCTGCAACTGGTAGTAACGCGTTAGCAAGTGATTCTCAATCGCATATAACGCATAACGTAGATACCGCGCAAACTCGCGATTTTTCGGGCGTAAAAGTGCCTACTAAGACTTTTGATATTCACGATTTTGCACACGTGAACAAGTTTTCTGCTGATTCCAACAGCGTGCTTATAGTTGGCTGCGACTCCATGTTTTTGCTAGACGGCGAATGCTACGGAAAGCCGCATACTCCTGAAGTGGCTGCTGCGCGAATCAAGCAAATGAGCGGAAAAACTGGAGAATTGTTTACTGGTCATTGCCTAATAGACGCAAAAAGTGGTAAAACCGTGTGCAAGGTGAGCCGCGCAAGCGTGACTTTTGCGCATATGAGCGATGAGGAAATACGCGCGTATGTGGAAACTGGCGAGCCACTGGAAGTCGCGGGATCCTTTACGCTAGAAGGCTTTGGCGGAGCTTTTATTGAGGGAATTCAGGGAGATCCGCATGGTGTTCTTGGGATTAGCTTGCCGCTTGTTAGGCAGATGGTTTCGGAGCTTGGGTACGATTGGCAGGATTTGTGGAATACTCGCAAGTTAGAGGGCGAGGCGATTAAGGACGATCCCGCTTCCGCGCAAGTGCCTAAAGAAAACGTGCATCAGCCTGGAGATGGGTGGGTTATGTGCGATTGCGGACGCAAGCATTGGGGGCATAATGGTGCGGCTGGAGTGCTGCTCGCTAGGCGAGACGAGGCAACTGGGCACGTGACTCACGTTGTTATGCAACATCGCGCGCTTTGGAGTGCGGAAGGCGGCACGTGGGGTATTCCTGGCGGCGCAATATCTGATGGTGAAACTGCGATTGAGGGCGCGTTGCGCGAGTCGTTTGAAGAAGCGAACATAACATCTCAAGACATTGATGTTGTTGGAGCGTATTGCGAAAGTCACGGAAATTGGCGGTATACAACGGTTTTCGCGTTTGAAAAGCCAGGGCATTGTGTGAATCCGTGCGCGCACGACGACGAGAGCATGGAGATCAAGTGGGTGCCGATTGATGATGTGCCAAAGCTGAAGTTGCTTACGGCAATGCGCACTGATTGGCCGTCCTTCCGCGCGCGCCTTGATTCTCTTGCCTCGCAAAAGTAGTTGCGCGAAGATAGTTGTGTGAAGGAAGCTGCGCAAATAGATCCGCAGTTTGGAAGTAGATTTCCAAATGTTAGCTAGTTTTGCAGAATTTGGAAGTAGACTTCCAAGTTGCGCTAGTTCAGTTAGAGTATTGTTTTCTTTGCTTTGCTTGACGCTTTTTGCGCGCCAACCTGCCTTTTCGCTTAGAGCGTAGCGCGAAAAGGCAATTCGGAGCGCTGAGCTTGCTTAAGGTTAAAAGCACAGTGTGCTTTCAACGCAAGCGAAGTCGTTAGCGCGCTTAGACCGCGCTAACGATTTTCCAATTTGGCGCGCTGAGCAGCTCAAAGCAGAAGCACTGCTTCTGCGCTGCAAAGCGCTTTGACTGAGCTTGAAATTGCAAAACGCATTTCAAGCTCCTTCAAAGCGTGATTTGGCTCAAATGTAAAGTCCACTGGACTTTATATGCCAAATCAGCCGAGCGGCTACTAATAGCCGCGAGGAATAGCGCGCTGTAACGCGCGAGCGACATGACCTGTCTTTGCGCTTGTATGATGCGATGCTTGATGAGTTGTTAAAGAATCCTGAGTTGGAGTTTTAGTTTTGTGTATGTGGGGCGGAAGTGCGAAAGCGCATCTGCCCCGATTTTTTTTTCTTGCAGCTTACCCAGAACTTGGAAGTGGGTTTATGACTTTTGCCGTTCGGCTGGTTTGTGTAAAAGTTTTTGTGTAAAAATGACGCGTGTTTTTTCGTGAAAATATTGAATTAGGGCTACGGGGGGGGGGTATCCTAATTGCTGATAGTCCATGTTTTAGGACTTAGATTGCGAGAATATTCAGTTGTATTCTTGCGATTGCTCTCTTCGCACGCTTATACGTGAGAATGAAGAAGAAAGGAAAAATTATGTTAAATAAGAAAGCGATTGCTGCTTTCGCTGCCGCTGCAACGCTGGTTTCTGGACTAGCGCTTGCTGTGCCTGCGTTGGCTTCTGGTTCTCCACAAAGTGAAAATGCTCCGACCCTAAATCCTGCTGATGGACGTAAGCCAGCTCAAAAGCCAGAAGAGCACAAGCAGACTCCAGCTGATAAGGATACTCTTATTGCTGCGGCTGAGAAGTTTGGTTTGCCGAAGAATGTT
>CAMPUL010000029.1 GCA_946997215.1 Gardnerella vaginalis
TGTAGGTTGTAACGCCAGCGCAAGTGATGGAGCTTGCAGGAGCTGGATCCAAGCCTTCTGGGACCTTTACTGCGTAGTCTGCTGCGACGATGCACTCTTGAGACATGCCACCATCGGCAGTGTATCCTGCATTCAAAACGCTGCGGCAAAGTGTCTCTCTGCCAGTGGTGCAATATTCGCAATGTCCGCAACCCTTGAAGAACCACGCTACAGACGCACGGTCGCCTGGCTTTAACGTTGTAACACCAGGGCCAACTTCCTTAACAATACCAATACCTTCGTGGCCAAGAACAACGCCAGTTTTATCGCCAAAATCTTGGTTCTTAACGTGAAGATCGGTGTGACATACGCCGCAGCACTCCATATCGAGTAAGGCTTCACCAAATTCCAATGGACGAAGTTCCTTCTCTACAACCTGAGCCTTCTTATCTTTGGTTGCAACAATAGCCTTCATAGAAACCTCCTTGTTCTATGCTTCATCGTTGAAAAACATTGCTTTTTCAGTTTTCTTTTACCTGTTTGGTAAAAGCTATTTTTATTCTACATTATTTTTACGATTTTTCATGATAAAAATCACATTTTAATAAAAATTTTTATAAAAATTTATGGCTTAATGATAATAATTATCGTATTCAATATTTTTCTTATCGTTTTCTTATCTTTTTCTTCTGCTCAACACTCCGTAAAATCGCTTGAATACAGCAGAAAATCACTATACATTTTTTATTTTTGATTATAACTTGCATTAAACAATAAATCAGGCTACTATGGCATCTTGTTTGCGGATATAGCTTAGTTGGTAAAGCGCAACCTTGCCAAGGTTGAGACCGCGGGTTCGAGTCCCGCTGTCCGCTCCATTTGATTTCTCAGCAGATATGTCCTCATATCTACTGAGATTTTTTATTTTCTATCACATGTTTCAGCACGTATGCCAGCTTTGGGTTATAGGCAGCCAAGAGGGTTATAGGCCAAAACTGTGTAAAGCTAAGCTGATGAATATTCTGAAAATAGAACTAGTCAACTTAGCTTTTTGCATATAACCCAATTCTTTTTGCACAATGTGCATAACTTTTATTAGATAATCCTTGAATTTTCGCCGAAAAATCAAGGATTATGAATGTCTTATCCACATATTGAATTAACTCTTTTATTTTTTTGAATAAGCTGTATGCTTTACTTAAACCTTAAACATAAGGTGAAAACAAAATAAACATATATAAGGAATTAAACAATAAATGACTTGACAAAATTTTAGGGAAGAAGGAGCAAATGAGAAATTTTTCTAGTACTCTGTTATACGCAAACGACGACGATAATGAGACATTTTGGGAGGTTATTAACAGTAACTTCCCAGATCAAGCAGATCCGTCGCGGTTCCAGAATAAAGATAGAATAACTTTTCCAGTGTATGAAGGTTCAATACCAGTTGGCTCTTCTAAATCAATGGCAAGTTATCACGTATCATCGTGTTTCAATAATACACATGGCAAAAAGATGTACTTGTATCTTGCAATGCAAATATGCAAAGTAGCATGCATAGTCGGTGATATTTCTCATGGCAGGCCAATATCTCCAGAGATGAAAAGAGCATTAACAAAAGAGTGCATATATAAACTTGAGAATATGTGGTATTTGATTAACGAATGCTACAAAGATAAGCATAATGAGGAAGAAGCTTCTAAGTTAAGAAGCAATCCAACAATACCTAAGATGATAAATGGAATACTGGTTTCTCCATCGCGATTAGAGGCAGTTGTTTTGCTTCATATTGGAGATACAGAATATTGGACATCTTTAACACTTAGATTCATAATGGGAAAATGGGTTTGCACGTTAGCAGATATAGGTTAGATTTTTGCGTAATCATAGTTTGTGTAACGCCTCTAGACTATAGCTTGCGTTTGCATGTTTGACTCTAGGGGCTTTATAAATAATTATTTGCTAAATAGTCATCATTTTGTAAAAAATGCCAATTTTCCATGCCTATTTTTGTATGATCATGGTTTTGTGTTGGCTTGCTCATACCGTACAATTAAGAATATGCTGCGAGAATTTTCTGTAGAAGACATTCACCCAACTAATGACGGTGACACAATTTATTCGTTGCTTGCCAATAGAGCAATGCGAGACCCGCAAGGAGTAATTGCACAATGGCAAGATGACAATACTCGCCAATGGCACGATGTTAGCGCATCACAGATGCTATCCAAAGTTCGTTCTACTGCAAGAGGCTTAATCGCTCTTGGCGTTAAGCAAGGAGATAAAATCGTTATTTACTCTCCAACTTGTTATGAATGGGGCGTTGTGGACTTTGCGTGCGCTTGTATTGGTGCTGTAAGTATTCCTATTTACGAAACTGACTCCGCTCTTCAAGCTGCAGATATTATTGCGGAAGTAAAGCCTGTTATTGCTTTTGCTGGAGACGATGAGCATGCACAATGCTTGGAAAGAGTTCGTCAAGACAATAAGCGAATTTCATTAAAGACGGTTTTTAACTTTAAGGCCAATGGCATTGATGCTGTTATTGATTTTGGAAAGTCAATAAGCGACGATGAGCTAAATAATGCTATTAATCAAATAAAAGCAGATGATTTAGCAACTATTGTTTACACTTCTGGCTCTACTGGTAAGCCAAAGGGAGCAATGCTTACTAATAGAAACTTTACGCACATTGTTTACGCAGCATACGATGTTCTAAACGACATGTTGTACAAGCCAAGCAGAATACTTCTGTTCCTTCCTCTTGCGCATTGCTTTGCAAGGTATATTCAGTATGTTGCAATTGGAGCAAACGGTGTTATTGGTTATGTGCCAAACGCTAAACATTTGTTGGCAGATTTGCGTAGTTTTAAGCCTACGTATTTACTTGGTGTTCCTCGAGTGTTTGAGAAAGTTTATAACGCAGCATCTCAAAAGGCTGGTGCTGGAATCCGAGGTAGAATCTTTGCTAAGGCTGTTCAGCATTTTGTTGAGTGGTCTAAATACGAAGTTGAAGGAAAATCGCATTCTATTTACGCAAAATTGCAACACGATTTTTATATGAAGACTGTTGGTTCTTCTATAAGATCTGCGCTTGGTCCTAATTTAGCGTGGCTTGCTTGTGGCGGTGCTCCAATAAATGCAGAGCTTGCTCACTTCTTTAATGGATTAGATGGCATAACTTTTATTCAAGGCTATGGAATGACAGAAACGGCTGCTCCATGCGTTGTTAATTTTGAACACGCAAATCAAGTTGGTTCTGTTGGAAAGCCTGGTCCTGGAATTACCATTCGCATTGCAGATGATGGCGAAGTTCTTGTAAAAGGTCCTAATGTTTTTGTTGGATATTACGGAAAGCCAGATCTTACTGCAGGAGTTATTGATCAAGATGGGTGGCTTCATTCTGGCGATTTAGGCGAGATTGATGATGAGGGTTTCTTAACAATTACTGGCAGAAAGAAAGACATTATAATCACTGCTGGCGGAAAAAACATAAGCCCTGCTCCTCTTGAAACTATTATTGCAAAGTGTCCTCTTGTTTCGCATGCAGTGGTTGTTGGAGATGGAAAGCCGTTTGTTTCTGCTCTTATTGAGCTTGAGCCAGATATGGTTCGTTCTTGGCTTAATAATCAAGGAATGGATGAGACTATTCCAATGAAAGATATTGTACAAAATGATGCAATACGATCTGTTATTCAGCAATTTGTTGATCAAGCTAATAGCACAGTTTCTAGAGCGGAATCTATTCGTAAATTTGTTATCTTAGACGAAGAATTCTCTCAAGATGCTGGTACGTTAACGCCAAGTATGAAGGTTGTGCGTCCAAAGGTTTTGAAGAAATATAGCGATATTATTGAAACGCAACTTTATGCTCCAAAACCAAATAGTAGGCCACTTCCTGCAACGGTTAAGATTTTAGATAAAACAACCGAAACTGTTAAGCAAGCTCAAGAAACTGTTAAGCAGGCTCAAGAGGTTGTTACTCCTAAAGTTAAGCAAGCTATTGATCAAGCTGCAACGCATTTGAAGCGTTTTGGAGAAGATTTGCCTTTGCAATCCGATTCTAGAGAATCTTATTCAAATAATGAAGATGGAGCAAACCAAACCGTTAGTGAATAAGATTTTATGAAGTAAGATACTAATAGGCTAATTAACAATTGCAAATACAGATTTACAGATTGTATTACTATAAAGTTTGTATAATTATGGATTGCGATTTTAATTAGCCTTTTGTTTTAAGGAGTGCCGTGACTATTAGACAAATCCGCGTTGTTCCAGACCCTGTTCTTAGAACGCCTTGTGATGAAATTCGCGAGATTACGCCATCTGTTAGAAATCTTGTAGAAGATTTATTAGAAACTGTAAACGATCCAGGACGTGCGGGACTTAGCGCGAACCAAATTGGTGTTAATCTTAGAGCATTTTCTTATAATATTGATGGAACAATAGGCTATATTCTGAATCCTGTTATAGAAGAACTTAGTGGCGAGCAATACGGAGATGAGGGCTGCTTATCAGTTCCAGGATTATGGTATAAGACCCGAAGGGCTGATTATGCTAGAGCAAGAGGGATAGATCTAGACGGCAAAACTGTTGTTCTAGAAGGCAAAGGCTTAATGGCTCGCATGATTCAACATGAATGTGATCATCTTGATGGTCATGTGTATATTGATCGTTTAGAAAAAGATGTTAGAAAGCAAGCTTTGCGTCAATTGCGTAATAGTTCTTCTAAGTAGATAATTTAGATATTGTAGATAATTTTATGTAGCTAATTCAATAAATTATTGCGATTTTTTATAGGAATTGCTACCAAAGTTAGTATAAAGCTTCTGTTATAATATGACTTTGCGTGTTCGCTTTGAGCATGAGTGTTGTCGCGTTATACGATTGCTCGTTTTTATTGTCTATCAGAATGCGCATATACGCGCCATGTACGCGTCCGTTCGTGTCGGTCGGCTTTGGTTTTAATGTGTTAAAACCAAGTTGCATGCGAACAGACATGGCCAGGCAAGAACCGACAAGAAAGGTATATAGATATGGCACAGATTACCATGAGCGAAATGCTGAAGGCTGGTTTGCACTTCGGTCATCAGACTCGTCGCTGGAACCCAAAGATGAAGCAATTCATCCTTACTCAGCGCAATGGTATTCATATCATCAATTTGTTCAAGTCGCTCGACATGATCGACAAGGCTTATGACTTTATTAAGCAGACTGTTGCTCATAATGGCACTGTTTTGTTTGTGGGTACTAAAAAGCAGGCTCAAGAAGCTGTGCAAAATCAGGCTACTCGCGTAAACATGCCTTACGTAAGTGAGCGCTGGCTCGGCGGTATGTTGACTAACTTCCAGACTGTTTCTACTCGCGTAAAGCGTTTGAAGGAACTCGAGGAAATGGACTTTACCGACGTTCGTGGATCTGGTTTAACCAAGAAGGAACTTTTGCTTCTTGAGCGCGAAAAGGATAAGCTTTCCAAGCAGCTCGGCGGTATTCGTAATATGAACCGTACTCCTTCTGCAATGTTTGTTGTAGACATTAACAAGGAAGCTTTGGCTGTTGAAGAAGCGCACAAGCTCGGTATTCCAGTTGTGGCAATCGTTGACACCAACACCGATCCAGAATCCGTTGAGTATCCAATTCCAGCAAACGACGATGCAATTCGTGGCGTAGAGCTTCTTACAAGCTTGATGGCCGATGCTGTTGCAGAAGGTTTGCTTGATCACGCTGGCAAGGGTGCAAAGGCTGAAGATGCCAATGCTCAGCCAATGGCAGCATGGGAAAAGGAACTGCTCACTAAGGAATCTGAACAGTCCGACAATGAAGCCAAGGCTGAATAAGCCTGTTGGCAGTTAATGAGGAGAACAAAATGGCAGCAATTACTGCAGCGTTGATTAAGCAGGTGCGCGAAGAAACTGGCGCAGGCATGATGGACGTTAAGAAGGCTCTTACTGAAGCCGAAGGCGATGTAGCTCGCGCTAAGGAAATCATCCGTGCTAAGGGCATTCAGGCCGCTGGCAAGCGTGAAGGTCGCAAGGCTCAAGAAGGAACCGTTGCTTCTAAGGTTGTTAAGACTGCAGAAGGCGAAACTGGTTATGCAGTTGAGTTGAATTCCGAAACTGACTTTGTTGCTAAGACACCAAAGTTTGTTGAATTCTCCGAAACTGTGTTGAACAATGCTATTGAAGCCAATGCTTCTAGTGCAGAAGAGCTTCTTGCCGCTAAGGCTGGAGATGCTACTGTTAAGGAAGAAGTTGAAGAAGCAGCAGCATTGTTTGGCGAGCACGTTAAGGTTGGCCAGATTGCTAAGGTTAGCGGTCCTCATGTTGAGGTTTATGCTCACAAGAAGTCCGTTGAATTACCTCCAAGCATTGTTTCTATGATTGCTACCGACGAAGCAGGCGCTAAGGTTGCTCACGAAGCCGCTTTGCAAATTTCCGCTATGGGTGCTCAGTGGCTCCGCCGCGAAGACGTTCCAGCAGATGTGTTGGAGTCCGAGCGTCGCGTTGCTACCGAGAAATCCTTGGCAGAAGGCAAGCCAGAAAAGATCGTTCCAAAGATTGTTGAAGGTCGTTTGAACGCCTTCTTCAAGGAAACTGTTCTCCTTGAGCAAGCTTATGTTAAGGATCCTTCCAAGACTATTGGCGACTTGTTCAAGGAAGTTGGCGGCTCTGCTTTAGCTTTCGCTCGTGTTGAGGTTGGCAAAGGCTCTGCTGAATAGTTTTTGCTAAGTTTCACTTATTAAAAACTATTTGAAACGTAAAAATGGACTTGCGTGTTTAACGCGTGAGTCCATTTTTGTTTGCAACATATTGTCTAAGCAGATAAACTATTAATCAAAATGCATACAGGGAGGCTGCGTTAAATGGACAACACTTTTGAATTGTCCGCTGCAAAGATGCGCGAACACGGTATGAGCGAAGTTGCTATTAGCCAATTTGAACGTCTTTATAAAGTGTGGAATGAAGATAAAGCTGGCGGATTTATTCGCGAAAACGCAGTAGAGCCTATTAAGACTGTGCCAAATTTTCATGAGATTTATGAAACAATTGATCATAATAAAGCTGTTAGCGCATTCTCAAAAACGGCATTTATTAAGCTAAATGGTGGTCTTGGAACATCAATGGGCTTGTCTTGCGCAAAGTCTTTATTGCCAGTTAGAAGACATAAAGCTCGTCAAATGAGATTTATTGACATTATAATTGGTCAAGTTCTTACAGCGCGCCAACGTTTAGGCGTTGATTTGCCTTTGATTTTTATGAACTCTTTCCGCACATCTAAAGATACTTTACAAGTATTAAAGCGTACAAAAAAGTTTTCTCAAGAAAATATTCCTGTTGAAATTATTCAGCATCAAGAGCCAAAGCTTTTAGAGGAAACGGGTGAGCCTGTTTCTTGTTCTAAAGATAGTAGTTTAGAATGGTGCCCTCCGGGTCACGGTGACATTTTTTCAACTATTTGGGAATCTGGATTGTTGGATATTCTAGAGAAAAATGGCATTAAGTACTTGTTCATTTCTAACTCCGACAATTTAGGCGCAAGACCGTCTAGAACTCTTGCTCAGCATTTTGAAAATACTGGTGCATCAATCATGATTGAGGTTGCTAAGCGTACTCAAGCAGACCGTAAAGGTGGTCATATTGTTAGAAGTCTTGAAACTGGTAGAATGATGCTTCGTGAAATGACTCAAGTTGCTGCAGAAGATAGAAGAAGTGCGCAAAGTATTAATAAACATCCTTATTTTAATACTAACAATATTTGGATTCGTGTTGATGCTTTGCAAAAGATTCTTAAAAAATATAAAGGTGTGCTTCCTCTTCCAGTTATTTGCAATCACAAGACTGTTGACCCAACTGATGATTCAAGCGAAAAGGTGATTCAGCTTGAAACTGCTATGGGCTCGGCTGTTTCGCTTTTTGACGATGCGATTTGTGTTGAGGTTGATAGAATGCGATTTTTGCCTGTAAAGACTACTAACGATTTGTTTATAATGCGTTCCGATCGCTTCCATCTTACGGATTCTTACGAGATGGAAGATGGCAATTACATATTTCCAAATGTGGATTTAGATCCACGATTTTATAAGACTATTGATGATTTTAACGAAAGATTCCCGTATTCTGTTCCAGCTTTGGCGGCTGCAAAATCTGTTACAATACGAGGTGATTGGACTTTTGGAAGTCAAGTCTCTATGTTTGCGGATGCTGTTTTAGAAGATACGGGGGAGCCAAGCTACGTTCCAAATGGCGAATTTGTGGGGCCTCAGGGCATTGAACCAGATGAGTGGGTGTAATCGCAAAATAAATTCATTCGGGCGTGTCGTGTGGAAAATGGCTTAATTTCAACGATTTTACAGTGTTGACTAATAGCTTTTCAAGAAAATTAATGACTTTTTTTGAAAATGTCCACACGTATGGCAAAACACCATTAAAATAGTTAAGGTGTGTGTTGAGAATTTAGCATTTTTAGCATGTTTTTAACACAAGATGAAACTACAAAAGAAACGATACGTGAGGACAAATGGCAGAAGGAAGTAACGGAAGACGTCGTTTTTCCGATAAGTGGGGTAAACACGAGCTTGATGTGCTGGCTGTGTTGTCTTCCGCATTTCCACAATGGCTGACTTCGCGTCAGATTGCGCAACGAGTTAAGGCTTATGCTGATTCTTATGGAGAGCTTGCAGATCAAGCTGCAAAGGCTGCGTTTGCAAAGCAATTCCAAAGAGATCGTGCAAAGCTTGCCGCTATGGGTATTGCGATTGAATCTCGTCAGCCTGAATATTCTTCAAAGTCAGAAGGCCAAGATTTTGCATCTTACAGGCTGCAACTTGGTGACGAACCTCGCGTGCGTATTCGTTTTGCACAAGAAGAGCTTCCTGTTCTTGCGGCTGCTAATTATTTAGCTCGTTCTATGTCGATTTCTTCTTCCGAATCGCGCAAAGTAGATCAGCAACATTCTTCTGCATCTCGTACTGCTCCTAGAGTTCCTCAAACACCTATTCCTGGTTTGGGCTTAGATTCGATTGCTCCAGGACTTGGAACTCAAACAATTCCAGACGCATTGGTTAAGGTTATTGATTCTAGAAGATTTGCAGCAACTGTTGACGTTGATGGTGAACATTTGAACGTTGCATACACTGATTCCGACGATTTAGCAATGTTTGTTCTTGAGCACCCAGGTTCTTGCGTTGTAAGCCCTCAAGAAGCGGTGGATGCTTTCCATAGAAGACTTAATGCTGCTACGCAATTCGTTGAATGCGACGAGAATTACGCTGATCAAAGCGTTGATTCTGCACGTTCTAATGCAGAAGATAATCAAGCCCTTTCGGAAAACGAGCCAGACAAGTCTCGTCAAAAAAAGACGTCTTTCCAAACTGGAAGCGAAGTAGATCGCAGACTTCGACTAATGCTTTTCCTTTCTGCTCATCTTGGAGAAGAATTCCCACTAAATGAGCTTGCTGTAAGATTCATTGGCAAACCTAAGAATGACGATGAACTTCGTAGATTTGTTGCGATTTTACATAAAGACATTAATACGCTTACTACTGTTTCCGACGATGGCGAGATGGCAGGTAGCCAATTCTTCGATATTGATTGGTCTCTTTTAGAAGCCGAAGGTATTGTTTCCGCAACTAATTCGCTTGGTCTTGAGCGTTTAGCTGGAGTTTCTCAACAATATATGAGTATGCTTACTGCTTCTATCAATTACCTTGCGCATTCTCCTCTTTTGCCTGTTGAGCAAAGAGATCAAGCCAAAGCGCTTTACATGCGTTTGCGTAGGCATGTTAGCCCAGGGGAGACTCCTTGGCTTAGCCTTACTGGTTATGAGGTAGAGCCTAGAAATTGTTCTGTTGTTCGCAGCGCTATTAGTGCTAATGCATTAATCGACATGGAGTACACGGATGGTGCTGGTAGAACGCGCAGAAAGATTGTTGCTCCTTCTAAGATTTTTGTTGATGAAGGCGTTTACTACGTTGCTGTTTGGACAGATGTTGAGGCTCA
Source organism: Gardnerella vaginalis (assembly GCA_946997215.1). Classification (GTDB taxonomy): domain Bacteria; phylum Actinomycetota; class Actinomycetes; order Actinomycetales; family Bifidobacteriaceae; genus Bifidobacterium; species Bifidobacterium vaginale_I. The sequence continues at coordinate 9,978 of CAMPUL010000029.1, forward strand.
AACTCCACAAGATAAGCGTACTTTTGTTGCAAAAGACACTTCGATTAATAAAGCAAACGGTTTGCCGAGAATTTGGCAGGTTTTGCGCGTTGCAAGAATTGAGCGTGCAGAAGTTATTAAGCCTATTTGCCCTGTAGAAATTCCAGATGTTCCAGTTAGCGAACTTAGAAAATGGAGTTTTGACAATGGCACTCAAACATGCTTTATTACAGATGAGCCAGATTTGAACTTCTTAAAGAGTCTTTCTGGAGCTACAATCGAGCCTTGTGGAACTGGCGTTAAGGTTCATTTAACGGTTTCTTCCGACTCTTGGTTTGTTGCATTTTGCATTGCTCACGCTCGTCATATTAAAGCTGTTTCTCCAGAAACTTTGCGCACTATGATTATTGCTCGAGCACAGCGAGAATTAAGCGTTAATAATAGCGATTGCCAAAACTTGGAGAATTAAAATGCCATGGTGGATTTGGCTTTTATTAACTCTTTTTATGCTATGCATGATTGGTGCAGGGCTTGCGTACGCTCTTAAATGCGCGTATAAGATTTTAACGAATTGCACGAGTTTTTATGCTAAGGCTTATTCTTGTTTTGAAAAGTTACAAAACAGTGAAGATTCGTTGAAAAAGGATTCATATCCATTTTTTACGCGTCCGATTTTCTATGCTGCGCAACGTGTAGAAGAGGCTCGAATTAGAGTTTTAAAGCGCCAAGAAAAAGTAGGAGATTCTCATAGAATTGTTTGGCAACATTGGAATAACTTGTCTTTGCGCCAAGAAGATATTGACAATCCAATTTTTAATGAATCTAAAGAATCTAAGGAAACTAAAGGAAACTAAAGAATAGTTTATGACTACGCTCCCATTATCTCCGTCTCAACGATTTAGTGCGTTTCGCAAGACTTTGCAACATTCTAAATCAATGGCTGCTAAATTTGAAAGTTCCTTAAGCTTTGATTTGGATGATTTTCAACTTGAGGCAATTGATGCTCTAGAAAATGGAGATAACGTTCTTGTTGCTGCTCCTACAGGTGCTGGTAAAACTGTTGTAGCAGATTTTGCTGTTTTTTTGGGTGTAAATCGCGGTGTTAAAACCTTCTATACAACTCCAATCAAGGCTCTTAGCAACCAAAAATATCATGATTTTTGTGAAGTTTATGGCTCTAATAAAGTTGGTCTGTTAACAGGAGATACGTCTGTTAACAGTGAAGCAGATATTGTTGTTATGACAACAGAAGTCTTACGAAATATGCTTTATGAGCGTTCAATAACACTTAATTCGCTTGGATTTGTTGTTCTAGACGAAGTGCACTATTTAGCAGATAAATTCCGAGGAGCAGTTTGGGAAGAAGTTATTATTCATCTTCCACAAAGCGTTAAAATTATTGGACTTTCGGCAACTGTTTCTAATGTTGAAGATTTTAGCGCATGGATCTCTTCTGTTCGCGGAAACACTCATTTAATCGTGGATGAGCATAGGCCTGTTCCTCTTGAGCGTCATGTTATTATTCAAAAAGATGGTCAAACAGAACCAGAGCTTCTTAATCTTTACGATACAGATAAAAATGGCAAACCAACGAATCGTGTAAATCTTGCTTTAACTAGAAAGTTAAGCCAGTGGGAAAACGCTGCTTTGCGCAAAAAATCTTCTTATTTAAGTAAAGATAAGCGTTCTTATAAAGGTAAGTTTTCTAAAAGAAAATCGCGCGATCGCTCTAGTGATTTACAAAAAAATTCCAAGTCGTCTTTAACTGTTCGTCATACTCCTAAAAGATGGGCTGTTATTGACGAGCTTGATTATCTTAATATGCTTCCTGGGATTTACTTTATTTTCTCACGTTCTGGTTGCGATCAAGCTGTTCAGCAATGCTTAAACGCTGGTCTAGCTCTTACAAGCGATGAAGAGATGTACGAGATTCGTAGAATTGTTGATTCAATGATTTCGCAAAATAAGCTTTCTAAAAGTGACTTAAAAGCGCTTAGATTTGAACGCTTTAGATACGCTTTGGAACAAGGATTTGCGGCTCATCACGCAGGTATGATTGCGATTTTTAGGCATATTGTTGAAACTCTTTTTGAGCGTGGTCTTATTAAGATTATTTTTGCCACAGAAACGCTTGCTTTAGGCTTAAATATGCCAGCTAGGAGTGTTGTTGTAGAAAAGCTAGTTAAGTATGATGGTACAGGTCATGTTCCTCTTACGCCTGGCGAGTTTACTCAACTTACTGGCCGAGCTGGAAGACGCGGAATTGACGATATTGGTCATGCTGTTTTAATAGACAATCCTGATTTTGACCCAGCTAAAGCGGCTTCTCTTTCTAGTAAGCGTGTTTATCCTCTTCACTCCAGCTTTGTCCCAACTTTTAATATGGCTGTTAATCTTCTTAATAATAGCGATGCAAAAACAGCTCGAGTAACGCTTAGTAGCTCATTTGCTCAATGGGAAGCGAACGCTTCGGCAGCGCGCCTTTTGAGTCGTATTGAGGAGCTTCAAGAGGCGATTAGTGGCTATGAGCAGGCTTTTTATTGTTCTAATGGCGATTTTGCTGAGTTTATGACTCTTAGAATGCGTCTTAAAGACGCTCAACATGATCAGCGTAGAAAACTTAAGCATACTCTGTTTTCTAGCGACTTAGAGCGTTCAAATGCCTTCAAAGAGTTAGATAACAAAATTGCTAGTTTGCGTAGTCAAGAAAGAAACCATCCTTGCGCAAATTGCCCAGATATTCAGAGTCACTTGCATTGGGGCTATTATTGGGTCAGAGAAACAAAAGAGTTAAATCAAGTTAAAGAACGTTATAATTCTAGAACTGGTTCTGTTGCAAGATGTTTTGACCGTATTTGCAACGTTCTTTGTA
>CAMPUL010000030.1 GCA_946997215.1 Gardnerella vaginalis
CAAATAAACAGACCAAATAAACAGACCAAATAAACAGACCAAATAAACAGACCAAGATTCTAAAGTCTATTAAAGCGCGTTATAAAACAAAAGTGCAGAAGTTTTAGCTCCTGCACTTTTATCTCTATCTATTAGCTTGCACTAATACGAATCTTGCGACTAATCCAATCCAAGCTCCAAATTTCCACCTGGAATTGCGTCGAGAAGATCGCGAGTGTATTCCTTTTGAGGATGATCAAACACTTCGTCGGTTGTAGCATGCTCAACAAGTTTGCCGTGTTGCATAACAACAACCTCATCTGCAATTTGACGAACAACAGCCAAATCGTGAGTAATGAACAAGTAGCTTAATCCGCGCTCTGCTTGCAAATCGTTAAGCAGGTGCAAAACCTGATCTTGCACAAGCACATCCAAAGCAGAAACAGCTTCATCGCAAACGATTACGTCTGGGTCCAAAGCCATTGCACGCGCAATCGCAATGCGCTGACGCTGACCACCAGAAAGCTCGTTCGGGAATCGAGTCATAACAGAAGAAGGCATACGAACCATATCTAAAAGCTCGCGTACGCGATTCTGCCTGCTCTTTTTATCTCCAATCTTATGAATTCGCAAAGGCTCTTCAATAGAACGATAAATCGAATACATTGGGTCGAGCGAACCGTAAGGATTTTGGAATACTGGCTGAACGTGACGACGGAAGTCAAGCAAATCTGCACCCTTAAAGTCAGCAATATTCTTGCCTTCGTAAGTAACAGTTCCGCTTGTTGGCTTAAGAAGTCGCAAAACCATGTTTGCAACAGTAGACTTACCAGAACCAGATTCGCCTACAATTGCCAACGTTGTGCCGCGCTTAATAGAGAACGAAACGTCATCAACAGCCTTGAAAAGTTCCTTCTTACGAGGAAGCTTAAATTCGCGAGTTAAATGGTCGACTGTAATAATATGCTCGCTCTTTTCAAGAGTTTGCTCACCTACTACGTGATGCTCAAGCAAATTATCCACATTACCACCATGCTCCTTAACGGAAATAATGCGCTGGGAAGCAAGGCTTGGAGCCGCAGCAACAAGTCGCTTAGTGTAAGGATGCTGTGGATGCTGCAAAACGTCCAAAGATGGACCAGATTCAACAACACGACCCTTATACATAACAACAACGTGCTGTGCGCGAGCTGCGGCCAAACCTAAATCGTGAGTAATGAACAGAACGGAAGTTCCGAGCGAATCAGTAAGCGTATGCAAATGGTCAAGAATGCGCTTTTGCACGGTAACGTCGAGTGCGGAAGTTGGCTCATCTGCAATCAGCAAATCTGGACGGCAAGCCAAGCCAATGGCAATTAACGCACGCTGACGCATGCCACCAGAGAACTCGTGCGGGAACTGACGTGCTCGAGTTGCAGCATCAGGCAAACCAGCCTCATCAAGTAAACCTGCAATACGGTCGTCAACATTAGCGCCAACAACATACTTTTTGGCAATTTCCCAAGCTTTGTCGTCGTTCACACCGTACTTGATTAAATCGTCTGCAACGCGCCAACGAGTTTCGGAACCTGGAACCCACTCTTTTTTGTAGTATTCCATAGCTTCATTAAACTTTTCGGCATTCGTTTGTTCGCTAAGACCAATTTGCGCCAAAGCTTGTTTTGCTTCGTCCAATAATGCACTCAGTTCTTTAGAGCCAAGGAAGATTTCGTCTTCGTTGCTTTTAACTTCTACAGCGTCTCCTGCTAAAGCTTCTGCAAGCGCGGAGCGCTTTTCGTGGCTAACGTCAACGCCATTTGCAAGAAGAGCTTCTTTAACTTGAGTTCCAATTCGCCAAACAGGATTAAGGTTGCTCATAGGGTCTTGCGGAACCAAGCCCATTGCCGTACCGCGCAAAGCCGCATAATCTTTAGGCTTTAGATTGCTTATTTCTTGACCTTTAAGCTTAATAGAACCACCCGTAACATGACCTGTTCCAGGAAGTAAACCAAGAACTGCCATTGCAGAAGTGGACTTTCCAGAACCAGATTCGCCTACGATTGCAACCCACTGACCTGGGTAAACGTTAAAGCTTGCATCGCGAACAGCGTGTACGGCTTTTTTAGAATCCGTTGTAAAGTCAACTTGAAGATTTTTGACTTCCAACAAAGGACCCTGCTCGCGTTGCATTGCAATAGTATCTACATTTTTACGTGTTGCTGTGTTCATAATCACTATTCCTCCACGCTAACTTACGCCTTGCGGCTCTTTGGATCCAACGCATCTTTTACGGCGTCGCCCATCATAATAAAGGCGAGAACGGTAATAGCGAGCGCAATAGACGGATAGAACAAGACTTCTGGATTCGTAGTAAGAACATTTCTAGCGGTAGAAATATCTACACCCCAGCTAACTGTTGTAGTTGGCAAACCAATACCCAAGAAGCTAAGTGTTGCTTCCAAAACAATGTAAGAGCCGAGAGAAGTTGTACCTACAACAATGATTGGAGCCAGCGAGTTTGGAATAATGTGCTGGAACAAGTTTCGCATTGGAGTAGAACCTAAAGCGGTAGATGCTGTGTTAAATTCAAGATTCTTGGATTCCATAACAGCACTTCTTGCGATTCGAGCAACGCCTACCCATCCAAAGAGAACCATAACAAACACGATTTTCCAAATCGACTTAGATGTGCGGAACATTTGCAAAACTACGATTGCACCTAACAGCATTGGCAAAGCCAAGAAGATGTCGGTGATTCGGCTAAGAACCGCATCAATCCATCCGCCAAAGAATCCAGCCAAAGCGCCGATTAGAGAACCAACTAACACCACTAAAGCCGTTGCTAGCAAGCCAACGCTTAAAGATGTACGTGTTCCGTATACAACTCGAGCATAAATATCGCATCCTTGCATGTCGAATCCAAACGGATGCGCAGCGGAAGCTGGCTCAAGCGAATGCTCCAAAACGCAATAATTAGGATTGTGCTTTGTAAGTGCTCCTGGGAAGAGCGCAACAAAAATAATCGCAATAATCAAAATTGCAGAAACAATAAACAATGGATTTCTGCGCAAAGATCGCCAAGCATCTGACCACATGCTTGTGGCTGGAGCGGATTCGTCTACAGAATCAACTTCTTGAAGAGGCGTATCGTCAAGAGGAGCAACATAGCGTTCCTGACCTGGCAATGTGTTGTAATTTGCATTATTTGTAGTCAAATTATCTTCCATCAAATTATCTTCCATAATGTGCTCTCCTTACGCGTAACGAATGCGCGGATCTAGAGCCGCGTACAACATGTCAACAAGAAGATTGCTGACTACAAATATCAACATAAGAAGCGTGACTATAGAAACAACAAGGTTTCCCTCTCCCTTTAGAATTCCTTGATAAGTAAGGAATCCAACGCCATGAATGTTGAAGATTGTTTCCGAGATCATTGCGCCGCCCATAAGAGCGCCCAAATCTTGACCTAAGAATGTAACAACAGGAATAAGCGAGTTGCGCAAAATGTGTCGAACAATAACGGAGCCTTCTTTTAAGCCCTTTGCACGAGCTGTACGCACATAATCAAGCGATATGTTTGAAGAAACTTCCGACCTTGTAAGTCGAATAATATACGCCATTGAAACGGATCCAAGAACTATTGCAGGAAGAAGAAGATCGTAGAATCCAGGATCATTGCTTGCAGTAACAGGCATAATATGCCACTTAACACCAAACAAATATTGGCCAATAAAGCCAGTAACAAATGTTGGCACAGAAATAAGAAGAAGTGATACAACCAGGATTACACTGTCGTACCACTTTCCTTTCTTTAAGCCAGAAATTATGCCGAAAGCTACGCCGAATAAGGCTTCAAAAGCAAACGCCATCAACGCAAGCTTAATGGTTACAGGGAATGCGCGGCCAATCTCGTCAATTACTGGCTGACCAGCAAAAGTATGGCCAAAGTCAAGAGTAAGCGCATTCTTTAAGAACAACAAATATTGAATAATAAATGGCTTATCCAAGTTATACTCGGCACGAATTTGCGCTTCTACAGCATGGTTAATTGGCTTATCGCCAAACATTGCTTTTACTGGATCTCCAGGCAAAGCAAACACCAAAGCGTATACCAACAATGTTGTGCCGAGAACCACAGGAATCATCTGCAAAACACGGCGCAGAACATATTTACCCATTGGTTTCTCCTTATATATTTACTTAAAAATTCGCATAGCACACACCCAACTTGTGGCTTGCATATTGATTTAACCCAACCTAAGTAAAAACACAAAGTGCTGCCTCGAACAGCGGATAGAATTTTGTAATTTTATTCGCCATTCGAAGGCAGCAGCACGTTTTTACATGCTATTTAATTATGGTTTACTTTTTAATAGCTACTTGATTTTGATCTTTACTTGTGGAGCTTGTAGTAAAGTGGCATATTCTGCCAATCCATTACAAAGCCCTTCAAGCTTGGAACCATAACAGCCTTAGCGTTCGAGTAGAACAGTGGGATGTATGGAAGATCCTCAAGAAGAATCTCGTTAGCTTGCTGATAAAGCTTAGTTGCCTCAGCTTGTTGCGAAGAAGCAGCCTTCTTAAGCAAATCATCAAACTTAGGATTCTTGTAATCAGCTTCGTTAGAACCGTTTCCATCGGCAGCAACAGAAGCAAATTCCTGAGTCAAGTAGTTTTCTGGGCTTGGGTAATCTGGCATCCAGCCTGCACGCCATGCACCCTTGATCTGACGGTTGGAGCATGCGTTACGGAACTCTTGGAATGTTGGAACTGGAGTGGTTTCAGCATTGATGCCAAGATTGTTCTTCAACGAATTCACAACTGCATCAAACACAGACTTAGCGTTGCCATCAGCGTTGTAAGTAAAGGTAAGAGGACCATCGTACTTAGAGATCTTATCTGCCTTTGCCCAAAGCTCCTTAGCCTTTGCGGCATTAAACTTAAGATTTTCGTGACCCTTAAGATCTGCCTTGTAGCCTGGAGTCAAAGGAGAAGTGAACTCGTTTGCAGGAGATGCAGTGTTGTTAAGAACCTTCTTGATGATGGTTTCGCGGTCGATTGCCATAGAAACAGCTTGACGACGCAAGCGGCCTTCTTCGGTAGTCACATCGAAGTGTGGCAATTTTGCAGGAATACCGAACTGCTGGATTACGGAACCTGGACGGTTGTATGCCTTAACAGTGGTGTCCTTTTGGAAAGTCTTGGTTTCGGTATCTGGAATGTTATCGGTCATATCAAGATTGCCAGACTGAACATCGCGGTAAGCAGCGGTGCCGTCGGTGTAAATCTTAAAGGTAACGCCATCATTCTGAGCCTTGCGTGGGCCTTCGTATGCTGGGTTCTTTACAACTTCAATCTGCTTGTTGTGATCCCAAGACTTAAAGAGGTATGGTCCAGAAGAAACTGGCTTTTCGCCATAAGCCTTTGGATTCTTGTAGAAGGATTCTGGAAGAGGAGCGAATGCAAGGTAACCAACCTTAATAGCAAACACAGAATCTGGCTGGTTCAAATCAACAGTAAAGGTGTACTTATCTACAACCTTTAAGCCAGAAAGCTGTTCATCACCCTTAGTGTCATTCTTCTGCAAATCATCGTAACCCTTAATGGTTTGGAAGAAGGAAGCGCACTTCTGTGCATTCTTAGCGTTAGCAACAAAGCTCCAAGCCTTGGTGAAGCTTTCAGCGGTAACAGGAGTACCATCGCTGAACTTCTTGTCTTTTTTAAGCTTAACAGTGTACTGAGTTGCATCTGCGTTTGGAGTTACGCTCTCAGCATCCTCGTTTACTGTGTTACCCTTTTCGTCAAAAGTGACCAATGTGGAATTGACCAGCACAGCAGGACGAGCACCAGCGTTTTCATTAATGTTTCCTGGAACAAGCTCGTTCTGAGGCTCGGAGTCGTTTACGGTAATAACAACCTTGCCACCATTTGTTTGAGCGGTCTTCGAAGCAGAAGAACCGCATCCACCGAGCAGCATAGCAACCGAGCACGCAGCTGCGGCAAAAAGTAATGCCTTATTCTTCATATGTTTTCTCCTAACGTTGGGTATGGCAGGATTCCATTAATTATCACGAAAAAGTCTCATTACAAGCTTTGCAAAGCCTTTACGCTTTACAGGCTCTATAGGCTTAATAAATAAAATCCACCTAGTATTTATTGCCAGATGGATTCTTTGCAAAGCCAATAAGGAGGCCTCTTCGTTGATTAAAATTCAATGATACGGATTTTATTAAACAATGCAAGCTCAAAGTCTAAATGTAAAATTTACTGTTATTTTGCCTATAAATCGTAAAAATAACTATTATAATAGAAAAATATTAGATTAAATCGTATTTTATGTGATATTTTGCCAAGCCTTTTACATCTACAGTGATATTACAAAAATGTAAATTTGCATCTAGAATATGTAACAATCATGTTAAACGATGCAAAATATGCAACAAGATAATCAAATATTAATCAAAATAAAAAGTGGTGTAAATTCGCACCCAAACGCACGAGTTTACACCACTTAATAATTTAAGTCAAATAGCTAATCAAATCTAGTCAAATAGCTAGTCAAATCTAATAGCTAGTTTGATTAAATCACTTAGCGTTATTTGTTTGATGCTCAAGAGCAGCTGCCACTAATCCAGCAAACAAAGGATGAGGCTTAGTTGGACGAGACTTAAACTCTGGATGAGCTTGAGTTGCAACATAGAATGGGTGAACATTCTTAGGAAGCTCCACAAACTCAGTCAAATTACCGTCCGGGCTTTGGCCGCTAATACGCAAGCCAGCTTCGCGCAAACGACCCTTATACGCCACGTTCACTTCATAACGGTGACGGTGACGCTCTGTAACATGCGTAGAACCGTAAAGCTCGGCAACAATAGAGCCTTCTTCAAGAGTTGCAGGATAAGAGCCAAGTCGCATTGTGTGACCCATATCTCCCTTGCCAGCAACAATATCTTTTTGCTCTTCCATAGTTGCGATTACTGGATCTCCACAATCCTTCTCGAACTCTGTGGAATTAGCATCCTCAAGCCCAAGCACGTGACGAGCATACTCAATAACCATAGATTGCAAGCCAAGGCAAAGTCCGAGCGTTGGCAAGCCATGCTCGCGAGCATAACGAAGCGCGCCAATCTTACCTTCAATGCCACGAATGCCAAAGCCGCCTGGAATAACCATGCCGTCCATTTGGTCAAGAGCTGCAGCAGCACCTTCTTGCGTTTCGCACTTATCGGCAGCAACCCAACGCACATTTACCTTAGCCCAGTTTGCAAAACCGCCAGCCTTAATCGCCTCAGTAACCGAAAGATACGCATCTGGCAAATCAATGTACTTTCCAACGATTGCAATATTCAGCTCATGCTTTGGATGATGAACGCGCTCAAGCAAATCTTCCCACTCGTTCCAATCAACATCGTGGAATGGAAGCTCAAGCTCGCGCACAACGTACGCATCCAAGCCCTCGTTGAACAAAATCTTTGGAACATCGTAAATGCTTGGAGCATCCACGCAATTCACAACACCTTCTGCATCGACATCGCACATAAGCGAAATCTTGTCTTTAATGCCTTGATTAAGAGGGCGATCTGAACGCAAAACTAGAGCGTCTGGAGAAATACCAAGAGATCGAAGCATCATTACAGAATGCTGAGTTGGCTTAGTCTTCAACTCATGAGCTGCAGCAATATAAGGCACCAAAGAAACGTGCACAAACATGCAATTTTCTGGACCTAAATCGCGACGAACTTCGCGAGCAGCTTCCAAGAATGGCTGCGACTCAATATCTCCAACAGTACCGCCGATTTCCGTAATAATAACGTCTACATCGTCGCTAGCTTGCGCACGCATACGCGACTTAATCTCGCCAGTAATGTGTGGAATAACTTGCACGCATTGACCCAAATACTCACCAGCGCGCTCTTTTCTAAGCACGGATTGATAAATCTGGCCAGTTGTAACATTAGCTTTTTGACTAAGAAAAACATCAAGGAATCGCTCGTAATGACCAATATCAAGATCTGTTTCTGCGCCATCTTCCGTAACGTAAACTTCACCATGTTGGAATGGGTTCATTGTGCCCGGGTCAACATTGATGTAAGGATCAAGTTTTTGTTGCAAAACGTGAAGGCCGCGGCTTCGCAAAAGCCTGCCTAAAGACGATGCAGTAAGACCTTTTCCGAGGGACGAAACAACGCCACCAGTAACAAAAATATGCTTTGTAATATGCTCCTGAGAGTTACCATGTTTTCTTCTAACCATGGAACTCCATAGTATCTTCGAGCCTAGACGCGGGTGTTATACAATGAGCAACAGCTTCTAGCGCAAGCTTATAACCATACAGACCCATGCCTGTAATAGTGCCAGTAGCAACAGCGCTAATCACGCTTATTTTGCGGAAGGAATCGCGTGCAGAAGGATTAGAAATATGCACTTCCATCAGAGGCACTCCAGCATCCAAAACCATGTGCGCAGCATCCGCGAGCGCATAACTATAGTGCGTAAAAGCAGCAGGATTCATAACTACTGGCGTATGCGTACCAGCAGCTTCGTGCATCCAGTGAACCATTTGAGCTTCGTCGTCACTTTGACGCACTTCTACTTGCAAGTTAAGCTTTTGCGCCCATTTTTTGCAAAGCGAGCACAACGTTTCAAAATCTTGGCTACCATAAACATCTGGCTGTCGAACGCCTAATCGCCCCAAATTCGGGCCATTTACTACCAAAACCTTGCGGATACTTATAGCGTTTTCTTGATTTTCTTGATTTTGTGCATTTTCTGAATTTTCTGAATTTTCTGAATTTTGCGCGTTTTCTACATCTAACATTTTCTAACCTCTAATCTTATTAAACGCTTCGCGAATCGCCTCCAGCGGCGGATTATCTAAGTGAATTGGGTTTCCAATCCCGTCTAAAACAACAAATCGCAAAGTGTTGCCTCTAGCTTTTTTATCTTTATGCATTAAGTCAAGAACCTTAGCAAAAGAATCGTCATTATTGCCGCCACCATTCCAAGATATTGGCAATCCAAGTGATTTTAGAAGCGAACGATGATACTCAACGTCTTTTGGACTTAAATAGCCCAAAATTTGCGCAAGCTCCGCCGCAAAAACCATTCCAACAGCAACCGCGTTTCCGTGACGCCAAGAGAAATGCTCGATTTGCTCAATTGCATGCCCAAGAGTGTGGCCGTAGTTCAAAAACTCGCGCAAACCTTGCTCTTTTAAGTCGTTAGAAACATGATATGCCTTAACGCGCACGCTTTTTTCTATTAAATCGCAAACCATATTGTTCAAATGTGAATCACTTAAAACAGAAGAGCCATCAAGAGTGCGTAATTTGCTAGCATTTTGCGGATTTTCCAGAATTTTTAGAATGCTAGAATCGCCAATAAACCCTGATTTTGCAACCTCTCCTAAGCCTTCAACAAAAATATCGTTAGGAAGAGTAGAAAACGCGCAAGTATCTGCCAAAACGCCTGCAGGCGTGTAAAAACTACCAACCAAATTCTTGCCAAACGCAGTATTTACGCCAGTTTTTCCGCCAGTCGAAGCGTCTACCATAGCAAGAAGAGAAGTCGGGCAATTTACGTAACGAATTCCGCGCATCCAAGTAGACGCAACAAATCCAGCCAAATCCGTGGCCGCTCCACCACCTAAACCAACAATCGCGTCTGAACGCGTAAAGCCAGCGTTTGCAAGGCGCGACCACACAAAATCAGCAACCTTAACGGTTTTGCCAGCCTCTGCGTCTGGAATAAGAATTTCTAGAACATCGTAGCCAGCAGCGCGCAAAATAGTCCTTGCTTTATCGCTATGCGTTTGAACAGGCTGAGTGTGAATCAAAGCTACCCGAACAGGCTCTTTTCCAAGCATTTGAGGCAAAAGACTCATAGCACCAACGCCAATATGAACATCGTAGTCTTCAACATCTTTGCCACTTACGTGCACTATTCGTTGCATAATCATATCTTTTATCTTTCTTGCTGCTGGCTTTGGAGTTAGTCCATAAACGCGAGCGTGCAAATTCGACACTTTACAAAACACTGGGTCTCTTTTAGAAAACAAATCCATCCATCGTTTTGCACCATCTTTGCCGCTTAGCATAGGGCGATTTGAATTCCAGCTTACGCGCTCAATTGCATCGTTTGAATCAACTTGCAAGTAAACAACATGGCCGCCGAGTTTTATGTATTTTTTTAAGACTTCTTGCGTTTGCGCGCGTATTGGGGCGCCACCGCCGAGGGAGATTATTGGGGCGGATTGCTCAGAACATGCAAGAATAGCATCTTTAACAATTTGAGCTTCAATATCTCTAAAAGACTCTTCGCCAAAAGCTTTAAAATATTGAGCAATCGGCATATTGATTTTTTGCTCAATCAAATCGTCTGTATCTATAAAAGGAACATTCAAACTATGCGCTAATTCCTTGCCAACACGCGTTTTTCCAGCTGCAGGCATACCGATTATAACAGCTAATGGGATTTTGCATTTAAGCGCACTTTGGCGAGCACTTTGAGCGGAACTTTGATGCACGTTTTGGGCGGCATTTTGCAAAGATTCTTCGCTCATCTCATATGCTCTTTCCAAGATTGAACGTAATTCTTAGCATTCCTAGCGGTTTCTTCTAGCGAATCTCCGCCAAACTTTTCCAACGCATATTTTGCAAGCGTTAATCGAACCATTGCCTCTGCAACTACGGAAGCTGCTGGAACTGCTGTAAAATCGGAGCGCTGATTAATCGCTTGAGCTGGCTCGCCAGTAAGAACATCCACAGTTTGCAATGCGCGAGGGATAGACGGAATCGGCTTCATTGCTGCGCGCACGCGAATCGTCTCTCCATTCGACATTCCACCTTCAATGCCACCAGCACGATTGCTAAGGCGCGTGATTTTGCCATCTTCGCCTGTTACGATTTCGTCGTGAGCAGCCGAACCAGGGCGATTTGCTTCTTCAAAACCATCTCCAATTTCCACGCCTTTAATGGCCTGAATTCCCATAAGCGCCGCCGCCAACGCCGCATCCAATCGACGATCCGACTCAACATACGTTCCAACTCCAGCAGGCATGCCGTAAGCCAAAACCTCCACAACGCCGCCAAGCGTATCTGCATTGGCTTTTGCTTCATCAATGCGAGCAATCATTCGCGCTTGCGCATCTTTATCTAAAGTGCGAACTGGCGAAGCATCCAAAGCAGCAAGATCATCTGGTGTTGGTAGGGGTAAACTTTTGTTGGCATATTCTCCGCCGATTCCAATAACGTGCGCAACTGTTCTCACGCCAAGCGCCTGTTGCAAAAACGCATTAGCTACAGCACCTAAAGCCACACGGGAAGCTGTTTCCCTAGCGCTCGAACGCTCCAAAACCTCGCGAGAATCACTAAAACCGTACTTACGCATGCCTGTTAAATCTGCGTGCCCTGGGCGAGGCCTAGAAAGCGGCGCGTTGCGGCCTTCTTTTGGCAAATCATGATCTAGCGGATCTGCGCTCATCACTTCCACCCATTTTGGCCACTCGCTATTTGCGATTTCTATAGCAATTGGCGATCCAAGAGTAACACCGTGGCGAACGCCTGTAAGCAAACGTACTTTGTCTTGCTCAAACTTCATTCTCGCGCCGCGACCGTATCCAAGCCGCCTGCGTGCAAGAGCTGAAACAATGTCTGCGCTAGTAATCTTAACTCCTGCTGGCACGCCTTCAATCATTGCCACCAGCGCTTCACCATGCGACTCCCCTGCCGTTTGCCATCTAAGCATGCCTTCTCCAATCGCGTTATGCGTTATATTTGTTGCTATAAATCTTGTACTTTGTAATGCGCACTATTCCAAATCAGTATTCGATTCTAAATCTGTATTCTACTAACCACTAAGTATTGCTCACAATCCACGTAATCAATCGCAAAAGCCTTTAACCACATTGAGCATAATTTGTTGCGTTCGCAGTTTTTGCGCATTTAGCATAATCAAATGAGTAAGTTTATTGTTACTTGTTTATTTACAACGCCAACGCTTATATGCATGATTGCATTGTGTGCAACGGATTTAACAAGCCGCATTGTGCCTAGACTTTGGGTTGTACTAGCTGCTTTTGCGCAATCTGCAGCAAACCTTATTTTTTCGCTGATTACTTTTCATAATGTTAATTTTCTTTTGCGCGGCTGGCTTTGTACAGTATCAGTTTTTGCATTCTACGTTTTGGTGCAAAAACTTTGCGTGCGCGGAGCACTTGGATTTGGCGATGTTACATGCGCTTCTATGATTACTCAAGCTTTGGCGCTATTTGGATTCACCTGCATAATCTACTGGTTTGCATTAGTTGGAATATTTGGATTAATTTGGATTTTAGTATGGAAAATCTGCTCTAGAGTCTGCTTGCGATTTTTCCGTGTGTATATTGTGCAAAATGAACAAAATAAAATCCCGTTCGTACCCGTCTTAGCTGTATCTGCGCTCATCGCTGTTATGCTTTGAACTTTTGCTGCAATTCTATAGTGATAAGTAAGGTAGAGATTCGAGATTTTTCGCACTGAATGAGATGAACCTCAGCGCCGAAGGTGGTGATTCATCGAATGAAGAAGAAAAATTGAGAATCTCGGTGATGAAAATCACGCAAAAGTTCTAGCATGCAAGAGGGCTGGGTGATTCTTGGTCGAACAGTATAAGAGCGGCAGCCG
>CAMPUL010000031.1 GCA_946997215.1 Gardnerella vaginalis
TAAAAAAAAAACGCGGCAAAATACCGCGAAAACAAACATATTGTGGGTGATATAGGAATCGAACCTATGACCCCTTCCGTGTGAAGGAAGTGCGCTAGCCGCTGCGCCAATCACCCAAAATTTTTTAATTATGCGTGAAAGGCAATCCTTTCGAGTGGGCGATACAAGGTTCGAACTTGTGACCCCTTCCGTGTCAGGGAAGTGCGCTACCACTGCGCCAACCGCCCGGTTGTGTATTAAGCTTACCGCTTAATCGAGGTGGGTACGAGAGTCGAACTCATCTATACGGCTTTGCAGGCCGCTGCCTAACCGCTTGGCTAACCCACCGTAAGGTCGAATAACTCATCGGACCTAGAGCGGACAACGGGACTCGAACCCGCGGTCTCAACCTTGGCAAGGTTGCGCTTTACCAACTAAGCTATGTCCGCAATGCTTTCTCGCTAACTAACGCCAGCCCGAAGCACGAGTAACCACTATACCAGAAATATTTATAAATTCAAGTCCGCCACATGTTGGCGTGTCGTGCAACAAAAAGCGTCTATTATTGCCCGTGTTTGTTTATTTTTGCCCACGTTTGTTCACATTCAACGCAACTCGGGAAACAAACGCAAGAACAGCTCGCGAGCTTATGCAATCTTATTCACCAGTAACTGTTGGCGCAAGAACTAGATTCTTAACCAACTCGCGAGTGCGAAGCTGCGAATCCGCATCTAAGCAATCGTCTGTAATAACCGTGTCAACTTGATCAAATCGCGCAAAAAGCGAAAGCGATGTGCAAGTCCACTTAGTATGATCCGTTAATATAATCGTGCGATCCGCAATATCCATCAAAGCCATATCCGTAGCGGCTTCCAGAGAATTCGGCATAAGGAATCCGCGAGGCAAACTAACGGAATGCGTGCCCAAAAATACTGTGTTTACGCGCAAAGACGAAACAACTTTATCTGCAATAGGCCCAACCAACGAGTTGGAACGCGTAATAACACCGCCCGTAACAATAACCTCAATGTCTTTGGATTCAAGCGCTTGAACAAGCTCCGCAACTGGAATCGAATTTGTTAGAATCGTGATTCCAGACGCCCTGCGCGACTCAAGCAGATGCTGCGCAAATACGTACGCGGTTGTGCCACCACCTATTGCAATCACATCTCCTGGCTGAACATAATCCACCGCCTTAGTGGCGATTGCATCCTTAAGGCCCATATCCATCTGCGACTTTACGGAAAATAGCGGCTCCGAAAGAAGCGTGTTAGTTGTAACAGCACCACCATGCACGCGCTTTAGAAGACCGCGATCCGAAAGCTCCGCAATATCCCTGCGAATTGTCATTGCAGAAACGGCGAGTTCCTTAGAAAGAGCGGTAATACGCACGGCCCCCCTGGTGCGAAGGCGGCTCAAAATCAATTGTTGACGCTGTGAAGAAATCATGTGAACATTATCGCACAAGTAAACGCAAAAAACAAACGCAAATGAGCGTTTCTAGGCTCAAAACGTTAGGTATTTAACAAAAAACGTATAAAATCTGGCAAAATTTTGCAAAACGAACAAATGCTTACGCAAAATGCGCGCATTACCAAACACGGTAGAGATTCGAGATTTTTCGCAGCGGATGAAGCGAACCTCAGCATGAAATGGTGATTCGCTGAAGCAGCAAGAAAAATCGAGAATCTCAGGCGATTAGACTATACGCAATTGTTCAGACTCGTAAGAGGGCTGGGTGATTCTTGGTCGAACAGTATAAGAGCGGCAGCCGATACCAAATAATCCAATGGCTCACGCCTACAAACAAACTTCAACATAAAAAACAAAATCAAAGCCAAATCGGAACAACAGCAACAACAAACAACACGTAAGAGGCGGAGCGTTGTGCGAATCGACGACTTCGAGCTGCATAATGCGCGAGAAGTCACTTCGATTCGCTGAGCCGCTTAAATGTAAAGTCCAGTGGACTTTACATGCGGCGAAGGCGTGAGCGCGGCTAATCCGCGCGAGCGTAGAAACACCCAGCCCTCCTACACACCAAATAGGAAGTCGCGCAACAGTAAGGTTGGCAAAGATTTGTGCGAGATATCAGTATTGATGATGCGTATGATCGTGCATAACGTCTTTATGCTCCGATGCGTGCGGAATGTGCAAAACGCGCATACGGTCAATCGCCCTGCGTGCAAGCTGATGCGCCGAACCAGCGCCTTCTCCCTTAACACCAAAAATAACAATCAACGCCATAATAGCCGTAATAATCGCGCTAATTCTCAAAGTCCATTGCACGCCAAAAATACTAGCTGCAACGTTATCCGCACTTCCGACTCCCGTAAGCATGTGATGCCATTGCGTAAAAGTAGCCATTGTTACAACAAGCACAGGCGCACCAATCGCACCCCAAAGCTGGCGCATTGTGTTAGTCACAGCAGACCCGTCGCCAAGCTCGCTTTGTTGCAAACAGTTTAATGACCAAGTTGTAACAGGCATAAGCAAGAATCCCATGCCGATTTGACGCGTAAATTGCCAAATAGAAATCCACCAAATCCACGTATGCATGTCTATAAGGCTCATCATTACTGTGCCAAAAAGCAAAATCAACGAGCCAGCCATTGCCACTGGCCGCACGCCAAAACGATCCAGCATGCGCCCGCCAAAGTATTGCGAAATGGCCATTCCAAACGCGCCAGGCAAAAGCACAAGGCCGCTCATAGTGGCGGAAAAACCGCGATCAGACTGAATATAAAGCGGAATAACAACCATAATCGAGCTAAACGCAAAGAACGTTAAGCATGCGCAAGCCGTTCCAATTGTAAAATAGCGATTTTTCAAAACGTTAATGCCAAGTAGTGGTTGCTTACCACTCGCGTGCGCGCGCAACTGCCTAGCAACAAACCACGCCACACCGCACGCACCAACAATCATAGGCGCCCAAGAAAACGCGCTAGAAATTCCGTACGCTTCAATGTTTGTAAAGCCAAACATAACGCCGCCGAAACCAATAATCGAAAGACCAACGGAGAAAAAGTCGGCTTTCGCAGTGCGATCTTGCTCGCCAAAATTGTGCAAGAAGAACGCAGAAAGAACAATAGAAATTACGCCAATAATGCTAAGTGACAAAAAGATTGAACGCCACCCGTTGAAATCAGTTTGCATGCCTCCAACAGTTGGCCCGATTGCTGGCGCAATGCTCATAGCCATGCCAACGCTGCCCATTGCCATTCCACGCCGCGTTACTGGATACACAGAAAACACGGTGATTTGCAACACGGGCCACATAACGCCAGTGCCAATCGCCTCTAAAGTGCGGCCAGCCAACGCCATAATAAAATCATTGCTAAGCCACGCCATAATCGAGCCAAGCGTAAAAAGAATCATAGACGATATAACGATTTGACGCGTGGAAAATCGCCTAGTTAAAAACGCAGTAAGCGGCACCATAATGGCCATAATCAACTGAAAAATAGACGTAAGCCACTGACCTGTAGTAACGCTAATGTTAAATTCGCGAACAATCGTTGGCAGCGCGGCCGTAAGTTGCAATTGCGCAAAATTACCAATAAAAGTTATAAAAGTTAGAATTGCCAAAGAAACCAAGGCTGCTCGCGTAAGACGATTGTTCTTATACGCTTGCTCACCAACAAGAGCATGGCTAAGTTCACTCAAATTCCCAAAAGGCTTGCGCACATAAGACTTGCTAACAGAGTCACTACTCTTATTAAACCATGATTTTCTAGGCAATATTGTCACTTAAACTTCCTTCCATATTTGCAAAACACGCATAAAATAATCAGCGATTATTGCAAAACCAAGAAATATACTCGACTCTACAATAATCGCCTTAAAACAAGCCTATAAGTCTACTCCGTGAGTTTGTTGTTTACAAAGCTACAAACTACAAGCTACAAACACACGATTCTCAAAAACCCACGATTCTCTATAACCCCACGATTCTCGAAAAAATAATTACAAGTCAAATCAGTAGCTTCTGTGCGATAGCCAATGTCTGTAGGCGCCTTGAATAGAGCCATAACGACCATTGCAATAATTCCAGAACCAACGAAGCTGAGTTTGATAATTAGTTGCCCAATCGGCTCCCATAGAAGACATCTTTCTTCCAGGCAAAGCTTGAGGCAAGCCATATGCGCCAGAAGGATTCATAGCATTTACGCGCCAACCCGATTCATGCGAGATAATAAACACAGTAGCAGTAAAATCAGCCTCGCTGTATCCATTTGAAAGCAGCCACGAATGAGCCCACTCTTGCATCTCGCCAGCTGGAACTGTGGTTCCAATAGACTCAGCAGAAGCAGAATCTACACTAGCGCCGCCAGTTCCAACAAGAACAACCCTATCTTTTGGAGCTTGCTTAACAAAAGACACAAAAACGTTGGAAGACACAATCTTCTTGCCAGCACGCGTAACGATTTTGCTCGTTTCCATAACGCCAGGCGCACCTTGATCTTTAACCTTTTCTGTACCTTTTGGAAGAGCCGACGTCTCTTTTTTAACCGTATTAAAAGCAATAGGCTCGTCGGAAGTTTCAAGCTTGGCACCAGCGCGCTTAATAGTTATAACAGTAGATTCGCTAACCTTTGAATCAAGAGACGGCGTAACAACGTCGTGCGAATCCAAAGTTATGTCCCCCGCTTCTAAAACGGACTTAACGTTTGTAAAATCTGTTCCAAAAACCGCGCGATGATGGCCATTTATATTTACAGTAATATAAGAAGTTGCGCCTTTTTTAGATGGTTTAAGCGAGTTTCTGTATGCACCACGAGAAACCTGATTTTCGCTATCTGTAGCCGAATAGGCGGTTACATAAGACTTTGCGGAATTCGATTTGGAACCAGAATAAAAGTTTCGAGAAACAACTCCAAGAACTACAACAGCCACAATACTAATAAAAATCACTGCAACTCTTGCCCATTGACGCATGCTCAATGAAGTAAGCGTAACAGTTTTCTTTCTGTGACTTGTCATAACTCTCCTTGATAGAAGTTAGTGCAAAGTGTAAATCTAAAACGTTATACGACTTTTTATACAATCTTTTATACGATTTTTAGTTATACGACTTTTTGCACAAAGTATATGTAATTGTAGTCTTACGTAAAGAGAAGCGCTAAAAATCAAGGTTCTTGCGATTATTTTATACCCTTATTAAATTCACTTTACTCGCTTACAGAATCACCTAATTATCTTTACTGTTTTTAATTATCTTTACTATTTTCATCATCTTTACTAGGATCATAAGCCTTAGCTTGATTAACTAAATCTTCTAAATCAGCTGGAAGTAAAGCGCCAGCTTGACGATAAATAACATCTCCGCGCTTAATAACCATAACTGTTGGAACCGCTTTAATCGCAGCTGCACTCGCCAAATCTGGAGACTGATCAATATCTACTTTAACAAACGGAACATCTTCAAATTTTGCGCTTACTTGCTCAAAAATCGGCCCAAAAGCACGGCAAGGACCGCACCAAGTGGCCCAAAAATCAACAACAACTACCTCGTTGGTGCTTGCAATCTTCTCAAAATCTTCTTGAGTAGCGTGAATAAGTGCCATTTTTACTCCTTAAAACAAGATTTAATAAATTTTACACGTACACATGCTCATTCGCATCTGCCATTCGCACCATGCTTATACGCATTATCTGTCGCCTTACGGCACTAGGCTAGAAAACATGCTTGATATCCAATTTATTCGTGAACATGCCGACGTAGTTAAGGAGTCGCAACGCAAGCGTGGCGAGTCCGTAGAACTTGTCGATGAAGTGCTTCGCGCAGACGATTTGCGCCGCACAAGCTTAAAGGCATTTGAGGCAGCTAGAGCCGATCAAAAAGCAATCGGCAAAAAGGTAGCAGCCGCAAGTGCAGACCAAAAAGCCGAACTTATTGCACAAACAAAAGAGTTAGCGCAAAAAGTTGCACAGTTTAAGGCTCAATCCGAGCAAGCTACTGCCGACTACACAACAGCAATGTGGAAGCTTTCTAACATTGTAGAAGACGAAGCTCCAGAAGGCGGAGAAGACGACTACGTTGTAGTTAAAAAGGTTGGCACACCTCGCGACTTTGCGGCAGAAGGCTTTGAACCAAAGGATCACTTAACTCTTGGAACTGGCGTTGCTGGAATCGATATGCGCAGAGGCGTAAAAGTTGCAGGATCGCGCTTCTACTTCTTGCGCGGAGCTGTAGCACGCTTGCAAATCGCAATGCTTACAATGGCTGTAGACCAAGCAGAAGAGCACGGCTTTACGCTTGCGATTACGCCAACACTTGTGCGCCCAGAAGTTATGCGCGGAACTGGATTCTTGAATTCTCACGCAGACGAGATTTATCGCCTTCGCGAGCCAGATGATCAATACTTAGTTGGCACATCCGAAGTTGCTCTTGCTGGCATGCATGAAGATGAAATACTTGACTTAAGCAATGGCGCTTTGCGCTACTGCGGTTGGTCGAGCTGCTACCGCCGAGAAGCTGGTGCTGCTGGAAAAGATACTTCCGGCATTATTCGCGTGCATCAATTCGATAAAGTAGAGATGTTCGTTTATTGCAAGCAAGAAGATTCTCGCGCAGAACATCAAAAGTTACTCGGCATGGAGCAAGAGATGCTTGCTAAGGTGGAAGTGCCTTACCGCATTATTGACACCGCTGCTGGTGACCTTGGCTCTTCTGCTGCGCGCAAGTTTGATTGCGAAGCTTGGGTTCCAACTCAGGGTCGCTACCGCGAGCTTACTTCTACTTCTAATTGCACGGAGTATCAGGCTCGTCGCTTGAATGTTCGCGAGCGCATAGAAGATGGCGGAACTCGCCCAGTTAGCACGCTTAATGGCACTTTGGCTACTACTCGCTGGCTTGTTGCTATTTTGGAAAATCATCAGCACGAAGATGGTTCAATTGACATTCCAAAGGCTATGCAAGCATACATGGGCGGCAAAGAGGTTATTGAGCCTACTAAGTGGGAAGCCTAAAAGCCTAAACTTAGAAGCCTAACGTGGCTTTAAGCTTTTAATATTAACGTTGACTAATAAGTGTGCAAATCAGTTTTGGTTTGCACACTTTTTTATTTGCACAACGCAACAAAGCAACAACACCGCTCACAGCTCTACTTTGTAGGCAACTCTTGCGCAGAACACCCGTGCAAAACAGACGCCATACTCTGCTTTTCGGCGCTTGTAACGCTAAGGTCGTACTTATACTTAACAGCAATCTGCCTAGCTACATAACTGCATCTAAAAGACTTATTATATGGAAGCCAATACGCTGCAGAAGCAGAGCCTTTTTCTTGATTTGCTGCTCCTTGCACGGCAAGAAGGTTAAGCATATCGTTACCAAACTTAAGTCGCTTAGCACGATTCCACTTCCAAGCACCCGACTGCCAAGCGTTTTCTAGAGCCACAACGTGGTCAATTTGAACAAGCGCGCTAGTTTTTCTGCCTCGCACAAAGTTAATATCTAATCCTGTATATGGGTCGTGTAAAAGCCCAGACGCCACTTTGCAAGATCCCGCGTACTTAAAGCGAACATGCGTTAAATCACGCGCAAGAACGTCTTCTCGAACATCACAACCGTTTTTATTATCGTCTGTAGTTCTATACCCAAAAACGCTTCTGTTATATCCAGAAGCATGCGACTTATCTACTTTTAACTTGCTAAGCTTTTCTGCAGCCTCTCCACTGGCAACGTATTCTCCAGTGATATTCCCAACATCTTGGTTAATTTTAGGCAAAACTAAGCCAATAACAATTCCTACAAGAATCGCGAGCGCAATAAGCCATATAAAAGACGTTACGCTCCTAGAGATTGGAGCGTTACTATAGCGCGCATCACCTACTCTACGGTTACTACGATTACTACGACTACTACGGTTACTACGATTGCGCAGCATGATTAATATCTACAACCCAAGGAATACGACGTATAACAATGTTGAGCACTTGTTGAATAAGGCTAATAAGAATAATGATTGCCATAACTGCGTATACAACGTTCCATTGCGGATTCTTAGTTACAAGCGGGTGGATTGTGCTAGAAACAAGCATTATTGCGTTTGCGATTCCAATAAGCGAAACCGACATAAGAATCGCTTGCATTCTGCCGACTTTGCGCGATAATCTTACGCGTTGCTGAGCCAATTTTCGCATTGAATCAACAACTCGTCTAACGCAATAGTCTCCTTGACGGAATGCCAATACTTCTTGCAAACCAAGTTCCACATCGTCTACTTCTAATTCAACCATTTTTTGGTCTAAATGAACTTTATTAATAAATCCTTTAAGGCTCAAGCTAAACAATCCTGGGATCACAAACACGATTAGCAAACAAATCACAGACGCAAAAATCGCGATTTGAACACTAAAGTAGCTTAGCAAAACGATTGCTGGAATAATAGAAAGAATCATTCCAACGCTCATACTAAGACCTGCCTTGTGTAAGTGAGCGTGATGAAGGTCTAGCCCTGCAAAAGACGCGACAAGCGTTAAGCATCTTAAGCATGCGCAAACAACTAAAACAAGAACGTAGTCTTTAACACCTAAACCAAAAAGTGGCCTGCTTGCTATAGCAAACATTGCTGCAATTGCGCAAACAGGAATCAACAAAGCGCAAACAATATTTATTACAGTTGAGAAGGCACTGAGAATGGCAAATAATGCTTTCTTTAAGTAAGATACTTTTGATTTTTTGCCACTATTATGCGCAATATTTTCATGCTCATTTTCATGCTCATTTTCATGCTCATCGCTACCTGCATCGCCACTTTGCGCGCGTAAATCTCCGTTTGAATCATCACTTAGTGCGCCTACAGATGCAGCTCGCGCACGCGAATCACTAAACACACTAACTTTAACTAAATTGTCTGCACTAGTGGCGTAGCTATCGCTTGGAAGAAACACAAGAATAGTTGCTTTTTTGGCAATTTTGCGCAAAACATCACATAAGTTTTTAGCTTCTTTAGCACTAATATCTTTGGAAGAATAGTCAAAAATGTATACAGGCGTGCGGCGAATCAACGCGCGTGCCATAACAAGTCGTCTAAGAATGTCTTGCTTATTTTCGGCATGAATATTTTCTACTCGCAAGTCTAAACCGTTGTAATCTGCGTAAACAACACCATCCGCACGAGCGGCTCCAAGTGCCTGCCACATAGACGTAGTAGTAGCGTTTTTAGACGCCATCAATAAGTTTTCTCGCAAAGTGGCAGAAAACAGGTGACTATTCTTGCGAACAATCGTTACAAGATCTGCCAACGCACCAGGATCTACATTATTTAGAGTTATATAAGAAGGATTTCCAGCAATATCGCCAAAATCAGATGCCACAAATGGCGAATCCGCACCTAAATCAGGCAAAGCATAACTATCACTATAAGATAGCGCAACGTTTGATTTAGAGCTAAAAGTAACGCCATTAAGAACGTTGTGCGCAACTAAATCGTAATACTCGCTTGGCATTACATTCAGTTTTCCACTAGAAACATTAAAGGATGCGCGCAAAGAACAATTATTCTTAACAAAATTACAACGAACATGAAGAGAAACGTTGCTAGCGCCATCTGGAATACTCAAAGACGACTTATTGTCTATTTTTTCTAGCACAGATTGTGAATATTCGTAATCCAAAGCAGATGAATTATTGGAAGAACTACCATTAGCAGCAACACTTTTGAACAAATCGCCAATATTATTTAGCCCCAAAACAGCACGATTTTTAATATGCATGCAATTAGCAACTCGGCGAATTGGATCCACGCTTAACATAAGCAGCGGCAAAGTTAGCATTGCTGCAGGAAGGCCCACAGACCTAACCGAAAGAAGCCAAACCGTGCAAACAACAGCAACAGCAATCATAAAATACGTCAAAAAAGCACACAAACAACGCAACGAAACACGAACGTTATAAAGCGCAGTACAAAGAGCTAAAGCAGAAAAAACGGCCGCAACAAGGCAAATACTCGCTAAATAAGTGTTGATTGAGAACAACGCAATGCTAACAGCAAAAGGCATAGGAAAAGCTGCGAAAATTTGCGGCAAAAGCAAACCAGCCCAACGCTGAACCCAAGCAATATCTTCATTTACGCAAATCGAAGAATACTCAACAGAATCAGTACGATTAGCCGAACTGAGCGAAATCATAGATCGCAACATCTTCGGTCGAAGCTTCATAGCTACGCGAGTGCCAATCTCGGTAGAAAAAATACAAGATTGATGGAAAGCAACGTATTTTATAATCAAAATACCAACAAGCGAAATCAAATAAGACGTTAACTCAACGGAGCTAAGCAAAGATTTACCAGTGTATTTTGCTGGAATCAAAATAGGCGAAAGAATGCCAACGCAAACATACACAAAACCAATGTTTGCAAGAGAAGATATAGCAAGACACGCCGCTCTTAAGGCAACCAGATGTTTAACACCTGGAACAAAAGCAAAGAAACGACTAATCATTTAACTATCCTTTTCTTGTTCATAAAACCTACAAAACTTACAAAATCAATAAAACCTACAAAATCAACGTAGTTATCTTATGCATAAGAGCAAACACATTTAACACAATGCAAACAAACACAAAAACAGCCCAACATATAAACATCAAACAAATCTAATACTCACAGCACATCTAAACTCTTAAAGCATTATAAACCACTTTGCAAACCCGTAAAATACACTTTTACAAGCACTCTCTAACACACAGATTCACTACCTCTTACAACACATAAGATTACGCTAAACGCCAGGCATCAACACGCCGAATTGTAGATTGCGAGCTACAAAATGCGCGCTACCCCAAATGCCAACTCAAACGATGCAAATCGCTAGCGCCGTGCTCCAAAATCGCATCCCTATGCGCTTTAGAACCATAGCCCTTGTTATGCGCCCAATCGTAAACAGCATATTTTGGATTTTGCGCTAAATCAATCATCAACGAATCTCGAGTCACCTTTGCAATAACAGAAGCCGCAGAAACACTAGCGCACTTTTGATCTGCCTTAACTAAAGTGTGAACTTTTACAGAAAATTGCATACTAGGCGCATCAAAAGTACCTAAAGCTTTGCCAACGTAATTGAACGGACCGTCCAAAATAGCAGCAATCTGTGCATCTTTAAGGCTAGAGCGCATGCGATTTTGAACATCGTTAATCGCATTAATCGCAGCAACACCAAGAGCGTAGCTAATACCCCACTCGTCAATTTGACGATTTGTGCAAGAGCCAACAGCAAAAGCATCGCACCAATTTTCAATCGGCTCCAGCAAACCTTCCCGCTTATGCGCATTAAGAAGCTTAGAATCCGCTAAACCTTGCGGAAAACTGCCCGACTTAATCTTTTGCGCGCTAAAAAGAGCAGCTCCAACCATAACAGGACCAGCAAGACTGCCGCGACCAACCTCGTCTAAGCCAATAACCCAGTCAAATCCGCTGCTTATAAGGCTCTGCTCAAAGTCAAAAGATGGAATAATTGCCAAAATTTGCCTACTCTTAACTACTTATTTGCGATGTCTATTTACGTCTATTTACGTCTATTTACGTCTACTTATGCCTACTCATTTGCAGATTTAGCTTTTACATTGTCAAAAGCATCGCTGTGATTTTCAAAAATGCCCATACGATTAAACGGCCAAAAACGCATAAACGCAACGCCTTCAATTTTAGAAATTGGCACTAAACCGTCGTCCCCATCGTTCTTATGATACCTAGAATCCGCTGAATTAGCGCGATTATCTCCAAGAACAAAAACATGGCCTGGCTTAACTTTTACCTTAAAAGCAAATGCGCTCGGACTTACACCTGGCCTAATGTAAGCAGATTCAAGAACTGGAACGCCATTAACCAAAATCGGGTCGCCATCCCCTTTGCACTCAACTGTATCTCCAGGAAGACCAATAAGGCGCTTAATTAAATCTTTGCCTGAAAGAATGCCGCCACTGCTGCTTTCTCCGCTTAGCCAATTAGCAGGATCTTCGAAAACAACAATATCACCACGATTTAGCGGAAAAACCCTAGGAGTTAGTTTAGACGTAACAACGTAATCGCCTATATGAATTGTGTCTAGCATAGATCCCGACGGTATAAAATACACGCCAAGAATAAAAATACGCAAAAAAATTACAACAATAATAGGCACAAGATACCAAGCAATAAGCTCTTTCCAAGAAGTTTTGAAGAGCTTTACTGTTCTTGCTTTAGAGCCATTTTGCGCTTGCGAATTTTGGTAATCACTTTGCTCCGAATTATTACCACGCAAAGCATAATTCACATAATCGCTATGATTCACGCAATTACCAGAAACGTGATTTCCCCTTATTTTGCAATGTTTAGAGTGCATACCCCTCCTAGCACTCTTAGAACCAAAATTAAAAACGCTCATAACACCAAAGCCAGAAGCAAGATTACGCTTGACTTCTGGCTCGGGTGGAACAGGAGAAGGATTCAAGCCGTGACCTGCTACATTAACAATATGATTATCGCTATTTTGCAAGTCTTCGGAATGCA
>CAMPUL010000032.1 GCA_946997215.1 Gardnerella vaginalis
AACAACTAAGTGCTATAACAACATTATTGCGTAAAGATTAGATAATTAATTTAGACAATCTTAGATAGTCTTAGATAATCCCAAATAATCCGTTTAGATAGCAGAACGCTACTTTGACGCGCGCTGAGCCATCCAAGCTTCAACATCTTCGATTTGCTTAGGAATATCGATAGAAAGCCACTCAGGACCATTCTCCGTCATCAAAACATCGTCTTCAATGCGGATTCCAATTCCGCGCATCTCTGGCGGAAGCATAAGATCATTGGCAGCAAAGTACAAGCCAGGCTCGATTGTGAAAATCATTCCTGGAGTAATCTTTGCACCCTGATACGCCTCGTAGCGAGCTTGAGCGCAATCGTGAACATCTAGACCCAAGTGGTGAGCAACACCGCAAGCATGCCAACGGCGATGCTGCTGACCTTGCGGAGAAAGCGATTCTTCAACGCTGACCTTTAGAATACCCCACTCGTGCAAATGCTCCGCAAGCACGCGCATGCAAGCGTGATGAATATCGCTGTAAGTGGCACCTGGCTTAGCAGCCTCAAAACCAGCTTGCTGAGCGTCTAGAACGCACTGATAAAGCTTCTTTTGCAAATCTGTAAACTTGCCGTTTGTTGGGAAAGTTCGCGTAATGTCTGCAGTGTAAAGGCTATTGACTTCTACGCCTGCGTCAATAAGCAAAAGTTCGCCGCTAGAAACCACGCCAGTGTTGCGCATCCAGTGCAAAATTGGAGCGTGCTTGCCAGAAGCAACAATCGTATCGTAGCCAACTTCGTTTCCAACTTCTCGAGCAACGGAGTTAAAAGCGCCTTCAATCATGCGCTCAGAATGCTCCTTGCCCAAAGCTTGTGGCAAACGCGTAAGCATGCGGTCAAAGCCTAATTTTGTAGCAGCAATAGCTTTGCGCATTTCGCCAATCTCGTAAGCGTCTTTAAGCATACGAGCTTCGGCTGCTACTTCGTGCAACTTATCGTCTGCAGCAATATTTGCATCTTCGTCGCTAAATCCGCTTGCTTCCCTTAGTGCATCTACGCGCGCAGTTAAATCAGCGTCCGACTCGCGCACAATTCGCACGCGCACGCTTTCTGCAGCGCTATTATCGTCGCTAACGTTTTTTGCAATCGCATCGTCAAGCTCAGCAATATCGCGCGTTTCAATACCAGTCATAGCCTTAAGCTCTTTAAGTCCTGCGCGAGGACCAACCCAGTATTCGCCGTAGTGCGGATCTTTGTAGAATGCGGCAGTGCTATTGTCTGCGCGAGGAGCCACAAATAGCTGAGGAACGTGTGTTTTGCCAGCCGCTTCCTCGTCGCTGCCTGCTTGCACTGGCTCAAGCACAAGCACAGCGCCAGCCTCGTAATCCTGACCCAAGCCAGTGTAATACGCGAAAGTCGTGTCTGGCCTAAAAGCGTAGTCGCAATCGTTATTGCGCACTTTTGGCTGACCTGCTGGAATAACAAGGCGCTCACCTGAGAATCGCTTGCCAAGCGCTTCTAGACGCGCTGGCGTGTACTTTGAGGACTCAAGCGGTTCGATTTGTGGCTCCTGGTTATCCCAGCCGCTAGTCATAAACTCTTTAAAGGAATCGCTGTTTGGGCGCAAAGATCGATTGTTTACGCGGTCTTGCGCTTTTTGCGTGCCATCCGCGTTTAGTTGCTCGCCATGTATTGTTGGCGTTGATTGATGCATATCTTCTGCCATCTTGCGACTCCTTGAGTTTAATCTTTAATCAACCTAACTTTAATCAGCTTAATCTTTAATCAACCTAATCTTTAATCAGCTTAGATTCAATATACATTTCCCTATTTTCTTATTAGGAATGTACATTGAAAATCGCCATTTTATTACAAAAGACTAAAGCGAAGCGTTGTAATGCTGCACCTTAAGCGTGCGACGAGAAGAATCGAGCTTGCCTAGAACCATGCGTCGCAAAGCAAGGTCGGCATCCTTATGCTCATCAAGCCAGCTCTGCCCACTTTCAACCAACTCGTCTACATTTGCGTAATTTGGATACAAGCCTTCAATCAAAGTTTCTGCCATGTGGAATGTGCGATTCTTCCAAATCCACTCAACTTCCGCAAAGTAGCGCTTAACGTATGGCTTAACTAAATCGCCTTTAGCGGTGCTTGCAAATCCAGCAACAACAGCACCCATTTGCATATTAGTCAAATCAAGATTGCGCAAAGCCTGCTCAAAAGCCCAATCCTTAGCTTCTGCAGTTGAGCGAGACGCACGAGCCTGATATGCATACTCACGATTCTCAGTCGTATCGCGCTTAGCGAGTTCCGCGTCAATTCCAGCTTCGTCCAAAGCATTCACACCTGCGAGCGCAATAAGAATACTCCAGCGCAAGTCGTTGTCGATTTCCAAGCCTTCTAAGCGCACAGAACCGTCAAGCAATCCGTTAGCTACGCGCACAAACTCAGCATCTCCAACTTCGCCATATCCAAGATAAGCCTTGAGCAACTGGAATTGCTCGTCGGAGCCTGAAGAAGCTGCCAAAGCCAACTGCCATAGTTCGTGAGCAACATGCTTTGCGACTTCTGCTTGGCGCTCTGGAACAACGTAGTGGCTTGCAGTTACCTTTACTTGACCAAGAGCATAGCGGAAAGTCGTAGATTCGCGCTCGGTTGCCAAAGCTTTAAGACTCAGTTCCACGAAGCGTTCTGCTGGGAATTCTGCGTCGCGAGTCATATCCCACAATGCGAGCCAAATAAGCGAGCGGGTCAAAGAATCCTTAAAGCGGTAAAGATTTTCGGCGGCAAACTCAAGCGACTTTGCGTCAAAACGCAACTTTGTGTAAGTCAAGTCGTCGTCGTTTACAAGAATAAGTGCTGGCCTTTGCAATCCGCGCGCTTCAGCAACTTCCGTCACTTCGCCATCAACATCGAGTTCGATTCGCTTTGTGCGCTTAATTTCGCCAGTTTCTTCGTCTACATTGTAGAATCCGACAGCCAAGCGGTGTGCGCGCAAAACTGGATGCTCAGATGGCGCGCTCTGGCGCAAACGCAAAGCCGCAATAGTGCCATCAGCTGCTTCTTCGACTTCGGTAGAAATCGTGTTAATTCCAGCTTTTTCAAGCCATTGCGCGCTCCAAGCCTTAAGATCGCGTCCGCTTGTAAGCTCTAACTCGTGCAGCAAATCAGCCAAAGTTGCGTTGCTATAAGCGTGCTTGCTCAAATAGTTGTGGATTCCTTCAAAGAACTTTTCGCGACCAACGTACGCTACGAGTTGCTTCAATACGGAAGCGCCCTTTGCGTAAGTGATGCCGTCGAAGTTGACGGAAGTGTCGTTCAAATCGTTGATTGGAGCCACGATTGGGTGCGTTGTTGGAAGCTGATCTTGATTAAGCGCCCAGCTTTTTTCGCCGGAGTTGAAAGTGCTCCAAGCGTCATGCCATTCGGTTGCTTCAGCAGTTGCAAGAGTAGAAGTGAATTCTGCGAAGGATTCGTTAAGCCACAAATCATTCCACCACTTCATAGTTACGTAGTCGCCGAACCACATGTGTGCAAGCTCGTGCAAAACTGTTACAACGCGGCGCTCAGCGTAAGCGTCCGTAACTTTGGATTCAAACACGTACTGGTCTCGAATCGTAACCATACCAATGTTTTCCATAGCTCCAGCGTTGTATTCTGGCACGTAAATCTGATCGTACTTTGCGTACGGGTATGGCACCCCCCAAGTCTTAGCGTAGAAGGCAAAACCTTTCTTTGTAATATCGAACAAGTAGTCAACGTCTTTTGCAAAAGCGTCTTTAAGTGCCTGACGGCAGTACATTGCCATTGGAACTACGCGGCCATCTTCATTGTTATAAGACGTATGCCATTCGGCGTAAGGGCCTGCGCAAATCGCAGTTAAGTAAGAGCTCATTTTTGGAGTTGACTCAAACACCCAGCGCTTCATTCCTTCTACAGCGCCATTTTCCAAAGTGCCGTCTTCCGTCTTACGGCCTTCAATTGCAGTTTCGCTGGCGACTGGCATGTTGGAAGTCACAATCCAACTTTCCGGAGCGTCTACACTAAAGTCAAAAACAGCTTTCAAATCTGGCTGATCAAACACAGCATAAACGCGGCGAGCATCCGGCACTTCGAACTGAGTATACAAATACACGTTTCCGTCAGAAGGATCAACGCTTCTGTGCAAGCCCTCGCCCGTGTTTGAATATTGGCAATTTGCTACGACTTCTACGGTGTTATGCTCAAGCAAATTGGCAAGCTCGATGCGGCTATCTGCAAAAACCTTAGAAACGTCAAGAGAAACGCCATTAAGCACAACGGATTCAACGCTGTTTGCAATCAAATCAAGGAAGCTTGTTTCACCAGCTTTTGCATCAAACTCAATCTTTGTGCGCGAAGTAAAATCGCGGCCACCCTTGCCTAAATCGAGTGCAACAGTGTAGTGAATTGGCATTTGAATTGCGCTAAAACGCTCCGCAGCTTCTACGCGAGTAAGATTTGCTCCTGGCATATTAACTCCCTTATATCTTCCTTTATTTTTTCTTATATTTTTTCTTATATTTTTGACTATTTTTCTGATTCTTGATTAGTTTTGACTAATCGCAGACTAATCGCAGATTAATCGCTTTACTAATCCTTTTGCGCAAGATCCGCAACAACAGGCACAATCATTGGCTTTCTACGCAACGCGCGCGCAATCCAACTTCCAAGCGTTCTTCGCATAATCTGCTGAAGCTTGTGCGTGTCTTTCTCGCCATGCATCATGGCGTCTTGAAGCTGGAAAACAATTTGAGATCGAACTTTTTCAAAATCAGACTCGTCTTCTGCAACAGCATTCAAGTAAATCTTAGGACCAGCCACAATGTCTGCGCTATCTGTATTTACAACTACAAAGCTAGACACAAAGCCTTCCGTACCAAGGATTCTGCGCTTTTCCAGCTCTTCGTCTGTAAGCTCGCCAACGGAATCGCCGTCAACGTACACGTATCCGCATGGAACAGAGCCAACAACAGCAGCGTTTCCGTGGTACAAATCCACAACATCGCCATCTTCTGCCAAAACAACATTCTTAGGATCCACGCCCGTTTTAACAGCAATCAAACCGTTTGCAACAAGATGCCTATGTTCTCCGTGAATTGGCATAGCGCACTTTGGCTTAACAATGTTGTACAAATAGAGCAACTCGCCCTCGTTGCAATGACCAGATACGTGGATTGCAGCATTGTCTTTGTTGATTACGCGAGCGCCCATTTGCACAAGCTTGTTAATAACCTTATAAACTTCGTGCTCGTTTCCTGGAATTAGAGAGCTTGCAAGAATAACGGTATCGAACTCGTTAACTGTAATATCTTTGTGTATTCCGTCTGCGATTCGCCCAAGTGCTGCCATTGGCTCGCCTTGAGATCCTGTGCACATATAAACAAGCTTGTCGTCTTGAATATCTTTTGCTTGCTTTAGATCTACAACAGTATTTTCTGGAATATGCAAGTAGCCAAGATCGGCCGCAATCGACATATTTCTAACCATTGATCGCCCAACAAACACCACTTTTCGACCATACTTGTGCGCAGCATCTACGACTTGCTGAACGCGGTGAACGTGGCTAGAGAAGCTTGCTACGATTATTTTGCGCGATGCGTTAGCAAACGCTTGATCCAAAGCCGGTCCAATAGTGGTTTCTGGCTTAACAAATCCTGGAACCTCAGCATTTGTGGAATCAGCCATTAATAGGTCAATTCCTTGCTCGCCAAGCTTTCCGAATTCAACTAAATCAGTAAGCCTATGGTCTAGTGGAAGCTGATCTAGCTTTATATCTCCAGTGTCTATAATCGTTCCTGCTGGCGTTTTTACACACACTGCAAGAGCGTCTGGAATTGAATGCGTTACGCTAATAAACTCTAGGTTAAATGGCCCTACTTTTAGCTTGTCTCTGCCTTCTACATGAATTGTTTTTGGCGTAATCTTATGCTCTTCGCACTTTGCTTCAACAAACGCAAGAGTGAGCTTAGATCCGATTAGTGGAATATCTGGGCGCATCTTAAGCAAATACGGCACGCCGCCAATGTGGTCTTCATGGCCGTGCGTTAAAACTAGCGCATCTACTTTGTCTAGCCTGTTTTGAATGTAGTGGAAATCTGGCAAAATCAGATCCACGCCTGGCTGCTCTTCTTCTGGGAACAATACGCCACAATCCACAAGCAAAATATGACCATTATATTCAATAACGTTCATATTTCGGCCAATCTCACCCAAACCGCCAAGCGGAACGATTCGCATTGAACCCTTGCGATACTTCGGCGGAGCAATAAGCGCACCTTCTCGCTGATCATTTACAACTGGTGGAAGCGCGTTATAAGTTGTTTTAGAGCTTTTAGACGACTTAAATCCTTTAGATGCCCTACTCGCCTTATTCGATTCAGCGTCTTTAGTTTTTTTAGTTTTTGTATTTTTATTTGTAGTTTTATTTTCTTTTTTCACAGTTTTTATTGACTTTTTATTGTTTATATCTGAGGATTGAGGAATTTTTACAGAGTCTACAATCTCTGCAAGAATCTCATCCATCGATTGCATCGTTGTATCACTCATCTGCTCTATTGTAGCGTTAAGCCTCAACGGATTTACAAAACTGCGACTTCGCACGTAAACAAAAGCGGCAATCACAAAAATGCCATCTTAAAAGGCTGTATTAAAATGCCAACAAAAATGCCGCAAAAAATAAAAGTCGAAAATATTAAGCTAAATCTAATGCTCTAGCAATCAAATACTCTAATGCGCTCTAGTGCTTGCCGTATTTTTTCCAAATCTTAATTCCAATACCAACAAGAACAACCACGATTGCAAAAATCATGGAGCCAAGTATTGCAGAACCTGATTGAATGTTAGCAAATCCAGCCGCCGAGCAAATAAGTGAACCAAACATTTCTTGCCTTCCCAGTTTGTTTGAAGTCTATAACACAATTCTACAATACTTTTCTTCAAAAGATAATCTCTATATACAATCAAAATAATCGCAATAATCGCGAGCGATACGGGGAATCGTTCGCGCGTTACAGCGCGCTCACGTCTTCGCCGCACGTAAAGTCCACTGGACTTTACGTTTAAGCGGCTCAGCGCTCTATTCCTCGCGGCTATTAGTAGCCGCTCGGCTGATTTGGCACATAAAGTCCACTGGACTTTATGCTTGAGCCAAATCACGCTTTGAAGGAGCTTGAAATGCGTTATGCAATTTCAAGCTCAGTCAAAGCGCCTCTCGCGCTACGCTTTAAGCGAAAAGGTAGGTCGTCGCGCCCGCGTTTGTTTACCCAAACACCAAAAAAGGGAACAAATGCGGGCACAAAGAAACAAAACTGCATCAGCAAACTTTGACGCCATAATGTAGACTAGAAAGACACTCAAAAATCAATCATGTTAATCAAGTTAAACACGTACAAATTTAAGGGAAGTGAATATGTCATCGCAATCGGCGCAGCAAAAGTCTTCGCCTATGTCAAACTACGCAAAATTGTTCTCTTTTGAAGGAACACGAGCGTTTTGCATATCTGGAGCAATAGCAAGGCTGCCTATTTCGATGATGGGTTTAGGAATAGTCCTGGCATTAAACCACATTTACAACAATTGGACAATTGCTGGAACAATGAGCGCCGCATACGTTCTATCGCAAGCAGCCGTAACGCCATTATACGCAAAGCTTTTTGACCGATTCGGACAAAGAAAAGTCGGCGTACTCGCACTAAGTGCGCAAGTTGTTTGCATGCTGTCGTTTGCAACCGCCGCACTTTTCCACATACCTTTGCCAATACTTTTTGCGCTTGCAATTTTAATGGGAGTTACACAATTTGCGTTCGGCGCGCTTGTTAGAACTCGCTGGGCATACACTCTTAAAAGTCAAACTGACGACACGCTGCTAAACGTTGCATATGCGCTGGAATCTGGAATTGACGAGATTGTGTTTATATTCGGTCCAATTCTTGCAGCATGGCTTGCCACTAGCGTTCACCCTGTATCGCAGCTTTTTGTGCCAGTTTTGGCAAGCGGACTAGGCGGAGCTTGGTTCTTATCGCTTAAAAACACGCAGCCTGCGGTTGTTAAAATTGTGCAAGTAGAAAGCGCTCCCGCAAATGATGAAGATGTGCGAGCTGCTCTGGAAAATGGCCCTTACAGCACATCGGAAAACTCGGCGGGAAACTCGGTGGAAGACTCGTCAAAAAATGGCAAGAAAATAATCGCAAAAAATCTTAGAGACAAGCTTTCGCTAAAACAACTAAGAAATGCAAATCGCAAAAACAAGCCAAAAAACGTGCTTCTTTACCGCGGAATCATACCGCTTGTTATTATGTTCCTTGTTTTTAACATGAGCTTTAGTGCTTTTGACGTATCCGTTACAGCAGCAATGCGCGCGCAAGGATTAGACAAACTGATCGGCTTGCAACTTGCGCTGTTTGCGTGCGGGTCTTTAGTCGGAGCTGTTATTTTTGGCTCGCACAAATTCCGCGGATCTAATTGGTCTCATCTAATTGTGTTTCTAAGCCTGCTCACTGTTGGCTTTATTCTTATGAACATTAACATAGATAGGCTTATACTTCTAAGCATTTTTGAGCTTTTGAGCGGATTGTGTGTTTCGCCGATTTTTGCAACTGGAAACCTTATTGTTAAAGACACGATTCCAGAGCATTCGCTTACCGAAGGATTATCTTGGCTGCCAACAGCATCGGCTACTGGCGCTTCACTTGGATCCATGGTTGCAGGCTTTGCGATTGACGCGTGGAGTTCGCACGGAGGAATGATGGTTCCGTGGATTTCTACGCTTATTGCTATTCCAATCGCATCAATTGGGTGGATTATTGTAACGCGAAAGCGCGATTAATCAGCGCAAGCAATCTTCCGCATTTTGTTTCTTTTTTCCCGCGTTTGTTCCCTTTTTGGTCGATTGGGGAAACAAAAGCGGGAAAATCGTTCGCGCGTTACAGCGCGCTACAAGGCAGGTCGTCGCGCCCGCGCATTACGCAGCTCGAAATCGTCGATTCGCCCGCGTTTGTTCCCATTCTTAGTGTTTTAGGAAACAAAAGCGTGAACACTTCCCCACATTTGTTTACGTATTTGGTCAAATGGGAAACAAAAGCAAGAAAGTTGCTCATATAAATCAGTCAAATCAGTAGAAATTAATCAGCGCGACTGATGCGTGCGTCTGGCGCGGTTTACAAACGGCTCGCCCGAATATATGTACAAATCCTCAACAAGATCTTTTACGCGATCCGCATACTTTTCATGATCTTTTTTAGCCCACGTAGCATCTCGCCTAAGACCGTGATAATCGTAGAAACTAACATCGCAAGCCGTGTCTGTGTGCAAAAAGTAGCGATTCACTCCGCGACTACGCAAATGTTGCATTGTGCGCTTCCACAATCCGCCGCCAACTCCGTGCCCGCGAGCGTCTGGAGAAACAATAAAAAGCTCCAACTCTGCCTGAGTCAAGTCGTTTATGTGGCTCATCGCCTCCAACTTGCGCTCAATCTGACCCATTGAAATCGCAGAATCCAACGCTTTTGCGTGCAAAGAATCGTCTTTGCTAGACATCTTTGCCTCTTGCTCTTCTAGCATCTTCTGCACTTGCTTAAACAGCACCTTATCTCCGTACACGCGCGCAAGCAAAAGTCCCATAAATTTGCCGTTTATTGTTGCAACAGTTCCGTACGTAGAAGGCTCCAAATAGTGAAGCACAAATCGCCTAGAAAGATTGCGCGAAGCGTCTGCTCCAACAGCATTCGCAATCCCCCATGTGCGCTCGTATTCCTCTACGATTGCGTCAATGTCGTTAATTTTAACTGGACGAAACTCAACCGTCATTTTGTCCTTCTTTTACTTTTACTAACTTAACTTTTACTAACTTAAATCGGCTTATGCCCTACTTTTAGATTACCAAATACGTTGATTCTAAAAAGACGCCTCGCTCAAAATCTCGTCACGAGTTTTGCTCAGCGCGTGAATCTCGCGATTTTCCGCACGCGCCTCGCTAACGTAGTAAAGAGTAGCGTCTATGCAGCTTAAATCAACGTTTGTAGCGCGCGCAAGAAGCAGCCTGTACCAGTCAAGCTGCTCAAGTTTTAGGCGAATATCTTCCGCGGTTTTTGGCCGCTTACCCGTCTTCCAGTCAACAATTGTGTAGAGTTTCGATTCATCGCTAGCGTCTAATCCCCCTGCAAAAACAGCATCCAAAGTGCCGTTGATAATTCTATTTGCAAACTCCGTATTATCGACTTGCATTAAAATCGGCATTTCTGCAGCTAGCGGCACTCGTTTTGCCCAACGCGATTCTATAAGCCGTTGCTTCCATTGATTTAGTGCGCAACTTTGAGGATCAGAAGCTTCGCGATTTTGATTAAACTCGTAAAGCAAATCTTTGCGATCTTGAGGAATAAATTGCTCATCTAACAAAGCGCCATTTTTTACAATAGTACGCCACTTAGCACACTCGGATGCACTAGAAGACACTGCCGAATCCACAAATTGCTGCGCCCACGCGTGGAATTTTGTACCAAGATTTGCATCCATTGACGAAACGGACGGAATTGGTCGAATGCAAGCCAATAGATTGTTGTAAACTCGGTCGTTTTCGCGCGCGATAGCGCTAGCGTTTGTGCCATTTGCATTGGCATTTACGCCATTTGCATCTGAATTTTGCGCAACTTTGCTTATTTTTTGCAAAGACGTTACGTTAAGCCTAGATCCGTTGGAAATCTTTTCCACCTTTTTTGCTAAGTCTTCTAGAGAATAATCGCCAGCGTTTTGCGATGTTAAATCGGCGTCTTGAACAAACGCTTTTGCGCGTGAATAAAGCGATTTTTGATGTGATATTAAGGAAGATTCGCCATCAAAATCACCATCAAAATCTTCACTTTTAACATCTTCACTCTTAACAAGTTTTGCAGATTCTTGAAGCGCATTTTCTACATCTTCACTCAAAGCACAAGGCCATTCAAGCACGCTTTCTTTAGCACGCGAATCGCTTTGAACTTTAATTTTTCCAAACTCTTTAGAAAGCTCACCTGCAAAATCGCCTGCAATAAGGCCAAAAACGTCTTCGCTGGAATCGTCAGAATTTTCCGCCTCGCATTTTTTAACTTCAATCACACCATTAAGCGACTTTATAGCTTCCATCGACTCCTTAAGAAACACCGAAGCGGCGCGCTTACGCCCATTTTCTTCCGAATCTCCCGAATTTGCTGAACCAGTTAAAAGCGCTGCAAACTTTGCGCGCGTAAGAGCAACATACATAAGATGGCGCTCGTCCATGTGAAGCTGGATTCCGCGCTCCTCACTTTGCGTAAATGGCATAAAATCAACGCTTTGCTGGGATTTATACGCATTATACACACTGCTAGTTTCTTCGCTCAAAAAATCGCCAGCAACCGCAGAGCCAGCATCCACCTCTTGAACAGCAGCCGCGAAATCACACAAAGCTTTGATTCTATTTGGCTTAATCTCGTCAAAAATCTTTTGTACACTATCTAAACTTTGCATGGATTTTTGGGGATGCATTGCCTCGGCACGCGTTACTGTATGCGGAAAATGCGGCAAAATATTGGCATCCACGCGCAACGCAGAAGGCACGCTTGCGGCAAACTCAATCGGTATGCGAGCGCTGGCTTGCCCATTATCATCAACTTTTAGCGAATCGCCTTGATTACTTGGAAAAGCGCCCTCGTTTAGCCCAACTACAGCAACTGCTGGCCATTGCAAACCCTTTGATTGGTGAACTGTCATTAAAACAACTTGCGCGCTATTTTGCTCTGTTCTAGAAGCTTGCAGATCAAGCGTTTTTGCTGAGTCAATCCAATTGATTAGTCCGCGCAAACTAACATCTTGCCACTCGCCCATCTCTTGCACATACGTTTCTACAATCGCGTTTAGCGAATCTAGCACATTGTGCATGTCGTTAAGCATTGTTTGATTGCTAAAATCCTTGTATTTTAAGGCCGCTCCAACAGCGCTATCAATGTCTACGTTAAGCGCTTCAACAGCTGATTGCATAACGCTTGTTAGCGAATTTCTTTGCACGCGATCAACTTTATTTAGGATT
>CAMPUL010000033.1 GCA_946997215.1 Gardnerella vaginalis
TAACCATAGAAAGCAAAGTCAACAACAAAGTCCAACCAATACCAGCAAGAACATTATTGCTTATAAGATAAATTCCAACAACATCCCACTCAAATCGCGGATTTGTGACTATAGAATAAAGCAGCGAGCATGCGAGTATAGCTACGATTACGCCAGCTACGATTGGTCCAGGATTTTTGACTGGCAAAATACGCTCGTTCCCTTGCGAATTTTGTAAAGGCTTTTTAGTTAAACTGTTAAACATACTTTCTCCATAAAGGCTTTTGTTTGCAACATATGCAAATCACTAACTAGCAATCACTATAGATTAAATACAAAAATTGGCGTGCGATTTTACTTATGCAGTAACTGTAAACGCACGCCAACTTTAAGATCATACTTCTGGGTTTACTTGCGCTTCCTTAATGGCAACGTTTTCAACACCCCACTTCTTTAGAATGTCTTTGTAAACGCCATTCTTCATAAGCTTATCGATTGCGGCCTTAATAAGCTTTAGCATCTTAGCATCGCCCTTCTTAACGGCTGCACCCATTGGCTCCGCATCGTTGCTGCTTTCTAGAATCTCTAGCTTTCCATCGTTCTTTATTGCAGCATATCCAGCAACAGGAGTATCGGCATACATAACGTCTGCGCGGCCAGAGAGCAAAGCTGTAGTGGCATCTGTTTGATCCTTAAAGCTTAGGATTTCTAGCGGCTTATTGTTATTCGCCTTGCATTGCTTTTTGGCTTCTTCCATAATCGGCTCGCCAACAGTGCCAGTTTCTAATGTAACTTTTTTGCCGCAAAGATTCTTTGTATCTACTTTAGTTGGGTTTCCTTTACGAACTTCAAAAGATAAGCCAGCGTTTGCGTACGTTACAAAATCAACAGTTTTCATACGCTCAGCGTTTACTGTAAAGCCCGAGATTCCAACGTTATATTTGCTTCCGATTGCTGGAATAATGGAATCGAATTGAGCGTGCATAATCTTTGCTTTTAAGCCCATCAACTTTGCTAGCGCTTTAGAAAAGTCAATTTCGTAGCCGACTGGAGTTTTGCCATCTGCAGCGAAGAATTCTGCTGGAGCATAGCTCACATTTACGCCAACAGTTAGCTCGCCAGTTTTTGCAACGCTTTCTGGAACAAGCTTTGCAATCTCTTCGTCTTTTTGAACTTTGCTTACATCGTAGCTGCGTGCCACATCTGGGTCTGCTGCTTTAGAATCAGCAGGGCCGCAAGCGCATGTGCATCCAATCAATGCAAGAGTTGCAATTGCAGCAATTGGCTTAGCGAGCATAAAAATCTTATTTGACTTAAGCATTTTCTTCTCCTGTTCAATCCTTCAGTCTTAAAGAATAAATAACTTATAATTTACAGTGATATGCATAACTATACACGATATCGCTACTAAATTGCGATTATTAAAATACAGAAACTGAATATTCATAAATTGCCATACATGCATATGATAAAAATCAGCGAAAAATAACGAATTACAAAATCACAAAACCGTATATTATTCGTAAAAATGAATAATATACGGCGTGTCGCTCATAGACCCACTACAAAATTGTACGATTACACTAAGCGATGTAGAGATTCGAGATTTTTCGCCCTGAATGAGATGAACCTCAGTGCCGAAGGTGGTGATTCATCGAATGAAGAAGAAAAATCGAGAATCTCGGTGATGAAAACCACGCAAAAGTCTTAGACATTCAGAAGGTTTGATGTATTTCTCTACGAGCAATAAATAGCGCCAACCTAAAACATTAGAACATTAACGTTCACAAGATAT
The DNA here is from genome assembly GCA_946997215.1 of Gardnerella vaginalis. Taxonomy (GTDB): domain Bacteria; phylum Actinomycetota; class Actinomycetes; order Actinomycetales; family Bifidobacteriaceae; genus Bifidobacterium; species Bifidobacterium vaginale_I. Next base: position 1,775 of record CAMPUL010000033.1, read on the forward strand.
CCGTAAAGGTGCGCGTCACTTGCGAGGAGAGAAATACTCAAACCTCGCGCAACTCCAAGCAAGGGAACCGCGCTACGCTCTAAGCGCTACGGCAGGTCATGTCGTTCGCGCGGTCTAAGCGCGCGAACGTCTTCGCCGCGCAGAAGCAGTGCTTCTGCTTTGAGCGGCTCAGCGCTCCGAATTACCTTTTCGCGCTACGCTCTAAGCGAAAAGGTAGGTCGGAGCGCAAATCACCTAGATTGCATATTCTTGTATCGCATAGCGCGCAATGCCTCGCGCTTATCTTGTTCTTCGCGCAGAGCTTGACGCTTATCGTACTCTTTTTTGCCTCGCGCCAAAGCAATCTCAACTTTAGCGTAGCTGCCCTTAAAATAAATTCTCAAAGGCACAATCGTATAACCTTTAGCTTCAATTTGCCTAGAAAGCTTAGCAATTTGAACAGCATGAAGAAGCAGCTTACGCTTACGTTTTGGCGCATGATTATTCCACGTTCCATTTAAGTATTCGGGAATATTCGCGCCTTCTAGCCAAATCTCACCACGCCTATCAATGTTTACAAACGCTTCAGCTAAAGAAGCTCGGCCTTCTCGCAAAGACTTAACTTCGGTTCCAGTAAGCGCGATACCTGCTTCGTAGCAATCTTCAATCGCATAGTCGTGGCTAGCTTTTTTATTTCTTGCAACAGTTAAAGTACCATCTGAACCAGGTTTTTTATCCAAACTACACCAACCTAAATCGAATCATAACTAAATCGAATCATAAAAATTAAAAATTAATAGTGAACATACTCATAGCTGCCAGCATTGCTGATAGTCCTATAAGACGGGAAAGTTGCAAACCCAACGCCACCTTCGGATATAAGCACGGAGCCATCGGAATTTACGCGTTCAACAACAGCAACGTGGCCGTACGTAGGGTCGGATCCAGCAGCACCTCTAGAAAACACCATAACGGCACCAACGTGTGGAGTGCGATTTACAAGATAACCGAGTCGGCGCCCAGAGTTTGCCCAGTCTGCGCCATTTCCCATAAACGACCCAACAGGCAATCCAAGCTGCGACCTACGCAAATACGCCCAAAGCGTGCATTGGCGAGCAGGGTATGCAGAACCTCCAGCAGTATTACCAGTATTATGACCGTAGCAATTACCAGAACCAGCAGGGCAATTGCCAGGAACTGAGTAATTCATGCCACTTGCAGCACCATTAGAAAGAGGCAACGCAGGCAAATAAGGCGCACTCCAACCGCCACCGCGCATTTGTTGGCGATTAGCGTTTGGATTCATGCGAGCTGCAGCAGACGCAGCCAAAGCCCTAGCTTGAGCGTCGATTTGAGACTTTAACGCAACGATTTCTGTAGCCTCACGAGCTGCGCGAGATGTAAGACTGCTTTTTTGGCTTTCCAGCTGCTTTCTAAGAGCACTTCCCTGGTCTCTCAGATTTTGCAAAGAACGCTGCTTATCTATAGCAGCTTTTGCTGCAGCTTGCGCGCTTTGTGCCTGGTCTTGAGCTTTTTGCTTTAGTTTTTGAATCTCATCTTCTATAGCAGCCAAACGCTGACGCCTATTCATCGAGTTGCTCAAATTAACAGCAGCATCGTTAGCAGCATTCGCTTCACTACGAACAACAGCAGCTTCCGACTGAAGCTTTCCAACAAATTGCTCTGTAGTTGTTGAATTTGTGACCATAGCCATTACGTTAGAAGCGTTTGAACCGTGGAAACTTTTTCGCGCAAGCTGAGCTACAGCAGCCTTTGCATCGTCAAAATCTTCGCCAGTTTTTTTAATCTTTTCTTCTAGGTCGCGCTTATCTTTTTGAGCAGATTGCAAACGTTGATTTGTGGATTCAACAAGGCTCATTGCTTGTTGCGCTTGATCTTGAGCTTGTTGGGCAGCTCGAATCTGGTTTGGAATTTGATGCTCGTTAAGATCATTAAGCTCTAAAATCTTATCTGCAAGCTGTTTACTAACTCCAGCCAATTGCTTTTTAAGAGCCGCATTACTTTGCACTTTTCTGTTGTAATCTTGCATTGTTACAGCATTCGCACGCAAAGGAGTATACGCAAGTAGAATAGTAAATGCAGAAAACATAAGAACGCCTAACACAATTACGCTAGAAACAGCGCGCTTAGAATAGTAAAAATAGCGTCTTTTGCTTTCAAACTTTCTGCCCAACTTGCTTTCCTTTCAACCTTTACAAGCACTAATGCGAATTATACATTGAAAATCTTATTAATCGTAAGCGTTTCAAACCAATCTTAAGTTTTATATCACTTATATTTAGGCGATTTATTTAAGACGATTTACTTATAACAATTTATTTAAGACAATTTACGCTTGCAAATATCGTCTCAAGGCAAACGCAGAGGCGATTATTGAAAGCAAAACAGCTCCAATAACCAACACTGGAACAGTCATCCAAACAGTTGCTTGATTAACAAACGGCATCCAACGAACGTTTTGTGCGAGCCAATCCGTAATAAACACTTTAACAACAACGCTTAACGCGCACCCAGATAACAGAGAGCCTATAAGAGAAGCAAACGCTCCCTCTAAAATAAACGGCATGCGAATAGTCCAATTAGAAGCACCAACAAGTCGCATAATCTCCGTCTCTTGCTTTCTAGAAGCTGCAGACATGCGAATCGTAGTGCCTGTAAGCATAATCGCCACAACAACCATAACCGCAGCAAGCACAATAGTCACAGCTGTTGCGTGATTCAAAACGCTAAACACGGGGTCAAAAATCTGCCTTTGATCCACAACTTCTTCAACGCCTTCGCGCCCCGAAAGAACTTCGGAAACAACCTGATATTTTGTTGGATTCGTAAGCTTTAGTCGCAATGAATCTTGCATATCGGCAGCTGTTAAAGTACGACCCTGGTATAAGCCATTAGGATATTGCTTAAGAAAAGTATTCTTGTAAAATTCGCTTCTGCTAACATAAGTTATGTTTGAAACGTCTGAGCCAAGTTCTTGGTTAATAATATTCTCTAGTTTTACAATTTCTTCTTTAGTAGGAGCTTTTCCAGAAGCACATGATGCTGCCTGACTTGTACCATCTGGGCAAAGCCACGCAACCACTTCTACTTTGTCGTACCAATCGCCCTTAGCTTTTGTGATTTGCGCTTGCATAAGAACAGATGCGCCTATAAACAAGAACGATATGAAGGTAACAAGCATTACCGAAATAATCATAGAAACGTTTCTGCGTAAGCTAATCCACGTTTCGGAGAATATGAATCGCAATCGCATTACTCGTCTCCTTCGTTCTTAAGATTTTCGCTATTACTGACTTCTGTTTTATTCGCTTCGGCTTCATTAGCTTCAGTATTGCTATCTTTATTGCTAGAGTTTGTTTCATTAGATTCAAAAACGCTACTATTTTCGCTATCTTTGACGTTTTCTCTAGCATTGACGTTTTCACTTGCTTCGCTAGTTTGGCTAACTTCGCCAACTTCGTTATCAACACTTGTTGCACCATCAACACTCGTTTGATTCACGCCACTAGTTTCATTGTCATTGTTTTCGTTTTTGTTTTCGTTTTCAACAGCATTCGACTTTTTTGCAGGCGGAGCAGGCGGAATCGAAAGCCCACGCCCCCAAGTCATAGTTGTTTCTAAAGGCTGAAAAACCTCGCCATATCTACCAGTTCTGCCAGAATGAACCGATTGCGCAAGACGAGCAATGCCCTCATTATTTTCAGACCCATTTTGCAAAGTTTGAGCAACAGCGTCCATAGCCTTTTTTGCTTGAGACGCACGCTTTGCACGCTTAGTCATAAAGCGATGGTTTTCTTGCGACTCGTCAAAATCGTCTGCGCTTATAGGCGATTGATTATTAACATTTGAGCTAGCATTTAAGCTAGCACCACTCTTCGATTCGCCCTTCGATTCACCAACAGCCGCACTAATGGAGTCTCCTTCTACAGCTTGCTGAGCTTTCGACTTTTGCTCAACATCTGCATCTGGGAAGTAAAGCGCAGAATCGTAAGATCCTTCTCGCTCATCTCGCACAATATGACCAGCATGAAGCTCCACAACGCGCTTTCGCATTGAGTTCACAATCTCCTCGTTATGCGTAGCCATAACAATCGTAGTGCCCGTGCGGTTAATCGCATCCAAAACTTCCATAATTCCAAGAGAAGTTGTAGGATCCAAGTTTCCAGTAGGCTCGTCTGCAAGAAGAATTTGCGGATGATTAACGTACGCGCGAGCAATCGCAACTCGCTGAGCCTCACCACCCGAAAGCTCGTGCGGATAATTATTCTCCTTGCCAGTTAAACCAACTGTTTCCAAAACGCGCGGAACAAGCGACTTAATCGTAGAGCGGCTCGTGCCAATAACCTCTAGCGCAAACGCCACATTTTGATACACAGTTTTATTATTAAGCAGCTTATAATCCTGGAAAATAAAGCCGAGCGACCTTCTATATTGCGGAACCTGGCGATTTACCAGGCGTCTCAAATCGTTGCCAGCAACGTGAATCTCGCCCTTTGTGGCTTCTTCTTCGCGCAAAAGCAAACTCAAAAGCGTTGTTTTACCAGATCCAGACGCGCCAACAAGAAACACAAAGTCGCCGCGATTAACGTCTAAAGAAATATCGTCCAAAGCAGGGCGAGTGCCCTTAGGATAAATCTTCGACACATGTTCTAGTGAAATCAGAGACATATATGCTTTTCCTTTACGAACTATTGAACGATATTCTTTAATTCTTTAATTTTTAACTATTTTAATTTTCTATTTTAATTTTATTTTGATTTTTATTATGACTTTTATCTCGACTTTTACTTAGTGCAAACTAAGCTTGCGACTTTTCCTCGGCTTCTTTTTGAGCCGCAACTCGCTGCTCATGCCTCCAACGAATGCCAGCTTCAATAAAACCGTCAATATCTCCGTCAAAAACAGCTTGAGTTTGCGAAGTTTCGTAACCTGTGCGCAAATCCTTTACCATCTGGTACGGGTGAAGAACGTAAGAGCGCATCTGGTCTCCCCAACTTGCCTTAATATCTCCAGCAAGCTCCTTCTTTTTCGCAGCTTCTTCCGCATGCTTTAACACAAGCAAACGCGATTGCAAAACTGCCATTGCAGCAGCACGGTTCTGAATCTGGCTGCGCTCATCTTGCATAGAAACAACCAAACCAGTTGGCAAATGCGTAATGCGAACAGCAGAATACGTAGTGTTTACGCCTTGTCCGCCAGGGCCAGACGCTTGGAAAGTATCTACGCGAATGTCGGAATCTGGAATGTCAATATGATCTGTAGCTTCAACAAGTGGGATTACTTCCACTGCGCTAAAGCCAGTTTGACGACGGCCTTGATTGTCAAATGGCGAAATACGAACCATTCTGTGCGTGCCACCTTCCACAGAAAGGCGACCATACGCGTAAGGGGCATCCACTTGGAAAGTTGCGGATTTAATACCAGCTTCTTCCGCATAAGACGTGTCCATCATCTTAGTTTTGTAGCCGTTTCGCTCTGCCCAACGCAAGTACATTCTAAGAAGCATTTGCGCAAAATCAGCAGCATCCACGCCGCCAGCGCCAGATCGAATCGTAACAACTGCAGAACGAGCGTCATACTCGCCATCAAGAAGAGTTTGCACTTCCATATCGTCCAACTCATGAGCAATAGAGCCAAGCTCCTCTTGAGCCTCATTCATTGAATCAGCATCGCCTTCTTCTTGCCCAAGCTCAATCAAAGTTTTAGTATCTTCAATGCTCTGCTCAACAGCTTGTAAACGCTTTAATTGAGACTGAGCTGCAGAAAGCTTACTCGTAACTTGCTGAGCGTGCTCAGAATCATCCCAAAGTCCAGGCTCCGCAGCTTGCTTTTCTAAATCTGCAATCGTAGTTTTCAACGAATCAACGTCTATTGCTTTAGAAATCGAAGAATACTTTGCTTCAACATCATTTAACGCTTGAGCAAAATCAAATTCTGCCATTTACTTAAAGTACCTCTTTATGTTTTATTATGTTCGTTTTACGCAATTACTATTTAACTTTTTACGTTAAAGCTTTACGCAATTATTTACACAATTGCTATTAAAAGTTTAGCGAACAGTCAAAATCTCTGGACCATTCTCCGTAATTGCAATAGTATGCTCGCTGTGAGCGCCACGAGAACCATCAGCAGAGCGAAGAGTCCAGCCATCTTTTGGATCTTGATAAATCTCGTCAGTAGTCTTTAAGAACCATGGCTCAATAGCAATAACCAGGCCTGGGCGAAGCTTGTAGCCGTGGTGAGCAGTGCCATCGTTAGGAACGTGCGGATCGCCATGCATAATATGGCCAACTCCGTGACCGCCAAACTCAAGATTTACGCTGTAACCATACTCGTGAGCAACGCATCCAATAGCTGCAGAAATATCGCCAAGACGGTTGCCTGGCTGAGCCATGTTAATGCCAGCTTCCAGCGCTTCCTCCGTGCACTTAATTAAGCGCAAATCTTCTGGATCCGCATGCTTTCCAACCACAAAGCTAACAGCAGAATCTCCAACCCATCCGTCAACGTTAATCGCTAAGTCAAGAGTCAACAAATCGCCGTCTTTAAGGTTGTAATCATAAGGAACGCCATGAAGAACAGCATCGTTTACAGAAGTGCAAATGTAGTGTGCAAAAGGACCAGTTCCAAAATCAGGAGCGTAATCAACATAGCAAGAAGACGCACCTTTACGGCTCATAATGCGTTGGCGAACAAAGTCATCAATTTCAAGAAGATTTGTGCCAACTTTGGTCATTGCTTTTAAGTCTTTAAGAATACTACCGACGAAGCGACCTGCAGGTTTCATCGCTTCAATTTCAGCTGGAGTTTTCAGTTCAATCATGATTTAAGACTAACGCGCAGGCACGAAAATGGCGCAAAATATGGCGAAAATACTAGCTAATGATGTCGCTTAATACTTGTAATCTAGGCACATGCCTAATAACAATGAAAATAATAACAATAATGAGGAATCGCAGAAGGAAATTTCTGCTGTAAATTTTGACCCAGCTTCCTTCTCTTCAGTTATTCGACCACAAGACGATTTATTCCGCTACGTAAATGGTCCTTGGATTGACACTTACACTCTTCCAGAAGATAAGCCAATGTTCGGCGCTTTCTACAAGCTTGCAGAAGATGCAGAGACGCAAATTCGAGATATTTTAGAAAGCGAAGATTGCCCAGCCAAAAAGTCGCGAATCTTATACCGCAACTATTTAGATACTGCAGCTATTGAAAAAGCTGGAATTACGCCAATTAAGAGCGATTTAGACGCTGTTGATGCGGCAACCAGCAAGGAAGATTTGGTTCGCACACTCGGCGCACTTAACCCGTACGGCGGACCAGGCGCAATGTTTTATTTTGGCGTTTACGGAGACCCTAAAGATCCTAAGACGAATATTATGCATATTGAGCAGTCTGGATTGGGTTTGCCAGACGAAGCGTACTATCGCGAAGATAACTACGCTCCAATTCGCACTGAATACGTAAAAATGGTAGCTTCATTGCTTCGCTTGGCCGGATACGGAGACGCAACTACTACACAAGCGCAAGCCGATAGTTTCTTGAATGTTGAGACTAAAATCGCAAGCAAGCACTGGGATAATGTTGCAACTCGCGATTCTCAAAAAACTTATAATCCTTGCGATTATGCAGATTTGGCAAAAAAGCTTGAAGCGCTTAATCTCAACGCTTTCTTAGATGCTGCACAAAAAGCGTACGATAACTCAGAAGAAGCAAAGAATCAGCCAATCAACCTTCGTGAAGCTTTTAGCAAAGTAGTAGTTCACGAGCCAAGCTTTATAGAAGGATTGAATAAGATTTGGCAAGAAGCCGACTTAGAAGATCTAAAGCTTTGGGCACGCGTGCACGTGATTTTGTGCTGGGCAAGCATGTTAAGCGAGGACTTTGCACAAGCGCGATTCGACTTCTATGGCAAAGTGCTTTCTGGCGCCACCAAGCCACGCGACCGCTGGAAGCGTGCAATCGGAGTTGTTGACGATGCTTGCGGCGAAGAAGTTGGCCGCGAATATGTGCGTTTGCACTTCCCTGAGTCTTCTAAAAAGTATATGGAAGGCTTAGTTAGCAATCTTATTAACGCATACCGCGTATCTATTTCTAACAGCAGCTGGCTTGGCGAGGAGACTAAGGCAAAGGCTTTGGAAAAGCTTAGCAAGTTTGAGCCAAATATTGGTTACACAAATCATTGGATTGACTACTCTGCGCTAAATATTAAGGAAGACGCTGGCTTAATTGAGAATATGCGCGAAGTTTCTCGATTTGTGTTTGGTAGGTATACTGCAAAAGCTGGAGAACCTGTGGATCGCGAAGAGTGGCAGATGACTCCGCAAACCGTAAATGCTTACTACGATCCACTGCTTAACGTAATCGTGTTCCCAGCTGCGATTTTGCAACCGCCATTCTTTAGCCCAAGTGCTCCAGACGCAGCAAATTACGGTGCTATTGGTGCAGTAATTGGCCACGAAATCGGCCACGGTTTTGACGATCAAGGTTGCGAATACGATGGCGACGGCGTGCTTAACAATTGGTGGACCGAAGAAGACAAAACCAACTTCACTGAGCGCACTAAAGCGCTTATTGAGCAATACAATGCTTTTACGCCAACGCAGCTTATTGTTAAGTATTCTCACTTAAAGAGCAAAGAAGAGCGCAATGCAATGCCTCACGTAAATGGCGCTTTAACAATCGGCGAGAATATTGGCGATTTAAGCGGCGTAACTATTGCGCTTAAAGCCTACGCTTTTGCTTTGCAAAAGAGCAAGGGGCAAGAAATCGAAGGAAGTGACGACGCAATTCGAGAGACCTTGCTTAACGCTCCTAAGGTAGATGGTTTTACTGCTTTGCAACGATTCTTCTTAAGCTACGCGCTTGTATGGCGTTCCAAGGCTCGTAACGAGATTGCGGAACAATACCTTCAAATCGACCCACACTCCCCTGCAGAATGCCGTACTAACGGCATTGCTCGAAACGTTGACTTGTTCTACGATGCTTTCGATGTTAAAGAAGGCGACGAAATGTGGCTCGACCCTGCTGAGCGCGTGCACATTTGGTAAGTTGCAATAACGAGAATGACTGCAATTCGCAGATAACGCGTAAATAATTTTCTTAATATAAAGAAACATAATGGGAACGCCACCTTAGTAACGTTCCCATTATGAATATATGAATATTGTTTATACGAAGACTACATACATACATTTACAGAAGATGCTTTTTAGAAAACGCACATATGCGTAAAGTAAAAATATTTTCAACTACACTATCTATTAATTATATCAATATGTTACTTTTCAAATCTTTTAACAAAAATTAAAAAATTCACTTGTTTTCTATTTCTTAAAAATGATACACTAAGAATGCTAATTTTCAATAAGACTGGACTTGTTATCCAGTTTGATTGCTCAGCAGTTTTGATGATTATCACTGCAGGGGAAGCTTTCTAGCTTCCCCGTTTTATTTATTCGTTGAAAATTAGCTTCTACCATTCTTGATATAATTGCAGCAATAATTTAGCGATTGCACAAACTGTTGAAAATTAGCTTCTACCATTCTTGATATAATTGATTTGCGCTCGCTGCTATCGTGCATCTTGTTGAAAATTAGCTTCTACCATTCTTGATATAATTGAATCGTCAACATAGTGCGCTCAGGATTCAGTTGAAAATTAGCTTCTACCATTCTTGATATAATTGATTTGCGCTCGCTGCTATCGTGCATCTTGTTGAAAATTAGCTTCTACCATTCTTGATATAATTGAATCGTCAACATAGTGCGCTCAGGATTCAGTTGAAAATTAGCTTCTACCATTCTTGATATAATTGTGCGCTTACGAAACATGTTTCAACTTTTGTTGAAAATTAGCTTCTACCATTCTTGATATAATTGAGCAATCGCCTCAAGCGCTTTCTTATTGGTTGAAAATTAGCTTCTACCATTCTTGATATAATTGCGAATGGGGAAACCCAGACGCCGAACCCGTTGAAAATTAGCTTCTACCATTCTTGATATAATTGGTATATCGTCAAGAATGG
>CAMPUL010000034.1 GCA_946997215.1 Gardnerella vaginalis
TGCGAATCGCAGCTTAATGCGCAAGGATTTACTTTTAAGTACTGATTTACTAATTTACTGAATTACTGCATTACTGAATTTTTAGCATTAATTATTTAGCGTTAAGTATTTAGCGAATGCGCGGTTTATATCCGCGTTTTCTAGACTTGGGTTTTGTTGTTTCAAACCGCGAGCGCATATCGCAATACTTACGAATCGCAGGATTTGAATGCGTTAAATGCCAGCTGCCGCAATAATCGCATTTATAAACCCACAGTTTTGCTCCACGCTCCCTAAAGCTTTTATCCGCTGCCATAAGAGCTTGCCCTTTGTTGGCGTACATTATTTTTTGGGTAGATTCACATCTGCGCGGAGTAAAGAAATACATGTAACCCATAGTATCACCGCAATAAACTGCGTTGATTCGCAAACAATCTCATGTAGCTAAATCAAAATAAGTTCAATTTAACGTTTTTCTAGTTCAAGTTTTAATTATTATTCGGTCAAAATTCAAAATAAATTCAAAATAAATTCAATTCTAGGCTTGCAAAATGCTTTTTTATGCGTAAAATTGTCTTTTAATCGCCTCAAAGTTCAATTTATATCTTCTATTTTGAACTTTGTTGTAAGTTTGTTCAATTTAAGAATGCTGATTTTATAAGCTTCTATAAGAAAGACGGATTATGGCACAGAATTTTGCAAACGACCTTAAAAAGGCAATGAAAATCAAGGGATATAAGCAGATTGACGTAATCGAGCTTGCAGCAAAAGACGGCCATAAGCTTGGCAAAAGTCAACTAAGTCAATATTTAAGCGGCAAAACTGAGCCACGCAAAGACGTGCGAGATATGCTTGCACAAATTCTTGGAATTAGCTGCGACGGAATCAAAGGCGGTCATTCTTGCGCAAAAGTCGCGCAAAACTGCCAGTCTGCAGAAGAATCACAATTAAATCACCCACAGCTTACAGAAGAACAACTTTCCCAAACACTCAAACATAGATCTTTCAACAAATCCACCAAACTTGAGCACGTGCTTTACGATGTTCGCGGCCCTGTTGTTGAAGAAGCAAACCGCATGGAAGCAAACGGAACGCATATTCTAAAGCTGAACATTGGAAATCCTGCTCCTTTTGGATTCCGCGCTCCAGACGAAGTAATTTACGACATGCAGCAGCAGCTTATTGACTGCGAAGGCTACTCGGATAGTCGCGGACTTTTCTCTGCGCGCAAGGCGATTATGCAATACGATCAGCTTAAGGGCATTCCAGGCGTGCAAATGGAAGATATTTACACCGGAAACGGCGTTTCCGAGCTGATTAACCTTTCTATGCAAGCGCTGCTTGATTGCGGCGACGAGATTCTTATACCAAGCCCAGACTATCCTCTGTGGACCGCGTGCGCGAGCCTGGCAGGCGGCACTCCTGTGCACTACATGTGTGACGAAAAATCGCATTGGTACCCAGATATTGCCGACATTCGCTCTAAAATCACGCCGCGCACTAAAGCAATCGTGATTATTAACCCAAATAATCCCACGGGCGTGCTGTATAGCCGCGAAGTTTTGGAAGAGATTGTTAAGATTGCGCGCGAGTTTAATCTGATTATTTTCGCGGACGAGATCTACGACCGTCTTGTTATGGACGGCAAGAAGCATATTTCGATTGCTTCTCTTGCTCCAGACGTGTTCTGCGTAACTTTCAGCGGACTTTCTAAATCGCATATGATTGCCGGCTTCCGCATTGGTTGGATGAGCCTTTCGGGAGATAAATCCAAAGCTCGCGACTACATTATGGGACTTAACATGCTGTCTAATATGCGATTGTGCTCGAACGTTCCTGCGCAGTCGATTATTCAGACTGCTTTGGGCGGATACCAGAGCGTTGAAAAGTATTTGGAGCCAGGCGGACGCGTGTATGAGCAGCGCGAGTATTGCTATAACGCGCTTCAGGAGATGGATGGCGTAAGCGTTGAGCGGCCAGACGCTGCTTTCTACATGTTTGTAAAGCTCGATCCAAGTCGATACAACATTCACGACGATGAACAGTTTGCTCTTGATTTGCTACGCGATCAGAAGTTGCTGATTGTACACGGCAAAGGCTTTAATTGGCAGACTCCAGGCTACTTCCGCGTAGTCTACTTGCCGCGCTTGCAAACGCTTCGCGACGCGATGGGCAAGCTCTCTAACTTCCTCTCCTACTATCGCCAGTAAAAAAAAATAATTTTTATATAAACAAAAAAATTATTATTAATTCTGGTCATATTACAAAAATTATGCACATAGTGCCACGCTAAAAAAACTTAACGTGGCACTATATTTTTCATAGGAGGAAGGAATCAAAGCATTTACTACACAGCCTATTCTCGTATAGATGCTGCTGGGCCAATTGACTCACGCAACAGCACAGTAATAGGTAGGCATACGTGACGGGATGATGCTCGTTCATACCCAGCATTCAAAGTCTCTACTATATATTCAGCAGCTAAACGTCCTTTAGTTGTAACAGGCTGTTTAACTGTTGTCAACGGCGGATTACTACATGCAGACTCATCTAAATCATCAAAGCCTGTAACAGAAATATCACGTGGAATTTGTAAACCAGACTGTCTAGCAGCATCCATTACTCCAAACGCAATAACATCACTAAAACAGATGAACGCAGTTGGAAATACAGAATTATTTTGTTTTATTTGCGCAAAAGCTTCTTCTCCTCCAGTACGAGTACATGGTACTTCAATAACATTTTTCTTATCGACCAGTGGGGCTATTCCATTCTTTTCTAAAGCAGAAATCACACCATCAATACGACGACGAATTGTTCCATGCCAAGAAAGATACCCATCATCATTGCCTGATTCTGGAGAAATCACCACAAAATTGCGATGACCTAATGAAATAAGATGCTCAGTTAATTCCTTCATAGCGCGCGTCTCATCAATATTGATACTCGGAGCCTGACCATGCACCTCACTGTCAACAATCACAAATGGCTTTCCTTGCTGCATAAGAGCTTCAACTTCACCACGATCTTCTTCTAAACCAGTTACTATAAAACCGTCAACTGCAGCATAAGGAATTGCTTTTAACATAGAATTACGAAGTGGAGGTACTAGAAGAAGTGTCAATCCCTCTCGCTCACAGATTTGCCCAATACCCTGAATAAATTCCGAATAGTATGGATTTTCTAACACTCGCCCTAATTGCTGTGGTAGTAACAATCCCAAACTATTTGTCTTTTGAGTTCGCAGCATATAAGCAACAGGATTACGCACATATCCTAGTTCCTTTGCAACTGAAAATATGTGTTCTACAGTTTCTGCTGATAAGCGATCAGGAGTATTATACGCAAAGGAGACAGCAGATTTAGAGACACGCGCTGCATCAGCAATATCCTGCATTGTAATTTTCTTTCCCATGCTTCACACTTCTTACTTCTACATTATTTTTACTGTTGAGCTTGCAATACGATCATAGAATTATCTTTATTGGGGCGCCAGCAATCTCCAACAGTTACACCATTTATAATTCGCCAATTATGATTTTGCAATTGTTGAGGCAGCTTCGATGAATTATATTCTACCAAATTATTACGTGAAATAATCATCAAAAGAGATTCTTCCTTATGCTCTCGCGAAATAATGACAGTATCTTCGTCAACAGCGTAACAACTTTGCGTACCCCTTCGCAACGCAATATGATCACGCCGCAATGCATTTAATTGAACAATTGTACGGAATATTTCAGCATTTGTATCAAGACTATCCCACTGCATGCCAGAACGGCACCCTGGATCATTATCGCCAACCATACCAAGTTCATCACCGTAATAAATCATCGGAGCACCTTCGCAGGCAAACATGCAACAGTACGCTGTTATGCAATCCTCAGTATTATTTTGATGCGCAGTTAAAACACGCTCAGTATCGTGACTACCCAACAAATTCATCATCCCATGGTGATATCCATACGGTATACGCTCCTGCAAACGGTTAATACCGTTAACAAGATCGTATGCATTGAATCGCTTCGTTGCAGTAAAACCTAAAACTAAATCACGCAGAGTATAATTCATTGTGCTGTCGGTAGTGTCTCCTTGCAGCCATTGAGCAGGGTCTCTCCATTCTTCAGCTATCAAACATAATTCTGAATTTTTTGCTTTAACAACTTGCCTAAAATCCTGCCAAAATTCTGGATAAATAAAATATGGAACGTCAAGACGATAACCGTCGATACCTTGATCAATCCAATATCTCGCAACATTAAAATGATGCTCACGCACCTTTGGATTAAACACATTCCACTTCGGTAGATATTCACAACCAGAACAGGTTTTATAATTAGGCACAGGCAATGACTTAACTGGAAAGTTTTTCACTGAAAAATAATTCACATATTCTGAATTCTCTTCATTTTTAACAACATCTTGAAACATCCAATGAGTTTTACCACAATGATTTAAAACTGCATCTAGTACTATACGTATATTCCGCTTATGCGCTTCATCTACCAATGTATGAAAATCTTCAAGAGTTCCCAAAAGTGGATCGATTTTGAAATAATCGTTTGCATCATAACGATGATTTGTTGCAGCAGAAAAAATTGGATTCAAATAGAGCGCATTGCACCCTAAATCATGAATATAATCAAGTTTTTCTGTAATTCCAGCAATATTACCACCTAAGAAATTCTCACGCGTAGGCTCAGCATCCCATGGATCAAGCGGAACATGACCTTCAGTTAGCATACCGTAGCCTTCACAACGATAGAAACGATCAGGAAAAATCTGATAAAATCTTGCATCAGGCAACCACTGTGGTATAGACATAATAAACCCCATCCTTAATATTTCTACAATTTCTAATCTTTCATACCCGTATTTGCAATTCCTCTAACGAGCGCACGTTGGAAGAAAAGGAACACAATAATACTTGGTATTGTTGCAGTCAAAGTTCCTGCCATCAAATAATTCCAAGAGGTTCCATAACGCCCTACGAAGGATGCTAAACCAATCTGAATTGTACGAGTTTCATCCGTATTCGTAACCAATAATGGCCAAAGGAAATCATTCCACGCAAAAAGAAAACTGAAAATACCAAGCGTCGCAAACGCTGGGGACGACAATGGAACGATTACTTTGAAGAATATTCCAAACCTGCCACAACCGTCAATGCGCGCTGCCTCATCAAGCTCTCGAGGAATTGTTGCAAAATATTGGCGAAGTAAAATAATGCCAAACACATCTGCAAGTCTAGGAACAATCAAAGCATACAGCGTATCAACCCACCCCAAATTAGCGACTATCTCATAAGACGGAATAACAATCACAAAATTAGGAATCATCAATGCAGAAAGCAGCAGAATGAATATTGTTTTCTTCAAAGGAAATTCTAATCGCGCAAAAGCGTAAGCAGCAAAGGCATCAAATATTAAATGTCCTACAACAATTCCTACTGTCATCAATAGCGTATTCCAATAATATTGCGCAAACGGTGCCGCTTGCCACGCGTGAATATAGTTTTCCCAATGCCATGATGTAGGAAAAATTGAAGTATTCGTGTATGTTTCAGCACGCATTTGCAAAGAAGTAGTGAACATCCACAAAAATGGAATGATTACTGTTGCTGAACCTAAAATCAGAATCGCATGACGCGCCAAACGCGACCATAATGATGATTTCATTATTCTTCTCCTTGTGCTCCAGAAACTTTCCATTGAATCATCGTCACGCCTAGCACTAGCGCAAGCGTAATGAACGCTATTGCTGTTCCATAGCCAAAATCACCGAGCTTGAACGCATCACGATACATCATCATGCCAAGCACTTCCGTTCCTCCGCGAGGTCCGCCACCCGTGAGCATGTATGCAAGGTCGAAAGATTGGAAGCTCGTTACTAATGCCTGAACTACTACAAAAAACGTCATTGGAGACAGCAACGGGAAAGTAATCTTCCATAATTTTTGCCACCCAGTAGCTCCATCTAATGCAGCCGCTTCATACACGCTTTTTGGCAATGCTTGCAATGCAGTTAAATACAAAATAGCGTTAAATCCAATGTTTTTCCACACGGTCAAAAGAATTAATGCAATAAGCGCAAGCCAGCGATTTTGCAACCAATCTGGTCCGTGTATATTGAATTTCATCAACACACTGTTCACGAATCCAGAAGGATCAAGCATATATTTCCACACAATGGCTGCAGCTACAGAAGATGTAACCACAGGAAGGAAGTAAATACTACGATAAATACTCCTACCCCGTATAGGCGCATCAAGCAAAAGCGCGAGCAACAATCCAGTCAACACACTTAATACGCATACACCAGCAGCATAAATAATTGTTACCATTAAGCTGTTGAAAAACTCAGGATCTTGGAAAAGACGAGCATAGTTTCCCAAGCCAATAAATTTCTTTTCTGGAGAGAACCCATCCCACGATGTTAGTGAAATATATACAGCAGACAACACAGGGTACAGCACGAAACCGCCAATAATAAGCACTGCTGGCAACAAGAATACCGCAGCACAAATTACCTGATCTTTCTGGTAGTGCCTGTGCGCAGACTTGAGAAAATGACGTTTTTTCATTACATACTCCTTGATGCAAAGAACTCCGATAGCTGAGCCAACTTTATTTCATTCGACCCAGCTATCGGCACAGTATTTATGCAATCAGCCCTTGGCAATCACGTCGTTTACTGCCTTTTCAGCATTCGCAAGCGCTTCGTCAACACTCTGCTCGCCAGCGAAAGCCTTCTCCACAGCCTTTGCAAATTCGAAGGAAATCTTTGGATACAATGGAGTATTTGGACGCGTATGAGCAATATCCATTTGTTCCACAAACGGAATTAAACGAGGCTGTTCCTTCTTAACCCAATCCAAATACTTATCAGACTTTGCAACACTCTTTGTTACAGGAAGCATGCCAGTCTTTTGCGACCACTTGATCACCTGTTCTGGCTGCAAGAACCAGTTCAAGAATTCGCCAGCAGCCTTGGCGCGAGCGTCAGAATTATGGAAGACGATTGCTTGTTCACCACCGAGATTGGTTGCTTCCTTGCCATCCTTTGGATGAGGAGCTTTCGCTACACCGAAATCAAATGGTGGATCTGGCGCCCAGATGCCAACCATCCAGCTACCTTCCTGAGCAGAACCACCCTTGCCCTTTTCAAATTCGCCCCACTTAGCATATGGGCTCACTCCGCTCTTGATAAGATCCATCCAGAAGTTCATAGCCTTCTTGCCTTCTGGCGTATTGAATGCAGCCTTAGAATTATCCTTTGTCAAGAATTCGCCGCCAGCTTGCCACAAGTTGACCTGGAAGTTCCAAGTTAAACCTTCGCCGTTATCTCCTGCTTGAGTAAGTAAATCATACCCTGGCTTGCCCGTCTTTTCCTTGATTGTCTTGGCAACTTTCTTCAACTCATCCCATGTTTGTGGTGGTTTGTTAGGATCTAACCCAGCTTCTTTATAAACGTCCTTGTTGTACATGTACGCAAGATTATTGGCAGTAACTGGCACAGAAACTTGTTTGCCGTCAATATGACCATAGTCAATCAATGCAGGAGTCACATCAGCGAGCGTTTTCGAGCTGATAACCTTAGAAAGATCAGTCAAATTGCCCATTTTTGCAATCTGTGGCACCCAAACCAAATCACTTATAGAAATATCTGGCAAACTCTTCGACGAAGCCGATGCACGAAGCTTCGTCATAAAATCAGAATTCGGGACGCTCGCAATCTTAATCTTAATATTTTTATGCGAAGCATTAAAATCCTTCACCATTGCATCAAAGGTATCGGCATTAGCGCCATCCCAATAATGCCAAATGGTAAGCTGTGTTGAGCCATTAGCGTCAGACGATTTTGCACTACCACACGCACCTGCGCTAATAATCATTGCAGCAGCACCAATTAATGCACATATTTTTGTAAGTTTCTTCATTGTAACCTTCTTTTTATCTGCATATGTTAACTTGCACTCATTTTGCATTTAGAAAATGGATGACGAACTATTCTCTAAAGCATCAGAAAACAAACTAGTAATTTTTTTATTCTTTGTTGTATGACTACATAACAAGCAAACAGTTTTTTAATTGCCACGAACACTGGCTCATATAAATCTACATGTCATGTTCACACAGACACCAAATCAAAAATGCACGCTTGTTTCTACCTCCTCCCCTCCAACTCCGAAGACATTATCTTTAGATGCCCACTGTTTGTCGTCAAGCAATGCCTTAAATTGGAACTTTTTACCTTTAGGTATTCTCTCCATTTCAGTCTCCTTTGAACTGCAATGCTAAACTCTTGTAAATCAATTTACTACATTGTTAAACAAACGTCAATCCCTTAAAATAATTACATGTTATCTACTTGCCGCGCTTGCAAACTCTTCGCGACGCGATGGGCAAACTCTCTAACTTACTCTCCTACTATCGCCAGCAGCCGCAACTCCTGCCTATAAACCGCAGCAATGCGAATCACGACACAAACAACAAAGCGCAAAAGTAAATACATTTCGGAGTAGTTAAGGGTATTTCGGAGTATTTCGGAGTAAAACACCACAATAAACACAACAAAAACCCAACAAAGCTATACGAGAGTAGGGCTCAGCACAGTTAAGAGTAGTTAAGAGTAGTTAAGAGTAGTTAAGATAAAACACCGCAATAAAACACTCATTTCACTCGCAGTCTAGAAAAAGGTGTATATCAAGAGGCATATATCATTCAGAATATGAAAGACATCCATAACATGAAAGAAAAAAAAAGAGAAGGAAATGAACGCTGCGGCACGGATTCGCACAACTCTTATTATTGCCGTTTTATCGCTTAATGCTTTTCTTTTAACAAGCTGTAGAT
>CAMPUL010000035.1 GCA_946997215.1 Gardnerella vaginalis
CTGGAATAAAATCAAGCGACCAATCGCCATAATCAAAAAGCGATTTAATGCGTTTAACTAAATTAGCACCCCATCTGCGAGCTTTTTTGGCAGA
The DNA here is from genome assembly GCA_946997215.1 of Gardnerella vaginalis. Taxonomy (GTDB): domain Bacteria; phylum Actinomycetota; class Actinomycetes; order Actinomycetales; family Bifidobacteriaceae; genus Bifidobacterium; species Bifidobacterium vaginale_I. The sequence continues at coordinate 95 of CAMPUL010000035.1, forward strand.
CTTTCCTTCGGATCCGTCTAACTGTAAAGGCAAACCAACTACGACTCGGCTCACGCTATTGTCTTCTATAACGTTAATAACATCTTCAATCGCATTAAATGAGTCGCCATAAGATTGAATATTACCGATTGGGTGCGCAAAAGTCAGCTCAGGGTCGGACTTAGAAAGTCCAACCCTGGCATCTCCTAAATCAACGCCAAGCCAAATCATACGAAAACTCTAACTTATTAATTCGGCTCGAGTGTTAAACATATTAAACATTTAACCTTTTGACTATAGCTTCAAAACTTCGGCTTTCACGGCCTCTAGTGCTTCATCAATCTTAGAGGAATCCGCACCGCCACCTTGAGCAAAATCTGGCTTGCCGCCGCCACCGCCGCCAAGCACCTTGGAAGCTGTACGCACCAAGTCGCCAGCCTTAGCACCAGCCGAGCGAGCTGCATCGTTAGTAGCAACAGCAACCATTGGCTTATCGCTCTCGTTTACACCGCACAACGCAACAACTACTGGCGCATCTTCTCCCAAACGAGAACGAACATCTAGAACCGTCTTGCGTAAAGCCTCGAAGGAACCAAAGTTTCCAACATTCTTTACAGCAAGCTTAATCTTTGAGCTGCTTTGCTTAGCTGCATCGACCAATTCTGGAACAGCCTCATTAAGCTGGGATTCGTAAACAGAAGCAAGCTTGCGATCAGAATCCTTCATCTTATTAAGCAAAGACTCTAAGCGCTCAGCTAACTCGTCTGGACGAGCATTAACCATGTCTGCAAGTTGCGCAACCAAAGCATGCTCGCGAGCGCCATATTGGTACGCTTCTTCGCCGCAAAGCGCGTCGATTCTGCGCACACCAGAGCCAATAGAAGACTCAGAAAGGATTGTAACCATGCCAATCTTACCAGTGCTCTTAGCATGAGTACCGCCGCAAAGCTCGCGGCTCCAGCCATCGCCAATCTCTACAACGCGAACAATGTCGCCATACTTCTCGCCAAACAAGTGCATTGCACCAAGCTTAAACGCGTCGTCGATTGGCATCTCTTTTGGAACAACTTGCAAGTCTTCGCGAATACGCTCGTTTACGCGAGCTTCTACGCGCAACAACGCATTTTTATCAACAGCCTTTGGCCATTGGAAGTCAAAACGCAAGCGGTCTGGATCTACCACAGAACCGCGCTGAGTTGCCTGCGGACCAAGCTCCTCACGCAAAGCCTTGTGAAGAGTGTGAGTTGCAGTGTGGCTTCGAGCCAAAGCAGCTCTACGAACCTGGTCAATATTGGTGTTTACAGGAGCACCAACGCTAAGAGTTCCTTCAGTAAGTCGGCAGCTGTGAACAATCAAATCCTTGATTGGTCGCTGAACATCGTCAACTTCCAAAATTGCGCCATCGTCGGAAATAATCTCGCCCTGATCGGCAATCTGGCCGCCGCGCTCAGCGTAGAATGGCGTGCGATCAAGAATAACCTCAACGTTTGCAGGAGCGCTAACGCTTTTAACAGAGCCCTTACCTGCTTCAACAATTGCCAAAACGTTTGAACGGCTGGAGAAGTCTGTGTAACCGAGGAAGTCGATTGGCTTTTCGAGAGCCTTCTTAATGTCGTCGTAAACGCTAACATCCACATTGTGGCGCTTCTTCAAAGCATCCGCGCGAGCACGACCTTTCTGCTCGCTCATAAGCTCGCGGAACTTAGCTTCATCAACCTTAACACCCTGCTCAGCAGCCATCTCAAGAGTCAACTCAATTGGGAAGCCGTAAGTATCGTGCAAAGTGAATGCGTCGGAGCCGCCAACAATAGGATCATCCTTGTGCTCTTTCTTGGCTTTTTCAACAGCCAAGTCAAGAATAGTAGTACCCTTTTCTAGAGTCCTGCGGAACGCATCTTCCTCACCATATGCAGCTTCGCTAACCTCATGGAAAGTATTATTAAGCTCTGGATAGCTTGGTTCCATAGCGCCCTTAGAAACTGGGAACAAGGTTGGAAGAACTGGGTCTTGCACGCCAAGCATACGCATTGCGCGAACAGTTCTGCGAAGAAGACGACGAAGAACATATCCGCGGCCAACATTGCTTGGACGCACGCCATCGCTCATAATCATCAAAGCGGAACGCACGTGATCTGCTACAACGCGGAAACGAACATCCGCATCGGCGTTGCTGCCGTACTTTACGCCACTAAGCTTTTCTGCCGCTTCAATAACTGGGTAAACTTCGTCGGTTTCGTAAATGTTTTCCTTGCCTTGCATAAGGTAAGCCAAACGCTCCAAACCAGCACCAGTATCAATATTCTTTTGATCAAGCTCACCAACAATGTGCAAATCGGTCTTAGACTTTACGTTATCTACCTGGAAGTTCTCAAAAACCAAATCCCAAATCTCAATAAAACGAGATTCGTCTGCAGCAGGACCGCCATCCTTGCCGTATTCTGGGCCGCGATCAACGTAAATCTCGGAGCATGGGCCGCCAGGGCCAGGGCCACCAGTAGTCCAGAAGTTATCTTCCATACCGAAAACTTGCATGTGCTCTGGGTCGAAGCCCTCATTCTTCCAAATTGCGCGAGCTTCGTCGTCGTCTGTAAAAGTAGTAACCCACAGCTTTTCTGGGTCAAAACCGTAGCCGCCCTTATCTTGAGGAGTTGTTAAAAGCTCCCAAGCATAGTGAATTGCTTCTTCCTTAAAATAGTCGCCAAAACTAAAGTTACCAACCATTTGGAAGAAGGTACCGTGGCGAGTTGTTTTACCAACTTCGTCAATATCGAGAGTACGCACGCACTTTTGGTTAGACGTCATTCTGCGAGAAGGAGGCGTTTGCTCTCCTAAAAGATAAGGTATGAATGGAACCATGCCTGCAATCGTGAAAAGCGTCGTTGGATTTGGAGAAATCAGCGATGCAGAAGGCACGACCATATGTCCATGATTACCAAAATAGTCAAGATAACGCTTTGCAATTTCTGCTGTGCGCATGGGTACGAACTCCTTTTTTTATTTATCAGACTTAGTATAAGACTACTTAGTAACTACTTAGTATAAGACTTATTTGTAAACGAATCGTCACGCTTATCAGCATACTTACTAGCATACTTAGAGTTAAGCTGCGACTCGTGGGCTTTTCTGCTGGAATTAAAATCACGATACAAAGACAAAACCGTGCTTAAAGTAAGATTTTTTGGATCTTTATCAAAGAAGAAATTCCTAGCGCTTTGCGGGAACTTTTCCTTAACGTACGCGCGAGCTTTTGTAACAGACATAACTCCCATTACAAAACCGATGCAAATCCAAAATAAACGCTTAAACATCACTCCCCCTTAGGCGTAAACGACTCGCCAGAATTTGCCGCATGCCTAGCGGAAGATTCTGCAGCATCCGTTGGAACAGTAGCCTTATTAAAGAACGCATTAAAAGTGTCTTTAAGCGCGTAGCAAGCAGATGCAATTTTAACAACTGGCTTTCCAAGAAAAGCGCCATACAAATCCGTAAGAGCGCCAACATTTGTAGCGGTAGTGCGAGCAGCACTAGTAACGGCATTAACGTCTTCAAGGGTTTTGTTCACTTGTTTTACTGTGGTAACAGATTCGTCGATAGCAGGTAAAGCGTGTTCGCCCGATTCCTTAACAGTTTGAGAAATCTGATTGAACATTTTACCCAGCCGAATAAGCGGATAAATCATAAATCCCGAAAGCACCGCAAACGAAATAGCCGCAATAAGAGCAGCAATGTCTCCAACGCTCATCGTAACCTCTTTCCTGCTGTTTTACGCACGACTACCCACGCAATGTATTAAAAGATTAACGAAGAGTCAAGACTCTTTTTGTAAATTTAGCGAACATTTAGCGAACACTTAGCGAACATTTTTTGCGCAAACTAATCGCATTTACTCGTTATATCCCTTAATTGTTATAGCTTGATCAATTGGCACTTCCGTGTTGAAATCAAGTCTAGTTACACTTCCATTTTGCGGGCGCTCGCTTAAATCGTAACCAGCAGGCGCAAAACGATGCATAAGACTTAAAAGCGTGTTTCCGTGGGAGATTTGCAAAACGTTGTCTCCGTCTTTTAACGCTGGATTGCTGGCGATTATTTTGAAACCGCCTTCAACGCGCTTCCAATACTCAATATCTGACTCCGCATCGTGGAATGGGTCGGCCTCTTTAAGCATGTCTCGAGTTGCAGCAAGACCAAATTTTTCAACGATTTCGTTATAAGTTTTTGCTCCGTGAGGCGCGCCTGCAGCCCACCAAGCCATATTCATATCTTGGCCTTCAAAATAGCCGTAGCATTGCTCACGAAAATGCATATCACTTACAAGATGAGGACGAATATGCGTATGCTTTTCGTTTTCGCTTAAAATACGCTCAGCTGTGATTTGCGCACGAGTTGTATCGGAGCAATATGCGGCAGCAAAAACAGCGTTCTTAAGCTTTTGAGCTGCTAAATCGGCGTCTTTGAGCCCTTTTTGAGTTAGTGGAGAATTGCTCCATCCTTGCAAGCGATTGTAACAATTAAACATGGTTTGGCCATGACGAACTAAATAAAGATGCAACAACATAACTTAATCATCTCACTTTTTAAGTAAAACGCGTAAAAATTAGAGTAATTAAGACAAGACTAGTCAAATTAAGGCAAGTCTAATCAAGCATAACTAATCAAGACAAGTCTAATCAAGTCAGACTAATCCAAGTCAACATCTCCTAATTCTTGGAATCTGCTTGCAATCAACTCTGGAGTAGTATCGGAAATCCAAGATGCCATTCCTGCTTCCGACCCAGCCAAATACTTGATTTTATTAGCATCTCGCATAAACGAGAAGAATTGCAAATTAAGGCGATAATGCGAACGGCGAGAATCATGCACAGGAGCTTGATGCCAAGCGGCAACATAAGGCAAATCAACGAATTCGCTGGAATTTGCATCACACGCGCCAGAAGATAAGTCGAAAGCAGGCGAACTTGCAAACGATTTAGCACTCGAATCGCCCGCGTTTGAAGACGATAATCCAAAGAACTTATTAGCACGCTTAAGAAGTGTTATGTAGATTTGCGCCAAATCCCAACGCTCTTGGTCGTCAAGCTGATCCAAAGTAAGAACGTCTCTAACAGGAGCAACATGCACCTCTAGCGGCCATCGAGCGGCAGCTGGAACATAAGCAACCCAACTGTGATTATGCATAATCACACGCTTTTTAGCCTCAATCTCTGAATTCATCAAATCCTTAAGAAGATTGCTGCCAGTGCGCTCAAAATAAGCCTCCGTATGGCGCAACTCCTGCTCCAGCCTAGGAGCAATAAACGGATACGCGTAAATCTGACCATGAGGATGATGCAAAGTTACGCCGATTTGACTGCCGTGATTTTCAAACGGATAAATTTGCTCAATTCCTTCGATTTGGCTAATTTCTGCAGTTCTAAACGCCCACGCTTCAACAATCGTGCGCATGCGCAAAACAGAAAGATTAGCTGGAAGCATGTTTTCGTTTGAACTAAAGCAAATCACTTCGCATCGGCCAGCTGCAGGAGCCTGTTTCCACAATGGATTTCCGTCAACGTATGTTGTTGTGTTTGGCACGCCTGCAACCTGAGCCATAGCTGGATAGCGGTTTTCAAAAACAACAACGTCGTAGTCTTCGTCTGGAATCTCTCCATCTTGATACTCGCATTGCGCTTTTCTGCCAGCAAATGGGTCGATTCTTGATGGCGAAGAATCTTTCGCAGAATCTTTCGCAGAATCCGCCGAATCATGATTATTTGAATCCTCACTAAGAACTGCAGCTGGCCGCTTTGCCCACAGTCTAGACATAGGAATCCAGTCTCCTGTAAGCGGATCTTGGCGCATTTGCGGAACTTCGCTAGGAACTTCGTTGCCTTCACTATCAACATGCGAAGTAAAACGATACGCCAACTTTCTAGGGTCAATCAACTCCCTTGTTTTGTGGCCGCTAACGTATTCTGGATTGTCATCTATGTAGAAAAAGTCGCGCCCGTCGGAAAGCTTTGTTGCTGTAATGCGCATATGCTCGCGCGCGTAAGTTCCAGGTCTATACAACTTATACGGATACTCGCCGCCAAAATCGCGAATCGGAGATTGCGTTGCGCGCGGCGGCTCTTGCGGAGTAATACCACTTAAAACCGCAGGTATTGCAGGCATTTGCTGAGTTACATACAACGAATCGCGCACATCGGCAGCAGCTTCTCCTTCGGCTTGAGCTACAAGGCTACTAAGCGAAGAATCCCCAACACCCGTGCTTGTAATTTTGCTCATAACCGTTTCGTTTGCGCCGCTAGCTTTGTTTCTAGCACGAATCGCGTTAACGTCTATTGCATCAAAAGCATCTGTGTCTTCTAGACTTTTTTCGACTTCTCGTTCATCTGCCTTCTTATGCACAGAAGCATCATCAATCTCGAATCCTGCAGCAGCGCCACCTTCAAAGCCGCCGCCTGGGCCTGCAAATCCAGCTGTAGTTGGAATATTGTGCAACCCTTTAATCTTTTTAGGCTCTACCACAAGACCACCCCTTCAAAAGTGTTATTGTTTAGCGCGTCTTTTGCGTATTTGTTGATTGCGCATGCGGCAAGTTGTTGTGCTTTTAGCGCATTCGCTTTGGTATTTTGTTGAGACATCTTTGACTCCATCGTCTCTTCTACTCTCTAGTCTTCTTTTTATTGCGTATTCTGTTTTACTTGTATTTTGTATCTTCTTTTATTCTTTTGTATATTCTTTTGTATCTTAATAACACGCTTTATACGCTTAGTTATCTATTATATATTTTCTGATTCAACACTCGCATAATGTTATATTTTGTAATATAACGGGCATTGTTGTAATGATTATATGTGATTTTGTTTTATTATTAAAGTGTTTTGTTGCATAATGTTCGGTTGCTTGCGATCCTTCCCTAACAAAAGTTAATGCTCACCAACACGTAACCAGCTTTTAGCATAACTCAGATTGCTTTTTATACAATCGCACTACAAGGCAGGTCGTGTCGTTCGCGCGGATTAGCCACGCTCACGTCTTCGCCGCATGTAAAGTCCACTGGACTTTACATTTGAGCGGCTCAGCGCTCCGAATTGGAAAATCGTTAGCACGGTCTAAGCGCGCTAACGTCTTCGCCGCACAGAAGCAGTGCTTCTGTTTTGAGCGGCTCAGCGAATCGAGGTGATTTCTCGCGCATTATGCAGCTCGAAATCGTCGATTCGCGCTACGCTTTAAGCGAAAAGGCAGGTCGTAGCGCAAACGCATTGACCCCCACTATGCAATGCACAGCAGGGGTCAAGCGGTATGT
>CAMPUL010000036.1 GCA_946997215.1 Gardnerella vaginalis
GCCATTACAACTGCTGAACATGCTGCTCATGTTCTTAACACTGCCAACATCCCAACCACTCAAAGATTCAAGACCAGTAAGACTGCCGCAATTGTTAAACATGTCATGCATATCCGTAACACTGCCAACATTCCACTTTTCCAAAGGATCAAGTTTAGTAAGAAAACTGCAATCATAGAACATTCTAGACGTGCTAGTTAATGCGCTTGTACTGCTCTTACCGCTTGTATTCCAATTAGATAATCCACTGATACTATTGAGGCTAGAGCATTCTGCAAACATGTCATCCATTTTTTTAACGTTACTAACATTCCACTCTCCTAAGCCTTCAGTACTTTCAATGCTGCCGCACAGCGCAAACATTGCCCTCATGTCTTTAACCTTGCTCACATCCCAACCACTCAAAAATTCAAGCGAACTCATACTATTGCAGTATTCGAACATACCGATCATTGCCACAACGTTTTTAGTCTTCCAATTTTTCAAACCAGTAAAATCTGTTATGCTAGTGCAACCCTCAAACATTCTGTTCATGTTCATAACATTGCCAACCTTCTCTGCCCAACCACTCAAAGGTTCTAACGAACCAATAATCATCTCACCTGCATACCCGTCTACTGGATTCAAAGCATCATGTTGATTTTTGTTCTTAATAACAGACGCGAACATTCCAGACATATTTCTAACATTACCAACATTCCAGCCACTCAAAGCCGCAAGCGATTTCAAGCTCGTGCACCCCTCGAACATGTTGCTCATGTCCTTAACATTGCCAACCTTCTTTGCCCAACTAGTCAATGCACTTATATCAAACCCATTCTTATCATCATCATACTGAACCTCAGACACAAAATCAGGATCAGAAGCGCATTCCCCGAACATTCCACTCATGTTCGTAACACTGCCAACATTCCAGCCATTCAAATCATCAAGACTAGTTAATTTCGTGCACCCCTTGAACATGTTGCTCATGTCCGTAACATTGCTAACATCCCAATTTTTCAAAATATCAGGAGAAAGCAAGCCAGTGCACCCCTTGAACATGTTGCTCATATTCTTAACATTGCTAACATCCCAATTATTATCCGAATTAAGATTGTCTAAAAATGTGCACCCCTCGAACATGCTTTGCATATTCTTAACATTGCTCACATTCCAACCTGCAAAATTATCGAACACACTATACTGAACTGAGGAATCCTTAAACAGATAAGACATATCTGTAACATGACTTACATCAAAGTTTTCACCATTTTCAAAAAAAGAAACACTTTTACCTGAAAAAAGACCTTCCTTACTCTTTGACAAACTCCCGTACCCATACACTGTGCCACCTTCAAATGAGATCGTGGCACCATCATGGAGCTTCTTAATTTTTTCACGAATAGCACTAAATGCTTGACTCCGTTCGGCACTGATAGCACAGTCCCCTTCCCCTGATGGAGACTTAATCGTGACTTGAGTATCATTAATCACAGCTACGCAAGCAGGAAGCCTTCTAACTTCATCTAGGCTTAAAACCGCGCTACGATCTTTGCCTACAACTTTTTTAAGTTTATTAGCATCTTCCTTTTTAGCTTTAGCCTTTTTCTTAGCCTTAGCCTTTTCCCTAGCCTCAGCTTCAACCTTGTTCTTAGCCTTGTTCTTATCTACATTCTTGCTATTTTCTTTATTTAATTTATTCTCATGCGCAATCGCAGGAGCATTAGTTTTCTTATTTTCACCACCGACATCATTGCCTGATTTTGCATCATTCCCAGCACCTTCGCCAGCATTGCCGTTATCCGCAAACACACCCACATTAGAATCGTTATCAACTTTCCCGCTAAATTCCCTGTTGCCTTCCCCTTCTGCACCAGCCTTTTTGCCAGCACCATTGCCAGCCTTATCTTTACTCTTATTATTCTCAGTAACAGCAGCTAAAGCAGCAGCAAACAATGGATTCTTCATTGCGTTGGCAGACGCCAGCCCTGGCAGCACAGTTATACTTAAAATCATAGAAACAACGCATAATGCAACACTCGACACTACTAACACGCGATGCTTCATATTTTTCTTCATATTCCTCACCCTCGTGATACGTAACAGACGCTAACTCACGTAAGACAGCACATATCTCTTATTTTGCACACTGCCGCAGTTCTACCGTGAACACACTATTTACGCTTGCTATACCTTTTATAGTATACGCCTATAATGCTAATCAGTAAATATGTATAAGCACACTAGTGCAAATGCCTGCCATGCGGCGCAAATGCGATTTTTTGCGTTTTTCTTGCTTTTCCTTCTTATTAGCCTTCATTCCTACTCCAATGTGCGAATTGCAGATTTTTCCGCTTTTTGTTGCTGATTTTGCCGATTAAAGCAACATTTTCGGGCGCGACGACCTGCATGAGCGCTTAAAGCAGAAGTTGGAGCAATCACAAAAGTAGCAAGCAACGTTGCAGATGCTACAAATAACGAAAGTAACGCTCGACTCGTGCACGAGCCACACGCTTTTTGAGACGCGTTTTTGGATGTATTTTGAAATGCTTTTTGAGATACACTTTGTGATGCGCTACTGGATGATTTTACGAACATGTTTTTGAATACATTTGAACGCAAAGCGGCGCAAGAAGACTTTTTAGACTCTCTTGCAACGCTAGAGTCAATGCGGCGTACAACAAAATCTTTAATCGCGCGCTAAACTTTTAATAAAACCTTTTGAATATTCCTTAATATTCCTTAATATTCCTTTAACTTCTCTATATATACGCTCCCTGACTTGCACAATAAATAAAGGCTAAAGGTAATTGTCTTTACTGCAAGCACAGCAATGTAATGCAAGCACAGCAATGTGAACTGTTAAACAGTACAATCAAAAACCTCATGTACTGTACAGCTGTAAGCATACCCCCTCTCCCATGGCAGAATTCAAGTCAAATACACGAATTTAATGATATTTCTAAAAATTCCTATATTTTATGAAAATAATGGTTAGATACGTTAAAAATATTTAGAACATTACGCATTTTTAGAAAATTTTACTATAGACAGTTTTGTTTACGTACACTTCGGGCGTGTCATAAACACTAAATACAGTTAATTAGAATAAGTACAACCCCAATATATACTGATTCTCATTACACTCAGCCATACGCACGCCTACTTTAACGCTAAAACAGTGCGCTAGTATAACCAATTACTGTGTCTTAAAGTTAGGGTTATAGGGGTTATAGGCAAAACATTTGCATAAAAAAAAACGCGGTAAAAACCGCGTGTATCGTGCGCCAGACAGGATTCGAACCTGCAACCTTCTGATCCGTAGTCAGATGCTCTAATCCGTTGGGCTACTGGCGCATGTTCTCCAAAAACTCGGAACTTTAACTTTCTGTTGTTTTTGGCAACTTGACTAATATACAACCATCTTTGTAAAAACACAAACCCTGGCGTGTCGCCAGGGTTTGCGCCTAAAACATAAGAGTCTAAAAAGTAAAATCCTTAAGCTCTATGCTCCAAAACCTCATCTACCATTCCGTATTCTTTAGCTTGAGGAGCCGTGAGAATTGTATCTACCTCAATATCTTTACGAATACGCTCAACACTTTGGCCAGTATGCTTTGCAAGAGTAGCCTCTAACCATTCGCGCAAACGCAACATTTCTTTAGCTTGAAGCTCTATCTCTGTGGCTTTGCCAAAATCTTGACCCATAGCAGGCTGATGAATAAGCACGCGAGCATTTGGCAAAATCATACGCTTACCAGCAGCACCAGCAGCAAGCAAAATCGCAGCAGCCGAAGCAGCTTGACCCAAGCACACCGTTTGCACATCTGGCTTAATGTATTGCATGGTATCGTAAATAGCCGTCATAGCCGTCATAGAGCCACCAGGAGAGTTAATGTACATCATTATATCTCTGTTTGGATCCATGCTTTCTAGAACCAAAAGCTGTGCCATAATGTCGTCTGCAGAAGTGTCGTCAACCTGAACACCCATAAAAATAATGCGATCCTCAAAAAGCTTTGTGTATGGATCTTGAGTTTTCAAGCCGTATGGCGTTTGCTCGCCAAATTGTGGCAAAACGTAACGATTTGTAAACACACCACTGGTCTGACCAAATCCACCCAAACGCTGGGCGCGTGCAACAAACTTTGCTTCTTCACTTGCCATTAAAATCACTCCTCCCCACGCATAGAAGCTGGAGTGGTAACAATCTTATCTACAAAGCCATACTCCAAAGCCTGCTGAGCGGTAAACCAATGATCATACTCATTGTCTCTGTAAATCTCTTCAACGGTATGACCAGTCTGCTGTGCAGTAAGCTCAGCAAGAGTTTTCTTCATATCCATAATAAGCTCAGCATTAATACGCACATCTGTAGCAGTGCCACCAACACCGCCAGAAGGCTGATGCATTAGCACGCGAGCGTGAGACGTAATAAAACGCTTACCAGGCGTACCAGAACTTAGCAAGAACTGACCCATAGAAGCAGCCATGCCAACAGCAATCGTAGCAACATCTGGCTCAATAAGTTGCATAGTGTCGTAAATTGCCATTCCAGCGGTAATAGAACCACCTGGCGAATTAATATAAAGCCAAATATCTTTCTTAGGATCTTGCGCGGCTAGCATAAGCATCTGAGCGCAAATAATATTGGCATTTTCATCCTTGACTTCTGAGCCAAGCCAAATTATACGATCTTTTAAGAGTTGATTAAAAATCGAATCCGTTGGATTTTGTGGCTCCCCTTCTTGCATAACGGGAGAAGCCGTAAACAGATTAGTCACCTTATCTCCTTACAAACATTTTGAATATATCTAGACTATCGTGTGCGTGTGACCGCAAGCCAAAATGCGAAGTAAAATGCTCAACACAATTAGACATGCAATTAGACACGCAATTAGACACAATCACTGCAAATAGCATAAGACAAAGTAACGCAAAGGGTGCGTTTACTAATTCCGCAACTAAAAGCCACGCCATAATCGGAGCTTTTCTAGAAGACGCAAGTAAAGAAGCAGCACCAATAATAGCTACAGAAATCGCAGAAACTTGCGAAATATCAAAAACTTGCAAAAAATTAGATGTTGAAAAAATAGCGTATAAAATCACGCCAAAGCAAGCGCCAGTTGAAATACTCGGTTGCAACACGCCTCCAGAAGCACCGTAGCGCAAAACAAGCAAAGTAACAGCCATTTTCATTATTGCAAGAAGCAACAAAATAATCATAATATGCGAGCTTGCTGCCATATACGGAAAGATAGATACAGAAAACGCAAGTTGGCAAAGCGACCTACCGTTTCCCATAATATGCGGAAACCAACAAGCTGCAACACCAATAACTAAGCCGACTACAGGCATAAAACACAGCATTTGCATGCCACGCAAAGCATGAGTTCTACACCAAATAATACACAAGCGAAAAACGTAGCCGACTAAGCCGCACACGGCACCAACAACAACAGCTAAAACGCAAATTTGCCAAGAAATCACGCAAGAAAATTGCGAAATATTGTAGTATCTAGAATGATGTAATAACAATTCAACAACAAACGCAGCAACATAATTCATAACAAGAGCAAAAGGCAAGCAATGCAAACGCTCCGAGCGCGCAATATTTTTAAGTGCATTAACTATTACAGAGCCGTTTTCGCGATTTAGCCACGCATAAAAACCAAAACCTTGAGTTTTACTAAGCAAACCTAAAGAAAGCACGGTACCGGCTAAAGGCGCGTGATACACTGCAGCCAAGCCAGCACCTGCAGCAGACGCAACAAGTATGCGTTGAGTCTTAGTAGATACATTAAAAATACGGCTGTAGCGTTGAGCAAGCATTGCAGCCAATTCTCGCGGAGCTACTTCCCTGCCGATTGAAATTCCAGAACCAACAATGCCGATTTGCAACAAAACATGTGCAATAGTAGAAAAAATTGGCATTTTGCTTCCGCTAATAGCCTGCGGAATAGTAACAATTCGAGGAGGACTCTCCTTCTTTCGCAAAAAATACCAAGCTAGTGCAGCAATAGTCATAGCAATTGTGCAAGATAGCACGTAGCGATACCAAGGAAGACCTAAAAATACAGTGTTTTTAGCAGATTCAATTGAGCCAAAAGCAAGGTATTGCACAGCGTAAAAAATAAGCGTAAGAACTGTTGCGCCTAAGCCAATAAGAACGCCAAGAACAACCGAAGATGCAACAAAACGAGCTACTCGAATTGCAAAACTAAGTAACTTGCAAGATTTGCAGAATTTGCCAAACTTGTCAAACTTGCAACAAGCTTCATGTTTAGTTTTAGCACTACTATCCATAATGTCTCGCAATTCTTAAGATTTTTCTGTAACCCTGTAACCCTGTAATTATCGTAATTATTTAATTAGATATAAGTAAGACCCAGCAGAGCTACGCTCTACTAGGCCTTAAATAACAGGATTATTAGAAGATTCTAATTTAGAAGATTCTAACTACTTTTCCGCAGCAAGCTCGTCGGCAACAGCTGCAGCAGCAGAAGCAGCCTTAACGCTTTCATCTTCTGGCTCTT
>CAMPUL010000037.1 GCA_946997215.1 Gardnerella vaginalis
AGGGCGTTGTGCTCGACATGGATGGCGAAGAGTCTGTTGTTAGCGTTACCGTTCCAGAAGATGCTGCTACAGAAGAGCCAGCTGCTGCTCCTGCAGCCGATGCAGCTGCTGCCGCTACTACTGCGGACGCTCCTGCAGCCGAGTAAGGTTTGCTTAGGAATTTTTCGTAAAAGTTTCTAAGTTTTTCTAAGATTTATAAGCCGCGCGTAGTCAAGATTTTCTTGGCTTGCGCGGTTTTTTGAAAATCAAGAATCTTTACAGAGCTTTGTGTCTCCCTTAGTACAGAGACTCAAGAAAATACAAGAAATCGCAATATGAATGGGGGGAGGGGGGTATCTGTGCCCTCTGATAAAATATAGTGGTTAAGTGTTACGGGTTGGGGGTTTCAGTGTCTAAAATTAAAGACGTTGCCAGTACGGGTAATTTGAACAACAAGCAAGTTAAGCATAAGAGCATTAAGAATAATGTTGCCAATAACGCAAAGAATGTTTCTTTGCAGAGTGCGAATAATGCTTCTGGTCGCCTTGGCGTTGCTGCAGTAGCTTTAGCATCTACGCTGTCTATGGTGCTGCCTGGTGCAACTGCTTTGGCTAAGACCTCTTTTAATGCTGATTCTTTTGACTCGTCTTATGTAAATAGTGTTGCTAAGGCTTCTAGCAAAGGTGCTGGGAATGGCACTGGTAAGGGTGCTGGCAAGGGCAATGGCGAGGGAAACGGCGACGGAAACGGCTTATATAAGAATGGTTTGCTTAACACGGGTGCTACTTCTGATCGCGCTATGCGTCAGATGGTTGATTCTGTTTTGGTTAAGAATGACGATTCTAACATTAACGAGGAAGGCGTTAAGAATCAGGAAACGGTTTCTGGCGATTCCTCCGTAGGTGTTAAGGATTCTGGCGAATTTTTTGTTACAAATGGCGATTCGTCTTCGCCTTCAAATCGTTCTTTTGATACTAATAATTTTGAGGATAGATCTGCGGCTAGTAATGCAGACAGTAATGGTGATAGTAGTGCCGATAATAATGGCGCGGTTGCTGGAAGCAATAACGGCAATGGTGTTAGCGTGGAATCCAGCAGCAAGCCAATCAAGCCCACAAATGAAGATCAGGGTGCAACTAAGAGTGAGCAAAATAATTCAGATTTAGCAAATCCAAAGAGTAAAGCTGTTGAGAAAGAGCAGCCTGCAGAAGCAAAACCAGCTGAGGCTCCTTCTGCAAATTCTGAGATTGCTACAAAGACGGATTCTGCATCGAAGGCGTATTCTGATGCAAATACTGAGCCAAATCATAAGCCAGCGAAGCCTACAAGCACAGAAAACACAAATCCTGTTGCAAAGAATGGGAAAGAAAAAACAGAGCCAGCTACCGAAAACACTGATTCTGATAATACTAAGACTGCAGCTGAACAACCTGCAGATGAACAGTCTACAAGCACTACAAGCACTAAAAGCACACAGCCTGCCGCAAAGTCCGAGAATGATTCCAATACGCCAAGAGTGCGTGTTCGTAGAGATGCTAATCAAAATGCCCAAGATTCTATCGAGGGGAGTAGTGTAACTACTGAAGTTGAAGGTTCTAGCGCTGATGCTGGGAATACAACGAATCTAAGTGCAGAAAACTCAAGTGTAAAAGGTACTGCACAAGGTTCGCAAAGCAGTGCAGAAGGTACAAATACAGGCATTCAAGAAGCAAATAAAAACGGCGCGTCTTCAGCTACTGTCTCAGCATCTGCTTCAGAGTCTAGGTCTGCTTCGAACGATGAGCCAACGCCTTCACCTGCTTCTACACCGAACAATGGCACAACAACTAATAACGCAGCAATTGATGCAAACAGTCAGGTAATTAAGCCGAATGAGCAGAATCAAACGGCTGAAACCACGGATCAAGCCAACGGTCAGGTACAAACCGACAAAAAGCCAAAAGCTACGTACAATTTGAAAATTCGCTACACGATTGGTGGTGCTGCGAATAAGCAGCTTGTGCAGCCGTACGAGCTTACGATTGACAAAGATGGTTTCGATAAGCTTGGCAAAGATGGTAAGTACGAGTACATTGAGCTTCCAAAGTCTGCTGGATACCGCCCGTCTGTATATCATTCAGGCACATACCAGTACTACGTTAAAAAAGTTGAAGGAGATAAAAGCGAGTTCGTTATTGACGACGGTACGGATGCGGATGCTAAGCGCTACTTGCGTCTAGACAAAAATCTTATTAAAGAATACGCTGTAAAGAAAAGGCCGGCTGTTGAAAGCAACAACAGTGCTCAATCTTCGCAGAATCCATCGTCTACGCAGTCAGGTTCGGACGAAGGCATTCAGTACTACGGCGAGTTGAACATCAACTACGCTCCTAAAACAGCTAAGTACTATGTGCGTCACTTGGTGCAGGATCTCAATCATAAGGATGAGTTCCACGATGCTCCGAATTTGGGTATAGGTAAAGTAATTACTGTAAAGCATAAGGATGGCAGTACTGAGAGAATACACGTTACGGAGATTACTGGCACGGTTGGTTCAGATGTTAGTGCTGTTTCCACTTATATTCCAGGCTATGAACCTGAGCATAATCTTATTAGCTCGCAGCTTTCGGATTCGGAAGACGAAAAAGACAAGCTGATTTTGAACCTTCGCTACTACCGTAAGGCGTATGAAGTTACGTACGATTCTGATGGCGGCACGGATGTTACTGCTCAAAAAGTGTATTATGGCCAGGAAGTGCCTAAGGTTCCAGAGCCTACGTATCGTGGTCATACGTTCATGGGGTGGCAGTTAGTAAAACCGGGGGAGAGTACTGATCGCTCAAGTACTTCTAATAGGTCTGTAATTGAGGATGAATCGCTTAACTACAAGATGCCGGATCACAATGTGCAATTCCGAGCAGCTTGGTTGGCCAACGCTGCCACCAGCTACCGCGTGAATGTGTGGGTGCAAAAGGCAGATTTAGTTGACAAAGAGCATCCGAATTCGCTTGCAAACTACGACTTTGTTGGTCTTGTTGAGCGCAAGAATGTGCAAACTGATAGCGAAGTTGCGCTTGATAAGATGAATGATGCCGGCGTTGTTGGTGATACTAGTAAGCTTAATGGCACAAGCGAAACTGATTATGTAAAGAACCCAGAGCTTGGCTTAACTAAAGAAGAGCTGCAGGGCAAAAAATCTGATCACACCGACGGCTTAATTTCAAAGTTCAATTGGATGAACGATACGCCTGTAACAAGCTTAGATGGGTACAATACCGCGAATCCTGGTGTCGCTGAAAACAAAGGCAAGGATTTATTCACCCGCTACTTCTATGTGAATAAGGTTCTTACTGAAAAGCTTAACACTGAACAACATGATTTTGTGCCAGGTCGCCCAGATTTAGGTAAACGTAGTAAATCGAAACTTTGCGCAAACGACTTAAACAACACTCTTAACTTGGTTTATAACCGCAAAGAGTACGAGCTTATTTTTGCTAAGCCTGCCGGCGTAGATAGTGGTAACAATGTTGCTATAAAAAGAAAAGATGAAAACGGCAAAACAACTATTTACTGCTATGCTGATGGCGGCAATTGCTCAACGAAGTATGATACTGATAATGGCGCTGAGATTAACCATAAAGGCTACCGCGTAAAAGTTCGTTACGGTCAAAAGCTTACTGATATTTGGCCTGATATAAATGAATTAGATTTTAATGAAGAAGATATAGGCTCTTTAGGATGGCGGCTTGGATATGCAGGTGAAGTGAATTATCGTGACACTCCTCCGTATCGTTTTACTATAAAAGAATTTGCTGATCCTAGTTTGCGTGTAGTGGGTGATAAGCAAGCGCCTAAAATTAGCGATGACCCTTCGAATCCTAGTGCACAGCAATACGAGTTGAAAGATAATCAGCGTCTGCTTACTGCTGATAGCAGTAATAGAAGTGCGCCTATACAGGTGATTATTAGGAAGCAAAGTATTGCATCTGCTAAAAACGGTGGCGATAATATAGACGACAATGATTATGAGCTTTCAACTGATTCATATAGCAAAGATGATACTGACAATTCGGGTTATTCATATACAGCTCCATCTATTGCAGGTTTTAATCCTGCTGATGGTTATGATAAGACAAAAGTTGGTGATTCGTTAGATTCATTTGACTTTGAAGATAAGCTGGAAGAGTGGTATAACGAATCTCATGGTCATGGGAATTGGGATGATTTAAGTGATGATGAGAAGAATGCTTTTGCTAAAAAGTATCATTTAGCATTTCGAAAGTATAGGGGCGTTCCAGTAGATGAACAAGAAGATTATTCTGGTGATGCAACTGAATTTGATACTAACAAACCACTTGAATTTAGGTACAACCGCAAGTCGTACGATGTGCAGTTTTATAATGCGGACGGCAATGCTATAAAGGACTGCAATGGCTCTGCTAAAGATAGTCTGCCGTTTGAGTATAGCTTGACTAAGCGCGGCAAAAAAGATTTGACGGGCGAAGACAAAGAGCTATACGGAAACGATACGTCTTACGATGCTTCTGTAGTTAAAGACAATCTTGGTGTTACATCTAAGCAGTTCGACGGCAAGTACACTTTCACGCTTAATAACAAGACTTACTCCATCGTTCGCCCTGATGATTTGCCAAAAGACTATGTGTTTAAGGGTTGGGCTGTTGATCAAGCTGGTATTCATCTTATAAATGGTGAGATAAATGACAATAGTGAAGATACTGAAGGCGCCAGCGAAGCTGAGAGCAAAGATAAAGGCGAAGTTAAAGATATTACAATGCCAGTTAACGGCATTAAGCTTTACGCTGCGTGGGGTGCGCCAGAAGGTGTTAAGCACACTGTAACGATTGATTACGATATGCCGAGATTTGACGATAAAGGAAACGTAATTACAGATAGTGATGTAACAGAACAGTTTACAGTTGAGCACCGCACTAAAGTTGTTGGGCAGCAACTTAAGGTACCAACGCGCAAGGGCTACGACTTCTACGGCTGGGAGCTTGCTAAAAAAGGCAATGAGGTAGTACCTGCTAATACTCCGTACGCTTTTGGCAACAAAGTAGTAGAAGATATAACGCTTAGAGCTGTGTGGGTTAAAGATACTCGCTACAATGGCACTTTTAAGCACATATTCTTAAAGCCAGGGTACACGATTGCTGATTATAAGAAAGATGGTCTTTCCGAATCAGCCAAAGCTGCGATGGTAGATCACATTTCTACTCAAACGGTTTCCGGCTTGCGCGAGCATTTGCGCTACAATGCGGAAGCAGTCTACAGCGACGAAACGCACTTCCCAGATAAGCATTTCACGAGCTTTGAAGCATCGAGTAATGAGAATGAGAATACTGGCGAGTTTATTTACCAAACGTACAATACGCGCAAATATAAGGTAAAGTACGTTGATCAAAACGGCAAGGAACTTCTTCCAGAAAGCGAAGTTAGCTCTGTAAATCGAAAGTACGATGTAGCGTTCTACAAGCCGATTGAAGGCTTTATGCCAGAGAATACGCAGCAGAGTTTTGCGTATACAACTGACAAAGATGGCAAGCAGGATGCTACTACGCTTCCTGAAATCACCTTCAAATATGATGACGTTCGCGTGCTTAAGCGCAAGGACGATACTCAAGCTCGCCCAGATCGCTATACGCGCTACGTATTCAAAGTGGCTGATGGTCAGTCGACTATGGGTAGCGTTGTTGACTGCAATGGCCACACTGCTGGAAATGGTGGTTTAGTCTACGACGTTATTGGCGGTACGAAGGCCTACCAAATGCCTTTGCCTCAAGACCCAATACCTTCGAATGGCTATGAGTTTGTAGGCTGGACGTCGAAGATTTATATAGATAATGGACAGGGTGGGCAAACGAAAATCGATGGTTTTAACCGTCTGCCAATTCTTTCTGAATCTCAACCTAATCCGAAGGTTGTTTACACTGCTAACTTTAAGCTTAAAGCGCCTGTTGCAATCGATACTAAGGTTTTGAAGCCAACAGATACTTTGACCCTGGATGAGAATTCAGCTAAGGATCTTATAAAGAATTCTGGTGATTATCCAAGTGATGTAAAATTCTCATTTGTTGGTAGCGAAAAGTTCGATAACACTCCAGGCTTGCATAAGATTAAAGTGCAAGTAGCGCTTAACGGCAACACTGCTGAAACTGAAGTGCTGTACCGTGTGCTACCAGATTTGGTGTACGCAAGCGATTGGGATAAGTTTA
>CAMPUL010000038.1 GCA_946997215.1 Gardnerella vaginalis
TATATGTACAAATCCTCAACAAGGTCTTTTACGCGATCCGCATACTTTTCGTGATCTTTTTTAGCCCACGTAGCATCTCGCCTAAGCCCGTGATAATCGTAGAAACTAACATCGCAAGCCGTATCTGTGTGCAAAAAGTAGCGGTTCACTCCGCGGCTGCGCAAATGTTGCATTGTGCGCTTCCACAATCCGCCCCCAACTCCGTGTCCGCGAGCATCCGGAGAAACAATAAAAAGCTCCAACTCCGCCTGAGTTAAGTCGTTAATATGGCTCATCGCCTCTAACTTGCGCTCAATCTGCCCCATGCCAATCGCAGAATCCAACGCTTTTGCGTGCAAAGAATCGCCTTTGCTAGACATCTTTGCCTCTTGCTCTTCTAGCATCTTCTGCACTTGCTTAAACAGCACCTTATCTCCGTACACGCGCGCAAGCAAAAGTCCCATAAATTTGCCGTTTATTGTTGCAACAGTTCCGTACGTAGAAGGCTCCAAATAGTGAAGCACAAATCGCCTAGAAAGATTGCGCGAAGCGTCTGCTCCAACAGCATGCGCAATCCCCCATGTGCGCTCGTATTCTTCTACGATTGCGTCAATGTCGTTAATTTTAACTGGCCGAAACTCAACCGTCATTTTGTCCTTCTTTTACTTTTACCAATTACCAACTTAAATCGGCTATGTTCTACTTTTAGATTATCAAAAACGCTGATTTTAAAAAGATGCCTCACTCAAAATCTCGTCGCGCGTTTTACACAACGCGTGTATCTCGCGATTTTCCGCACGCGCCTCACTAACGTAGTAAAGAGTGGCGTCAATGCAGCTTAAATCAACGTTTGTAGCGCGCGCAAGCAGCAGCCTATACCAATCGAGCTGCTCAAGTTTTAGCTGAATATCTTCCGCGCTTTTTGGCCGCTTTCCCGTCTTCCAATCAACGATTGTGTAGAGTTTCGATTCGTCGTTAGTGTCTAATCCTCCTGCAAAAACAGCATCCAAAGTTCCGTTGATTATTCTATTTTCAAACTGCGTATTATCGATATTATCGATATTATCGATTTGCATTAAAATCGGCATTTCTGCAGCAAGCGGCACTCGTTTTGCCCAACGCGATTCTATAAGCCGTTGCTTCCATTCATCTAGTTGAGCGTCTTGAGATTTAACCAAACCCTTAGCAAAGTCCGAATCTTTGCGACTTTGATTAAACTCGTAAAGAAAATCCTTGCGAGCCTGCGGAATAAATTGCGACTCTAGCAAAGTTCCGCTTTTTACAACCAACTGCCAATTAGCACACTCGGATGCACTAGAAGGCACTGCAGAGTCTACAAATTGTTGCACCCAAGCGTGGAACATGGTTCCTAAGGATGCATCAATCGATTGCGTTGAAGGGATTGGGCGAATGCACGCCAATAGATTGTTGTAAACTCGATTGTTTGCGCGCGCGCTGGCGTTTGCGTTTGCGGAATTTGCAGCAGGCTCAACTCTGCTTATTTTTTGCAACGACGTTACGTTAAGCCTAGATCCGTTGGAAATCTTTTCCACCTTTTTGGCCAAATCTTCTAGGGAATAATCGCCAGCGGTTTGCGCGGTTAAATCGGCATCTTGAACAAATGCTTTTGCGCGGTAGTAAAGGGATTTTTGATGTGATATTAATGAAGATTCGCCACTAAAATCGCCATTTAAATCGCCAGAATCACCTGCAAAATCGCCATTAAGCACTTCGCTTTCAACAAGTTTGGCAGATTCTCTAAGAGCGTTCTGCACATTTTCGCTCGAGGCACAAGGCCATTCAAGCACGGGTTCTTTAGCGCACGAATCGCCTGGAACGGCGACTTTTCCAAACTCCCCCGCAAAATCGCCTGCAAAATCGCCTGCAATAAAGCCAAAAGCGTCTTCATCAGAATCACCAGAATCCGCAGAATCACCAGCATTTTCCGCCTTGCATCTTTTAACTTCAATCGCACCGTTAAGCGACTTTACAGCCTCCATCGATTCCTTAAGAAACACCGAAGCCGCGCGCTTTCGCCCATTTTCGCCCGAATCTCCCGAAGTTGCCGAGCCAGTTAAAAGCGCTGCAAACTTTGCGCGCGTAAGAGCCACGTACATAAGGTGACGCTCATCCATGTGAAGCTGGATTCCGCGCTCCTCGCTTTGCGAAAACGGCATAGAATCAACGCTTTGCTGGGATTTATACGCGTTATACACGCGGCGCGTTTCTTCACTCAAAAAATCGCCAGCATCCGCAGAATCGCCAGCATCCGCCTCTTGAACAGCCTGCGCAAAATCGCGCAAAGCCTTGATTCTATTGGGCTTAACCTCGTCAAAAATCTTTTGCACACTATCTAAATCTTGCATTGCTTTTGCTGGGTGCATTGCCTCGCCGCGCGTTACTGTATGCGGAAAATGCGGCAAAATGTTGGCATCCACGCGCAAAGCCGTAGGCACGCTTGCTGCAAACTCAATCGGTATGCGAGCGCTGGCCTGCCCATTATCATCAATCTTTAAAGAATCGCCTTGATTACTTGGAAAAGCACCCTCGTTTAGCCCAACTACAGCAACGGCTGGCCACTGCAAACCCTTTGATTGATGAACCGTCATTAAAACAACTTGCGCGCTATCGGCATCCGCCCCCAATCCAGATGCTACAGAGCCAGAGCCCGCCTGCGAATCCAGATTTTTTGCCGAATCAATCCAGCTGATTAACCCACGCAAACTAACGTCTTGCCAATCGCCCATCTCTTGCACATACGTTTCTACAATCGCATTTAGCGAATCAAGTACGCTGTGCATGTCGTTAAGCATTGTTCGATTGCTAAAATCCTTGTATTTTAAGGCCGCACCAACAGCAGTGTCAATGTCTACGTTAAGAGCCTCCACAGCCGTTTGCATAACGCTTGTTAGCGAATTTCTTTGCACGCGATCAACTTTATTTAGGATTTTACTAAGTCGGCTTACGGCAGCGAATGCATGCGCGCTCAGCTTTTCTCGCATTTGGCTAACCCAATAATCGCCAGCAACCGCAGACTTACCAAAATCCCCAAAATCGCGCATAATCAAATCAGCCAAATACACTCCGCCATAAATATTTATGACTTGCGCCGATATTTCCCCACTATTTTCCTTATTCCTAAGATTTCGAACAGCACAATCCCACTGACTTCTAGGCAATCCCTCCTCAACAAGACCAGCCGCTGCATACACGTTGTAAAGATATTCCGTATTCGCACTATTTGCGATTGATGCCAACACACCCAAATCCGCGGTAGATAGCGCAAAACGAGGAGTGGCAAGAAGACGCATAAGCGAATTGGAGTCGCTGTGGTCTTGAATCACTCTTAACAGACTTAAAACGTCTTTAACAGCAGGCTTTTCAATAATCGAAGAGTAGCCAACTATGCTCGTGCGAATACCAGCATCCTCCAGCTTTTGAGCATATTGTGGCATTTTTGCTTTACTTCTAAAAAGAATCGCAAGTTGCGGTTCGAGCGGATTTTCGCCATATTTTTCAACGATTTTTTTAGCAAATCGCACAACTGCATCAATTTCTTCGCTTTGATTTGGCATAAACAACGCGCAAACAGTTCCATTTGGCGCATCATCTTTTGGCTTTAAAGTTTCCACTTGCACTTCGCGATCGTCAATGCTGCTAAATCTACGACTTGCGTTTTGCGTTGAATTATCGCCATTTTCCGCACGCATCGGCTCGGTTAGCGCGTTTGCAACTTTTAGTATAAACAGCGAATTTCTGCGCGTAACAGTTAGCGAATACTTGTTTTGCGCGCTTATGTTAAAGTCTTGTTCAAACTTACAAAAAGCTCCAGTTGAAGCACCTCTAAACGAGTAGATTGCTTGGAATGGGTCGCCTACTGCCATAACATGCGTGCGACCCCCCTCTACAGCATCAAAACCGCCATAAAACAGCGTATTTATAAGCATTGCTTGCGTTGTAGAAGTATCTTGATACTCGTCTAAAAGAACTTGCGAATATTGATTCCTGTATTGCGCGCAAATCGAAGGAAAATGCGTAACCAAATAATAAGCTGCAATCGTAAAATCGCTAAATTGCGCCATATTTACGCGCTTTTTTTCGGCGTCAAATTGCAAAACAAGATCTAGCAAAATGTCTCGTTTTAGGCAAGCGTTGTATAGATTTATGCAAAATTGCAAGCACGAATCATCCCAATATTTTTCGTAATTTTTGCACGCATTCTTAAATTTTTCTGTAGACGCTTTCGCTACGTCTTGTTCACTCATTCCAGCCGTTTTTTTGACTTTTTTGTATTTTGGAATAGCTGGAGCTTTTGACGCAAGTGGTGATTCTACTTTTCTATCTGCAATAACATTTTTTAAATGTTTTGCAAACTCATTATTCCACTCGCGTATTTTTTGAACAGCTTGAGGCACGCTTGAGCACGTTTCGCCTATACTATCTACTCCAATCATCGAGCACGATATTTCGGCACAAAGATTAATAACATCAGCACACAAAGTGTCAAAATCATACAACTTGCTTAAATTTTTAGCGTGATTTTGAGGATTATCTAAATATTTTCCGATTATACTTTTTATGATTTCCATCGCGCCAGCGTCGCTTAATGGCATTGTGTTTTGATTAAAGCCAACCAAAAGCCCGTATCTTCTTACGATTGATTGAAAGAACGCGTCATACGTCATAACTTCTGGCTTTAAGAATGACTTTGCTCCGCTTGCGCTAACCTCCGAAGAAACGCGACTTAGCAATTCCGCAGCAGCTTTATTTGTAAACGTTAAACCCAATATGGACTCTGGTGGAACTTTGCTTTTAATTAAATGTATTACGCGGCGAGTCATAGTGTACGTTTTGCCGCTTCCAGCTCCAGCAACAATTAGCACGTCTTGATTAATCGGCGCTTCTATAACGTTTTTTTGCTCTAAACTCGGAGCACTATTAGGCGTGGATTTTACGGCGCTAACGTTGTTATTGCTCATTTTTACCTTCAATCACTTCGTAAACAGTGTCCACTTTTTCTGCACACGCAGGGCAAACGTCTAAACATCTACAATAATTTTTATGATCCGCTTTTGGCTCTACAGCAAAACTTGTTGACTTAACAGCAGCAGCAGCAAAAAATACGCGAGATATCATCATAAGCGACCATTTTGCACGCATTGGCAAACCTACAAAATCCGCCCACGCACTTTGACTTACGCCTTGCGCAGGATTTTGAGCATCAATGCTTGGAAGATCGTAAAGTCGATTATTGTTAGAATATCTGTAACGACTTGTGATTTCACTAGCGCTTAGCGAGCCATCCTCATCAAACAGCGAAGGCTGACAAATGTTCTCTGCAACGCCATTATCTTGCGCAGGAGAATCCTTGTACACAACGTGGAACAGCGCACTTCGCGCGATTTTTGTGTGCTTAAGCTTTAGCAATTGCTCATAGTCTTTATTATTTTCTGAGCAAAAAACAATTCCAAGCTGATAACAAATAAGCTGCAAATCGTTAAAAACTTGCTGTGTTTTAGGAACTTTTCCTGTTTTATAGTCGATTAGGCGAATTTGTTGCGTGTTGTCGTTTAACTTTCTAAGTTCCATGCGGTCGATTCGCCCCTTGATTCTAACTCGCAAATCGCATGAGCCGCCATTAGGCCATCCGCCTACCAAAAATCCCATTATTGAATAAAGATCTTCCACGCTT
>CAMPUL010000039.1 GCA_946997215.1 Gardnerella vaginalis
AACATTACCGATTTTGATGATTGTATCCTTAGCGGTAGTTGTTGTTTTGCTATCAGTTGACTTAACAGTGTTTGTAAGACCAGTATTAGGATCAACTACATAAGTGGTAGTTGTTGTTTTAGTACCATCGGTACCTGCGGTTTCACTAGTTTGCTTGTACTTAAGATTACTATCAGCTTGATATTGTGTACCATGCTTAATAGTTTCAGTCTTAACCTCAACATTACCAACTTTAGTTAAACCCTCTTGAGCAGGAGCTTCTACTGGATCGCGTCCATCTGCATACGTTGTACGCGTACCATCGTTAGCTGCTTTTTCTACCTTCTTTTCTTGATAATCAAGGCTTGAATCAGCCTCATACTTCATCTTGCCTTTAATAAGAATCTCAGTCTTAGGAACATTAAGGTTTAATGTTATAGTTCCATTATAAGCACAGGTTGCGTAGCCGATTGTAATATTTCTGCTCACAATTTTGATAGATATAGTACCGGAATACGGTAGATCCTTGCTAAGAGTAAATACACCATTATTAATGCTGCCAATACTGTTGTTACCTTTACCCTGAATAGTAAAAGTAGCACCAGAGAGTCCATTAACAGTTAGTGTAGTTTTCTTATCAGCAGAGTTAATAGAAAGATCTTGATAATCTATTTTGAGTTCTTCTAGGTTACGCAAATTCTTCAACGGACTCAAATCACTAACCTGATTACTAGATAACTCAAGTTCTTCTAGGTTACGCAAATTCTTCAACGGACTTAAATCAGAAACCTTATTATGATATAGATTAAGATTTTTTAGGTTCGTCAAGCCACTCAATGGGCTAAGATCGCGAACGCCATTCGTATCGAGATTAAGATTTTTTAGGTTTGTAAAATACTGAATACCATCCAGCGAAGTAATAATGTTATCCGACGTTTGAGGAGCAAACATTTTATGATGACTATAAAAGCTTAAGTCTGCATCATCCAACCGCTCAGCATCAGCAATTGTAATATCTGTCGCATAATCAGAAATAATATGTTTTCTTTTCATAACTGTAAGCAGTTCACTCTTTAAAAGTGGATCTTTGAATGTAATAACTTGATCATTGTCATTCTCGGAACCGCTTCGATCTGCGTACATAGCAGTAGAAGGAGTAGAAGGAGTAGTAGCATTGCTGCTCGCGTACGCTACCTCAGGAGTACTACCTGCAACAACACCCATTGAAGTTGCAATACCAACGCTAACAATAATCGGCAAAACCGAATTACGCTTCTTCTTACTACTCTCCATAATCAACCTCTAATCATCAATCTCTACAATTAGTAAAATCACTGTCAAAAAAAGTAGACTTTAATTTACTTGATGACTTTTGCTGAAATATGTAATATAATAAGTAAAAAATGGGTGGAAATTCTGCTCATAAGTCTGTAAATTAAAGTCTACTTTTATTTACAAAATTTTTCGATATTTCTTACCCGCAGCCACGCATTAAACCTTTTAACGATAGCCCTCGCTAATCTCTGCTACACAAAGTCTAAAGTACGTTAGTCTAATCAGCCTTTTACCTTAAGACAACACTTTCCACGTTATTAGTTGAATAGTAAAAGTCCAAACATGCAAAAGCTGTTGGATTTCTCGTATAACAATGTAAAACTTGCTATACGGGGAACTCTGATAATTCACCTCGCGTTCAACAAGAAAATCTTGTAAAACAAGTGTGTAAATGCTTACGGCTTAACTAAGCTATTTTCGTAAGCAAACACAACAGCCTGCACGCGGTCTCGAGCATCTATTTTTCCTAAAATATGAGCAACATGCGTTTTGACTGTTGGCAAGCTAATAAACAGTTTATTAGCAATCTCTTGGTTGGATAGTCCGTGAGCAATCTCTACAAGAACTTCGCGCTCGCGATCTGTTAAATCATTTAAGCAAGAATCGTACGTGTTTGCGTTTTGCTCGTTTTTAGTCGCAATCTTTTCTTTTGCTTTTTCTTCATCGTTAGGCTTAGAGATCATTGACTCAATCAAACGCTTTGTAGCAGTCGGAGCAATAATTGCGTTTCCTTGATACACAGTTCGTATTGAATTAAGCAATGTTTCTGGCTCTGTATCTTTAAGCAAAAATCCTGATGCGCCCGTATGAATCGCAGCCATAACGTATTCGTCTAAATCAAAAGTTGTTAAAATAATAATGCGCGTATTGCTACTAGCATCTTCTTGCAAGATTTTGCGCGTAGCTTCCAAACCGTCCATTTTAGGCATGCGCACGTCCATCAAAATAACATCTGTATGTTCTTTTGACGCAACTTCTACAATTTCATTTCCATTTGAAGCTTGCGCAACAACTTGCATATCTTTTTGCGAGTTGATTACCATAGAAAATCCTGCGCGCACAAGCTCTTGATCGTCTGCGATTGCGACTCGAATTACTCCATTGTTTTCCATGTTTTCCATGTTTTCTATACTATCAATTTATTCGTGTTTGTTTGCAAGTCTGTGTTGAATTTGTTCATCAAGTGGGGCAGCAGGGCGAACCGCAAGCTTAGCTACATTTGCACTATTATTTGATGAATTAACACTTGAACCCGTTTCTCGCAAAATTCCGAGTAGTTTTCGCATGTACCTAAGTGCTGAGCGACCTTCATCTCCAATGTTTTTAAAAGCTCTACTAATTGCTTCAATTTGTTCTTGTTTTTGTTCTTGTTCTAGTTTTGTTGACTTTAGCTTTTCTGCATTACTATTTGCTTTTTCGTATTTATTTAGCATATCAATTCCGCTATTTGCGGCATCAATTACTTTATGCAATGTAATTGCAACTTTTTGCTGAATGTTTGCACTAATACGCTGCCTTTCGGCATTTGCTGCAAGTACTTCTAGCTGTTTTTGCTCTTGCTCTAGTTCTGTTCTGCGTGTTTTTAGAATCAGCAAATTATTATCATCGTTTCTGCGGTAATAAGCAAATGCAATGGCAGCAAAACAAATTAATGCAACTATAAAACCAAAAATTAATCCTACGGATGCCATTTGCATAATGTCATAAAAATTAGTTGTGTACGCATTAGAAGTAAAAAATCGTATTGGAGTTTCATTTTGCGGAATATTTCTTGATGCAACACCAATTTTTACAGCAAAAATAGCAGATTCGGCGAGCACTACAGCACTAACCCACTGCCATGCGTGCTTTTTGCCATAGAGTACAGCAGCATAAACAATGGCTGGTATAAAGAAATTAGCGAATAAAATATTAGGTAAGCATATAAGTTGTATTGCAGAAAATGCTGCTGCAACAATTGCGCACGTAGTCGGAGCTTTTCTACGAAACATGAATGGCACCATGGTTGTAAGAGTAAATACTCTATAAAGTATTTGTACTAAAAGTGAGCTGGAATATTGTGAATGCATTCCATTTCCAACAAGAAAATCGCAAGTTGGCAGAAAAAGCATCATAACAACCCAAGGTGACGCATAAATAATGTCTCCAATAAGCCAATGTTTTTCAAACCATTGTGATACTTTCTCAATCCTATTTCGTGAAGTATTTGCTCCTTGCAACACTTCTGATGATGTTTGATTGCTTGCATTTTCAGGTTTTTCTTGCGCTGCTGATTGATTATTAACTTTTGCATTCTTATAAGTAACGTTAGAAATACTATTTAATAAAGAAGCAGTAGTGTTTGATTGATCCGTGTTGTAAGAATATGGAATAAAAGCAACAACACTAAATGTTCCATCGTTTTGTATTCCATAATCAAGCGTTCCGTGAAGATTTTCAATGCGCTCTTTCATGCCAATTAAGCCATAGCCGTTTTTATGTGGCGCATTGCTATTTTGTGCTTGATTAGCTTCAATCTTGTGTACTTCGTTTGTGATTTTTAGTGTTAAGCCTTTTTCATTCCACTGTTCGTGAATGTTTATTTTAATGCCGTTTCCTGCGTGCTTTCGAATATTAGTAAGAGATTCTTGAACAACGCGGTATGCAACGGTTTGTGCATCTTTGTTGAGTTTATTAGAAGAATTTATGCCATCAACAGTGTGCCAAAAAATGTTTTTAGGAGATGCGATTTTTGCTTGCTCAATAAGCGAAGGTATGTGATTGAAATCCAATTGAGCGGATGGAGCGTCTGTTAAAGCTTCTAGCAGTCGACGCATGTCGTGAACGGCGCGCTCTGCTTCGTTTTTAATAATATGCATTGTTTTTTTAGCAAGCGAAATATCTTTGGTTGCTGCATAACGACCACCATCTGCTTGCACAATAATAATAGAAAGCGTGTGAGCAACAATATCGTGCATATCTCTGGCAATTCTTGCGCGTTCTGCAGTAACAGCAATATGCTGAGCTTTCTTGCGGTATGTGCGAATAGAATTATTGTAATCTTGTAAAAGTTGAATAGTATGCACGTGAGTGCGCTGCCAGTAGCCAATAATAACCGTAATAGTGGTAATAATAATCGCAAAAATTATGGAAGGAATCGCAAAATCAAGTATATTCGAAACGCAATTTTTTATGTTACTACTATTTATATTTCGTACACTGCAAGTATAACTAGATTTCGAATGATTATTGCCATATATTGGTCCCATTACAACATTCCACGATATTAATGCGCAAGATAATACGGTTGTTACGTAAGATGCAATAACAAAAGCTTTTGAATGCTCTGGATTTCCGCGTGCAATAGCATTAACAAGTAGCACAAAACCAAAGAAATCAGCAAAAAGTTGGGCTGGACCAAATATTACTTGCACAATGCAAATAACAATAAAAATAACAGCTGTGTGTTCGGGCCATATTCTTCGTACTGAAAGTAATGATGCAACAACAATATTTATAAGCAAGGTTGTAATTAGCGAACTTTGCGTCAAGAATCCGTCAACATTGCTTATAGTATAACGATTGCTTGAAAGCATAAAAAGAATAAGTGGAATAATGCCCCACAATATATCGTTTAGCGTAAGCTCAGTGCGTAAGCGTTGTATAGCTTTGTTAAACGTGTGAGATATTTTCATAACTACTAGGCTAGTACACGGCACTTTATAGAACAATCGAACTTTAGTATGATTTATATAAGAGTGTGTATTTTTGTATGTGATTTGTTATTGCAACGTTGCATGCGAGTGCAGAAAGGAATGTTTACAATGGCACTGCTAGCAAAGTATTACGTACCAGGATTGTATGTAGAAGAGCGCGCAATCGATGTTCCTTTAGATTGGGAGCAAAACACTCCAGGCGATTCTATTAAAGGGGAGACGATTCGCCTATTTTGCAGAGTTATTTGCTCTCCAGAACATGTGCATGACGATTTGCCTTTGCTTGTATTTTTGCAAGGAGGTCCAGGCGGCCAGTGCCCTCGTCCGCTTTCGCCGTCTAGCGATGGTTGGATTCAAGAGGCAATTAAGCATTTTCGTGTTGTTCTTCCAGACCAGCGTGGTGTTGGGCGCTCTTCTAGGGTAGATGCTTCTACGATTAAGCGTATGGCAGACGACGGCGTGAGTGTAGAGCGGCAAGCATGGTACTTAAAGCGATTCTTAGCAGATTCCATTATTCGCGATTTTGAGCATTTGCGCTTAACTGAGTTTAACGCAAAGCCGTGGGTTTC
>CAMPUL010000040.1 GCA_946997215.1 Gardnerella vaginalis
TGTTTGAGCTAACAATATCAAGATTATCAAGCTGTGCAATGGCATTTCTATCGTCCGCAATCATATCGTTGTAATACTCAATTAATGCTTGCAAATATTCTTTAGTGGATTTTCTGCCACTAAGAGAAAAACGCTTCCATGTGCGCGATGCAACAACATCGTCCGCACGACCCGATGGCGAGCCTCCAAGAGTTGCAATTCGCTCAGCTGTCTCATCTGCTTGAGCCAAAACTTCTGCAACCTGTGGGTCAAGCATTTCGTGAACTGCAATAAAGTCTGGGCCTGTAACATTCCAATGCGCATGCTTTAAGACTAAAGCAGCTTCCTGCTCGTGGCTTAAGCGGTTTTGCAAAATCGCAATAGCTTTCTCGCTAGAAACTTCGTCTAAACCTGGCACAATATGCATTAAAGCCATAGTATCCTCCATTTTTGTTTTTTATTAATTTTTGTTATTAATTTTGTTCAAATCTTTATTTTGCTCTGTTTTTCTAACTTCAATAGTGGCAATTCTACGACCATCCACTTCTGCAACAGTCATATCGTAGCCATCCGCATCGTGCAAAACAGCGCCAACCTTACCCATAGAGCCTGTGCGAGCCAGAAAATACCCTGCAACCGTTTCGTAAGGGCCATCTTCCAATTCGATTCCAGTAACGTCTGCAAAGTCTTCAATCGTCATTCCGCCATCAACAGTAGCTACTCCGTTTACAAACGCCGTAGACTTACTATCACGGCTTAAATCAGACTCATCTGGCAAGTCGTACTCGTCTCGAATATCTCCAACCAATTCCTCGGTCATGTCTTCAAGAGTTACAATGCCATCCGTTCCGCCATATTCGTCAATAACAACCGCAAGATGAACACCTCGCTTTCTAAGAAGCTCAAGACTTGGAAGCAACTTAGATGTTCCAGGCAGACTTATTCCCTCTCTAGTTACGTCTGCTACTGTTTTTGCGTTTGGATCTTTAACATCCAGCAAATCGCGAACATGCACAAATCCAATAACATCATCAAAATCCTTGCCTGTTACCGGATATCTAGAATATGGCAATTCCCTAATTTTTGCAGCAGCATCTTCTAGGCTTAGTGAGCCATCCAAAAACTCGACGTCTGCACGCGGACGCATGACTTCTGCAACAATCGTCTCGGAAGCGTCAAAAACATCGTCTAAAATCGTGCGCTCATCTTGACTAAGTTTTTTATTGGAATTAACTAAAACGCGCAACTCTTCGTCGGAAACTTCACTTTCTTTTTCGTTTGGATCGAACCCAAGAAGGCGCACAAAACCGTTGGTATTCTTAGCAATCAACCATATTAGAGGCTTGCATATTTTAGAGAACACGTCTACTGCAGGAACAACAGCCCTTGCGATTTGCTCCGATCTTTGCATTGCGATTCTTTTTGGAACAAGCTCAGAAATTACGATTGAAAAATACGATATTATAAGCGTTAAAACAATAGTGGTAAGCGGGCCTGCTACGTGTTTTGGAACTCCCCAAGATTTTACTAATGGCACAACATGAGGCGCTATTGCGGATTCGCCAAAAGATGCCGAAAGAAAACCCGAAAGCGTAACTCCGATTTGAAGAGTGGAAAGAAAAGTGTTTGGATCGCGGGCGATTTTTGCTACGCGCGCTCCTCGCGCATCCTGTGCTTCCATGCGATCCAGCTGCGACGATCGCAAGTTAACAAGCGCAAGTTCGGTTGCTGCAAATATTGAACCAAACAAAAGGAACACAACAATGAGTGCAATGTTAAAACCCAACGACATACTTGCTATCTTAGTTGAATTTAGCTCATATAAAAAGTGCGTATAAAAGCAATGTTGATAATGTTTATAATGTTGATAATATGCGGATAATAAACAAATACTCGCAATCAAGTTCTATAGAAATACCCCGAAGGCGCTTTATTCAAATCGCTAGCGGATTCAACTTTAAGAACAATTCCATCTTGCGAATAACCTTTTAGCCCAACTTTTCCAAGAGCTATTTTGGCTTTAACAACAACCCATTGATGATGCTCAAATCGCATATTTTTGGGCATTTGCGCAACAAAACCAAACGGAGACATATCTAAAATGCAACAAGACATAAACTGTCTAGATATGCGAACTTGATCTTTAGAAAGCGTAGATTCTTTGCTTATAAACCCTTTTACAACAATCGTATAATCTTTGTATTTATCAAAATTATGGTCAATTTCGTTGTACCAATTGCCAAAATCATCGTCTGCAACAACAATTTTTTTATTAACTACATCTAATCCGCTTAAATTTTTTTTGTTATTTTTACGATTAGACGCGATTGCTATTGCGCGACCAGAAGCATACTCGTCAAAACCTGCAGACTTTGCAAAACCACTCGCAAGCGCAGATTGAGACATTTGCAATGGGATTAAAATAATAAGCATTGGCACTACAATTGAAACCATTATTTTTTTGCAATCTTTAGCATGTGCAGTGAAAAGTCCAAAAAGTGAGCAAATTCCCAAAACCAAAAGCAAAATCGCAGCAAAAATAAGATAAGCAAACGCGCGCGGAGTAGTCAAAATTGCATAAGATCCACTTAGAGCACTGTGCATTAAAGTTGCAGAAAAACAAAATAAACACAATGCTTGAACAATGCTTGCAAAGGTAATTTTTTTAGACAATTTTGCAGAATTTGCGGAATTTATATCAATCACAGCACTATTAACAGCGTTACTCATAGCATTACTCCCCACGCAAAATGAACAATAAGCGCCGCAAACAAACAGAACACAACAATCGTTGCAATTAAGCGCAAAACAAAGCTAGTTTTGCAATCTTCAACAAGCATAAGCGTATTTTTTATGTCTAGCATTGGCCCAAAAAGCAGAAAAACAATTACTGAACTCATTGGAAGAGAAGAAGCCAAAGAGCGCGCGATTACAGCGTCGGAACTGGAGCAAAGTGAGCTTGCATACGCTATTAACATCATTGCTGGAATCGCTACAAAAATAGTTGTTGCATTTACTTTTGATGCAGGGTCTGCGCCAAGCCAAACTCGAATAATCGAAGCTACTATTGTTCCAAACAAAATTATTGGCATTAGTCGCATAAAATCTAAATAAATGTGACGTGCGTAAGTTTTCAAACTATTTTTAATACCAGACTTAAAGCTGGAAGAATTTTTATACGAAGAATGGCCACTTTGCGACTTGTTGAAATCTGCACACGCTGCACAATCAGCGCGAACTTTTTCCAATACATTTCGCCTTAAAACTTGCGACTTTACAGGAAAAATCACAAAGCTAACACCCACTAAAAGAGCCACACCAACACCCAAAGCCACTCGAGTTACAGCAACTGCTGGAACATCCGCAAACGCGTACCAAGTAGCCCAAATAGAAACAGGATTTACCACTGGAACAGCGCACAAAAACGTTACAGCACAAGGCAATGGCAGCTTTCGCGCAACAAGACGAGAAAAAGTTGGAACAACAACGCAATCGCAAACAGGAACACATACACCTGCAAGAATCGCAGCTAAAAAGCCGTTTGCAATAGACTTTGGAGCGTGTTTTTCAATGAAATCTTTCGTAACCCACGTTTCTACAGCAGCAGAAACAAGAACACCAATCAACGTAAACGGAACAGCTTGCAAAAGCAAACTAGAAACACCCCTAATAACAGTGTTTACAGGCAACCACGGGTTGCGCGCTTGCAAAGCAGGTAGCATTGCAATAATCAAAGAAATAAAAGGAATCCCTATAATCAAATATAGGTAGTTTGCAGAATTTGCTTGTTTTGCTTTACTTGCTTTTTCTACTTGGCTCGTTGTTTTTGCTTCGGTTTCTGTTTTTAGCATGACAATACTTCCACCAAGCCGTCACTCATTCGATACCTTGCTCCAACAAGCATCAAAGCGTCTTTGAAAACAGCTTCGCGAATTATTTGTGATTTTTCGCAAATTTCAGCCAAAATATTAGACACGTGAATACGTTCAACATCATCTGTATCTAAATTTTCCTCAACACCTGCGAGCGCAGCCGGTCCTAAAGAACGCAGCAGTATTGACTCGCTCGACTCAATTATTTCGCTTGTTTTATCTTCGCCGTATTCAGAAACCAGCTTTTGCACGTTCGGAAAAACAGCCTGTACAGCGCCACAATGCTCATGCCCAAGCACAACCAACACTTTTACTCCCAAGTCACTCACGGCGTATTCTAGAGAAGCTATTACGGCATCATCCAGCACTTCTCCAGCTGTACGAACAGAAAAAATATCGCCCAAACCGGCGTCGAATATAAATTCTGGAGCAACTCGAGAATCTGCGCACGAAAGCACAACAGCTCCAGGATGCTGACCGTCAATAAGTTTCATGCGCGATTCTGAATTTACGCCTGCATGCGCTGAATTGCCGTCTGCAAATTTGCGATTCCCCGCAAGCATTGCGCTTAATACCGATGTAGCTAAAACTGAATCTTCATTAGCAAAATCTTCGCTGACTTCTTTTTGCATTATTACCTCCTACACTGGCATTGGCAATATTTTCAGTTGCTTAAAGTTTAAAATTTTTGACTTAGAATATATTGTATCTTTCGTAGTAAATAAGAATTTTGTTTAAGAATATAAGCCTATTATCAAAAAAGCTCCCGTATTGCAATTCGCAAATACGAGAGCCTTCTTGATTCAGTGATTTATTAAAATCATCCAGTGTTTTGCAAGCCTGCAGCAACACCAGAAACTGTGCAAAGAATCAAGTAAATAAACTCTGCTTGCTGACTTTCGCTAAGCTCTTCTTTATCTACCTTGTTGCGCAGCTT
>CAMPUL010000041.1 GCA_946997215.1 Gardnerella vaginalis
ATCGCGTAGTTACTATTAACCGTGTTTCCAAGACCCACAAGGGTGGTCGTACCTTTAGCTTTGCAGCACTTGTTGTTGTTGGCGACGGTAAGGGCACTGTTGGTGTTGGTTACGGTAAGTCTCGCGAAGTTCCAGCAGCTATCGCTAAGGGTCAGCTTGACGCTAAGAAGCACATGTTTACTGTTCCACGCATTCGTGGTACCGTGACTCACCCTGTGTTGGGTCACGATGCTGCTGGTACAGTTTTGCTTCGTCCAGCTGCTCCAGGTACTGGTGTAATCGCTGGTGGCGCTGTGCGTGCTGTTATGGAGTGCGCTGGCATTACCGATATCCTCACCAAGTCCATGGGCTCCGCAACCGCTGTTAACGTGGTTCGCGCTACTGTGGATGCTTTGAAGAAGCTTGAAGAGCCAGAAGAGATTTGCGCTCGTCGTGGACTTTCCCTCGAGGAAGTTGCGCCAGACGCATTGCTTCGTGAGCGCGCTGCTGGCATTGCCGAAGCACGCAAGGCTCGTGAAGAAGCTCAGGCTGCTAAGGCTGCCCAGGCAAAGGATGGTGAGTGATGGCTAACTTAAAGATCACTCTGGTGCACGGTTTGGTTCATTCCACCGAGCGTCAGCGCGCTAACGTTAAGACTCTTGGCCTTCACAAGATTGGCCAGAGCGTTGTTCGCGAGGACAATTCAGTCAATCGTGGCTTGGTTATGGCCGTTCGCCACTTGCTGAGCGTTGAGGAGGTTGACTGATTATGGCTAATGAAGAACCAATGTTGCACATGCACACGTTGCGTCCAGCTCCAGGAGCTAAGAAGGATCGCATTCGCGTGGGTCGTGGTGAAGGCTCTAAGGGTAAGACTTCGGGTCGTGGAGACAAAGGTACGAAGAAGCGTTACCAAGTTCGCCCAGGCTTTGAAGGCGGCCAGCTTCCACTTTACATGCGCTTGCCTAAGCTTCGTGGCTTTAAGAGCCCATTCAAGAAGGAGTTCCAGGTTGTTAATGTTGCAGCTCTTGCGGAACTCTTCCCAAAGGGTGGCGAAGTCACTGTTGCTGATTTGGTAGTTAAGGGCGCTGTGCGTGATGGTTACCCAGTTAAGGTTTTGGGTGATGGCGATCTTAAGGTTGCTTTGACTCTTAAGGGAGTTAAGGCTTCTGCATCCGCTAAAGCCAAGATCGAAGCTGCTGGTGGCTCTGTTAGCGAAGAGTAGTAATAAGTAGTAATACTTAAGCTACCTAAGCTAGTAATGCTAATTAATGCAGTGATTTAACTGTTTGATAATCCCCCTAGTTTGCGCTGGGGGGATTATTTTATTGCAAAACTCACGCAATCATTGTTTCGGTATGTACCGTGATATAAACTATTGCCTCAGAGTTTGTTTTTTTACTGGTGCGCCTAGATTGTAGCGCAAAAAAGGGAGGAAGACCCAGGTGAAAACGTTAATCCAGGCCTTCAAGACGAAGGAGTTGAGGAATAAAATCCTCTTCGTCTTCGCAATGATTATTATCTACCGAATCGGATCGTTTATTCCGATTCCTGGAGTCGACTACAAAGTTATTCGAGCTTGCACCGCTAAGCTGGCTTCTTCTAGCGAGAACTTTATTGG
Source organism: Gardnerella vaginalis (assembly GCA_946997215.1). GTDB lineage: Bacteria > Actinomycetota > Actinomycetes > Actinomycetales > Bifidobacteriaceae > Bifidobacterium > Bifidobacterium vaginale_I. The sequence goes on from CAMPUL010000041.1 coordinate 1,600, forward strand.
GTTGGTGAATCTGTTCTCTGGCGGTTCTCTTTTGCAGCTTTCGATTTTTGCATTGGGCGTTATGCCATACATTACAGCGTCCATTGTTATTCAGCTGCTTAGAGTTGTGATTCCACGCTTTGAGGCTCTTCACAAAGAAGGTCAGTCTGGAGAAACGAAACTTACTCAGTACACTCGTTACCTGACTATTGGTTTGGCTGTTTTGCAATCAACTACCATTTTGGTTACGGCTCGTTCTGGCGCGCTGTTTAATTACCAATGCGGCCAGGTTATTCCAGACGGTTCCATGTGGAGCCTTATTGTAATGGTCTTAATCATGACTGGTGGCACTGGCTTAATAATGTGGATGGCAGAGCTTATTACCGATAAGGGTATTGGCCAGGGCATGTCTGTATTAATCTTTATGTCTATTTGCTCTGGATTCCTTCCAAAGTTGTGGGAAATCGGTTGGGGTACTAATGGCCTTAATGGAGATTGGACTAAGTTCTCCATTGTTGCAGGCGTTTTCCTTGTGATTCTTATTTTCGTTGACTTTGTGGAGCTTGCTCAGCGCAGAATTCCTGTTCAGTACACGCGTCGAATGATTGGCCGTAAAATGTACGGCGGCTCTTCCACATACTTGCCTCTTAAGGTGAATATGAGTGGCGTTATTCCACCAATCTTTGCATCTTCGATTCTTGCTATTCCAACACTTCTTGCTCAATTTGGCGATAGTCGTAAGGATTGGGTGCGTTGGATTAATGCCAATTTAGCAAACTCTACTTCCGTTTGGTACATAGCGTTGTACACCGTTATGATTGTGTTCTTCTGCTTCTTCTACACCGAGATTACTTTTAATCCAGATGAGACTGCAGACAACATGAAGGAATACGGCGGATTTATTCCTGGTATTCGCGCTGGTAGTGCTACAAGCCGTTATCTTAGCTACGTTATGAATAGACTTAACACAGTTGGTGCTATCTACTTGCTGTTTGTGGCTTTGATTCCAACGGTTTTGATTATGTCTTTGCATCTTAATATGAAGCTTCCATTTGGTGGTACAACAATTCTGATTATTGCTGGCGTTGGCTTGGATACTTTGCGTCAAGCCAAGGCTCAAACTGAACAGTTCCAGTATGCTGGATTCCTGTTTGATCACAGCAATAATAAGCAGGTTGCTAAGTAGTATTTCAGATAGGTTTTGTTTAATATTTGCATTGGCATAAAACTAGGAGATTAATATGCGATTGTTAATTATGGGTCCGCAAGGAGTAGGTAAAGGTACTCAGGCCGCTTTGCTTGCAGAGCATTACAATATTCCTGCTATTTCTACTGGCGATATTTTCCGTTACAACTTAAAGAATAAAACGGAGCTTGGCAAGAAGGTTCAAGGTTATCTCGATAAGGGAGAGCTTGTTCCAGATGAGTTGACAAACAGCATTGTTAAAGATCGTCTTGCTCAAGATGATGCCAAGAGTGGCTGGATTCTCGATGGCTACCCTCGTAACGCTTCTCAAGTTCAGGCTCTTGATCGCATGTTGGAAGAGCTTGGCACTCCGCTCGATCACGTTGTTGCTTTAGAGGCAGAGCGTGAGGTTTTGCTTGAGCGCATGCAAAAGCGTGCTGTGGAGCAGGGTCGTTCCGACGATACTCCAGAAGTTATTGCTAAGCGTTTGGAAACTTACGAGAAGGAAACAGCTCCTTTGTTGGATATTTACGAAAGCCGCGGTCAACTTGTTGAAGTTGATGGCGTTGGAGATATTGCCGAAATCAACAATCGCATAGTTGAATCCTTGGTATGAGATTTATTTAAGATTTATTTAAGATTTAGATTTTCTCATATTTGTAATGCGCCCTTGCGACACGCCGAGTGTTGTATTGGGCGCATTTACTGTATCATAGAAGATTGGCGTGTCTTCGGATGCGCAAAGTAGTATGTCCAAGGAACGGAACGAGGCTCATGGCAAAAGACGGTGTGATTGAAGTCGAAGGCACGGTAGTAGAAGCACTACCTAACGCGATGTTTCGCGTTCAGCTTGAGAACGAGCACATTGTACTGGCTACGATTTCGGGAAAAATGCGCAAGAATTACATTCGCATTCTTCCGCAAGATCGTGTTGTGCTGGAGATGAGTCCTTACGATTTGAACCGCGGACGTATTACGTACCGTTATAAGTAAAGGTACAAGCAAAGGAAAACCATGAAGG
>CAMPUL010000042.1 GCA_946997215.1 Gardnerella vaginalis
TTGCGTTGAAAGCACACTGTGCTTTCAACCTTAAGCAAGCTCAGCGCTCCGAATTATCTTTTCGCGCTACGCTTTAAGCGAAAAGATAGGTCGTCGCGCTACTGCGCAATGCGATCAATAACGTAGCGCTCAAGCGCTTGCGGCGTAACGTCTTTGTAGCCGTCTAAGTCCGCAAATTGAGGGCCGTCGCTAACGTCTAAGTTAGAGTACGCTCTTTGCGCAAGAGTCGTAGCTCCCGAAGCTGCAGCCGACTTTAAGCCAGCAAACGAATCCTCAATCGCAATGCAATACTTCATGTTTTGCGCGCTAATGCCAAGCAGCCTACCTGCAGCCAAATACGGCTCAGGGCTTGGCTTTGTAGCATACCCATCGTCTCCGCAAACAAAACCAGCAAACGCTCCTTTAGGCGCATGGTTCACAATGTTTTCAACAAGTCGCCTTGGTGAATTGCTCACTAAAATCGAAGGGATTTTTGCGTCGGCAAGCTTTTGCAAAAGATCCAAAACGTCTGGCACCCATGGAACTTCCACGCTTTCGCGCTCGGCAACATAGTCCACCATTGCGTTGCCAATCTCTTCAACGCCCATCTTTGTTCCGCGCGCAATCATAGCTTCGGCAACGTCTTTTAGAGAGCCGCCCGAGTATTGCCATGCAAGCTCTTCGCTCCACTCGCCGCCATGTTCTTTTGCGATTTTAATCTCGGATTCATGCCAATACGGCTCGGAGTCGATTAGCGTGCCGTCCATATCCCAAAAAACTGCTGCCAGCTTGCGATTTGCCGCAGCTGCCATCTCAATTGCCGATTTTTCTGCAGCTAACTCTGTCAATGCATTTTCCTCGGTTGCGCTCGTTGCCATTAATCCCCTTTATATTCTTATACACTTATGCACTTATACACTTAAGTGCTACTTAGATTACGCACTTATCCACTTATGCACTTATTGGCGCATATGATTTTGCGATTATCCACATATCCACCATCTATTTAAGCATTTGACTAGTATTTAGAAAAATCTAAACTATTGTTGGCTAGGCACTTGTTGGCTAGGCGCTATAGCCCAAACGCGCGCCACAAAACAATCGACTTATCGTCTTCTAAATCATTGCTTGCATAATCATTGTATTGCGAATAGCCATTCGCGCCTCTTGCATAAGACGACGGCAACTCGCGCTGAGGCACACGAATATCTCGACGCCAATCCTTTGCGCGCTGCGAGCGCTGAACTTCCACAATATTCCCGTCTGCGCTAGCCGCAAAAATGTTTCGCTCCGCACTAGCCGCCTCATCCACCAATCGCCTCACTTGCCTTTTAAGCTGGCGATTTTCTTCTTGAAGCTCCAAAATCCGCATAATTCCAGCAAGATTCACGCCGTTTTCTTGGCTCAGCTTTTGCGTTTGCACAAGCCTATCTATGTCTCTAAGCGAGTATCTTCTAGCTCCGCCTTCTGTGCGCTGCGGCATAATCAATCGCAATCTATCGTATTGCCTAAGCGTTTGCGGATGCGTGTCGGTTAGGTTGGCTACGTAGCTTACTGTAAAAATCGGCATGTCGATTTTAAAGCCCACTTCGTCCGCGCCGTCAAGCGTTGCATTTCCGCGTACTAACGCCACTGCACACATCTCATACAGCGCCCTAATTTGGCGATCCAACCTAGCCATGACTTTCCTTTCTACACGCAAAACGCAACCGCTAAGCGATTTGTTGCTATGCGCGCAAATCCTTCACTTCTTGCTCGTAATCTTCGCCACACGCCTTTTCAAACTCTTTTGCAGCATGTTTTACCGCCATTCCAGGCTTTTTTGGAACGTGTATTTGCGCAATTCCAACAAACGCGCCATTTTTGCCTGGCACGCCTTCGCCTTCTACGCGTATTCTGCTGCCGCCCGAAGTTCCAGATGGCACCTTAAACACAATCGGCTCGCCGTCTACGTTTTTAAGCGTGACTTTTGCTCCGTGCACAGCTTCGCTTAAAGTCAGCGGCAAAGTGGCCACTAAATCGCATCCTTCAATCGAGAATTGCTCCGACTTTTCCACTTGCACTTGCAAATACATGTCTCCAGAAGCGCCACCAAACTTTCCTGGCTTTCCTTTTGACTTTAGGCGGATTTTTTGCCCATCTTTTACGCCTGCAGGAATATGAGTTTTGAACGATTCTCCGCCCGATCGAAGCGAAACCGTAGCGCCTTTGAACGCCTGCTTAAACGTTAGTTTTATAGCCGTTGTAATGTCTTCGCCGCGTTCAGGCGTGTTTTGTGGAGCAGATTGAGCATACTGGCCATACTGCCCGTAGTCTGCTCCGCCATTAAAGCCACTTCTGCCAAATCCTGCTGCCGATTGCGCGCCAGCGCCGCCCGTAAACATGGAGAATATGTTTTGTATGTCTGGACCCGCGCCGCCCGTGGAAAATCGCACGCGCGAGCCACCGCCCATTGGCGATCCGCCAAACATCGATGAGAAAATGTCATTAACTCCGCTTGCGTCAAATCCACCTGCGCCCGTTCCGCCAGCGAATCTTGCTCCGCCTGCGCCAAACTGGCGAATCGCGTCGTAGCGAGCGCGCATCTGCTTATCTTTCAAAACGTCGTACGCTTCGGATACGTCTTTGAATTTTTCTTCTGCTTCTTTAGTTTTGTTTAAATCTGGGTGATATTTTCTAGCGAGTTTTCTATACGCTTTTGTAATTGTGGCTTCGTCGGCATCTTTGGAGATTCCGAGAACCTTGTAAAAATCTTTGGCTAGCCATTCATTCTCAGCCATTTAAGCTCCTTTTTCTTTGAGCCACTGGCATTTATCTAAACAACTTATATCTAAATAACCTACTCGCGCTGACTGTTTAGAATCTAAACCGACAACACGAGTAGGCATGGGATTTGCAAGTAGACGTTTGATGCAGCGAATGAGCTAAACAAGCGATGACACTAGTGCTGACACTAGCATTGTTTCACGCATTGTTTCACGATGTTTCATTCTGCGCACACTGCTATGCATTGCTTGGAGACGCCACTACAACTCTCGCCGCGCGTATAACGCGATCGCCAATCCTGTAGCCCGACTCCACAACAACATCAACCGTTTCCTTCGTAGCATTTGCATCTGGCTTGTGTAGAATCGCATCGTGCTTTGTTGGGTCAAAGTCTTCGCCCTTTTCGCCAAACTTTTCTACGCCAAACTTTTCAAACGCCTTGTCTAATTTTGCGGCCACGGCTTTGAACGAATCGTCCATTGCGCCGTGTTCGCGAATCCTATCAATGTCGTCTAAAGCTGGCAATAAAGCCGTAAGCACGTCTGTTATTCCATGCTGCCTGAACCGATCTTGCTCCTTGGCTGCGCGGTTGCGGAAATTGATGAACTCTGCTCGCTCGCGCTGCAAAGCTTCCAAATACTCCGCCGCCTCTTTTTTGGCTTTGCCAAGAGGCGTTAAGGAATCTTCTTCGCCGCTTTGATCATCTGCAGAATTGTTATTTTCTTTAGATTTACGCACGTTAGATTCATCGTCGGTTGCTGGCGACTCTTCACGTTCGGCACTTGCATTAGCGTCCGCATCTTGCGTCGCCGCATGCTTTGCTTCATGAGTAGCTGCGTCTTGCGATGCATTCACATGCTCATTAGACGAGGCTGCACCAGCAGAATCTGCTGGATTTGGCGATTCTGCTGAATCGCCAGCATCCGAAGGCACGTCTTCCAAACCACTCAAATAGTCGTTGGCGTTAAACTCGGACATTACTTGTTGTCCTTATCGTCCTTGTCGTC
>CAMPUL010000043.1 GCA_946997215.1 Gardnerella vaginalis
CCAGAGGACTTATCATGACAATATTTACAACATCTGGAAAAAGTGGTGCCAGCGCGCAAGTAGACGAAAACACTCGTTTTTGGTCCGACATTATTGTGTGCGTTGGCATAATCGCGCTTTTTGGAGTAAGCGCTTTCCTTTTGCAGCGCATTAACCAACCAATTGGCCCTAGTGGCATACCTTCCGCGGTTTCAACCGACCTTATTAATTTGCCGTATTACACGCTTAGATCCGTGTTTCGTATGATGCTTGCGCTTATTGCGTCGCTGATTTTTACGATTATTTACGGCTCTCTTGCAGCGCGCAGCCGCCGCTTGGGCAAGGTTCTTATTCCGCTGCTAGATATTTTGCAATCCGTTCCAATTCTTGGCTTCCTTTCGGCTACAGTAACGATTTGGCTTGTTATTTTCCCAGGATCGATGATGGGCGTTGAAGCCGCTTCGATTTTTGCGATTTTTACAAGCCAGGCTTGGAATATGACTTTCTCGTTCCACCGCTCGCTTTTAAGTGAGCCTAAGGAGCTGGACGAGGCCGTGCGCAGCTTGCAACTTACGCATTGGCAGCGATTCTGGGTGCTGGATATGCCAAACGCAATGATTCCGTTGCTTTGGAATTGCATGATGAGCGTTGGCGGCGGATGGTTCTTCCTTACTGCTTCCGAGATGATTTCCGTAAACAATCACACTTACGCGCTGCCTGGAGTTGGTAGCTTTGTTGCGCAATCTGCTGCAGAAAACAAGCTTGGAAACATTTGGTGGGCCATTTTATCCATGATTGTTGTTGTGCTTGCAATTGACTTCTTCCTTTGGAAGCCACTTACCGCGTGGGCAGAGCGATTCCGCATAACGCAAAGCGCATCCAATGAAGAGCGAAAGAGCGCGATTCTAACGCTGATTCGTCATTCGCATGCAGACGAAGTTATTAGCAAGCTGTTTTCGCCTATTCGCGAATGGTTGGAATTGGTTACGCGTCCATTCGGCCGCACGGGTGCAAAATGGCCTCGTAAAGCGTCTGCCCGCAAGCTTGGCGATTTAGTTTTTAACGTTGTAATGATTGTTCTAATTATTGCTGCGGCTGCGCAAATGCTTTACTTTGTAGCAACTCGCACAGGTTTGCAAGAGTTTGTTACAGCTGGAGTGTTAGGTGCTTTGACTTTTGCGCGCGTTGCTGTGTTGATTTTTGTAAGCTCGCTGATTTGGGTGCCAGTAGGCGTGTATATTGGTATGAATCCTAAGATTTCTCGCATTATGCAGCCTGTTGTGCAAATCTTGGCTAGCTTCCCAGCAAACTTTGTGTTCCCATTTGCAATGATGTGGTTTATGGCTTGGCACATTGACCTTGGTTGGGGAAGTATTATTTTGATGGCGCTTGGCACGCAATGGTACATTCTGTTTAACGTTATTGCAGGCGCTAGTGCGATTCCGGATGATTTAAAAGAGATGACAAGAAGCTTTAGATTAAATCGTGTGCTTAAGTGGAAGACTCTTGTTTTGCCTGCGATTTTTGGATCTTGGTGCACTGGCGGAATTACGGCCGCTGGTGGCGCTTGGAACGCTTCGATTGTGGCAGAGATTGTGGAATACGGCAAGAATCACATGGCAACTCAAGGTTTGGGCGCGTATATTACGAATGCAACAACCGTTGGTGATTCTGTAAAAACGCTTGTAGGAGTAACGGTTATGAGCTTAATTGTTGTGTTAAGTAATCGACTGTTCTGGGCGCCTTTGCAAAGGTATTCGGCAAAAAGATTCGTGTTGAATTAAGCGATTTGTTGAATTAGGCGATTGGCTAATCGCAGTTAACCGATGATTAGTTGCTTATTAGTCACCATTAATCACTAAATCAATAAATTCAAAAAAATTAAACTTATAAACCTACAAACCTACAAACCTAAAAACTTATAAACTTTACGAAAAGATTGGCAAAATTATGAACACTTTGAACAAAACCGCGGAAAAGGCTGCGCAATCTTCAATTACAAGCGATATCATCGACGCAAAGCACATAAGTCAAAGCTTTACGTCCGATAGTGGCACTACTCAGCACGTGCTTCACGACATATCGTTTACGCTGCGCGAGGGAGAGATCGTAGCAATTCTAGGGCGTTCGGGCGCTGGAAAGTCAACCTTCTTGCGAACAATGGCAGGCTTAATTCAGCCAACAGAGGGAACAGTTACGTATCGCGGCCGCGAGCTTACAGGTCCAAACCCAGGAGTTGCAATCGTTTTCCAAACATTCGCACTTATGCCGTGGCTTACTGTTCAAGACAATGTGGAGCTTGGTTTGCGCGCTAGAGGAGTTAGCAAAGAGAAGCGTACGGAGCTTGCGCTTGCTGCAATCGACGCAATCGGCTTGGATGGCTTCGAAACAGCGTATCCAAAGGAGCTTTCTGGCGGTATGCGTCAGCGCGTAGGCATTGCTCGCGCACTGGTTTTGCGCCCAGACGCACTGTTTATGGACGAGCCTTTCTCTGCTCTTGACGTTCTTACAGCAGAAAATCTTCGTCAAGAAGTTCTTAAGCTTTGGTCTAGCGAAGAGCGCGATATTAAGTCTGTTGTAATCGTTACGCACAATATTGAAGAAGCTGTGCAAATGGCGGATCGAGTGGTGGTTTTGGGGTCTCATCCAGGTCATTTGATTGCAGATGTGCAAGTTGATTTGCAACGTCCAAGAGATAAGCATAGTGCTGAATTTGAGGCGATGGTAGATAATCTTTATGCGATTTTGACTGGCTCGAACCCAGAAAGCGATCTTGAATCGCAAGATACGGATTCAATGGAAGCTTCCGATTCGCCTAGCGCGGCTGCCGACTCTTTGCCAGCGGAGCAAACGGATGCAGAAGAAACTGAGGCTGCTGCAATCGCCGATATGCTTATTCAAAAGCATCACGATGCGGAAGCAGAAGCTAAGCAAAACGAAGAGCAGGCGGAAGCTGGGGAGCCTAAACCAGAGCCAGTTGCTGTGCACTTGCTGCCGAACGCAACGCCAGGAGGCATGGCTGGTTTGCTAGACGTTATATCGGAAGAGCCGAATGGCATTGATTTGGCTGATTTGGCTGCGGATTTGTCGTTTGAAATCGATGATTTGTTCCCACTTGTGGATGCTGGAACAATGCTTGATTTGCTTACAGCAGAAAATGGTCATATTACGATTACGCAAGCGGGTCAAGAGTGGCATAATGCCGACATTTTGCACAGCAAGCAGGTGTTTGCGCGACTTGCGATTGAGCATGCGCCTCTTGTTCACGCGATTGACCAGGCTTTGAGCAGAAACCGCAACGGCAAGCTTCGTGGTGAGTTGATTTTGGATTTGCTTCGCAGTAAGCATACGGACGCTTTGGCTCGTCAGCAGTTTGATATTGCGATTAGCTGGGGTCGTTATGGTGAGCTTTTTGACTACGATGCCGACGACGACGAGTTAACGCGTACTGTTGAGACGGCGCCGCTGAATGGCGTTGCGCGCTAAAATAGTGCGAAATAGTGCTTAATAATGTCCATTATTGAGCATAAATTTATGTTCGTATGCTTTCAATAAGCGGATGCCGCATAGTCTGCTTATTAG
>CAMPUL010000044.1 GCA_946997215.1 Gardnerella vaginalis
TCGGCAACAGCTGCAGCAGCAGAAGCAGCCTTAACGCTTTCATCTTCTGGCTCTTCATCTTCCGACAAGAAAGCACTCAAATCAAGAGCTTCTCCGCCAGCAACGAACTTTACAGCACGCATACCAGCAAGCAAGCCCTTAGAGCGAGCAACTTCTTGAACAGCAGAACCAAGCTGACCATTGCGAACAATAGCGTTAATAAACTGGCTTGGATCCATGCCGTACTGCTGAGCAACAGAAACCAAGAAGTTGGTAACGTCTGCTTGAGAAACAGAAACATCGAGGCTTTCTGCCAAAGCGTCGAGAACCATTTGGTCGCGAAGCTCCTTTTCTGCAGCCTTTTCAGCCTCGTCCTTTTGCTCTTTAGTAGCCTTTTCTGGATCTGGAGTCATGCCCTTAAGATGCTCGGCAACAGCCTTATCTTTAACACCCTTTGGAACAGGAATTTCAACTTCTTCCTGAATCTTAGCAATAAAGGCATCGCGAGCAAGAGTTGCCTGGCGACCTTCATTTGCTTGCTCAAAAGACTTACGAACGTCTTCCTTAAGTTCCTTCAAGGTGTCGAACTCAGATGCTTCCTTAGCAAACTCATCGTCAAGCTTTGGCAATTCCTGAGCCTTAACGGAGTTAACCTTTACCTTAACCTGAGCCTTCTTGCCCTGGTTCTTTCCAGCTTCGAGAGTGCCTTCAAAAGTGGTTTCTTCTCCAGCGGAAAGACCTTCCAAAGCCTCATCCAAACCATCAAGCATGGTGTTGGAACCAAGCTCGTAGCTTACGCCATTTTGAGAATCGGCAACTTCGTCGTTAATCTTAGCTTCCAAATCAATGTTTGCAAAATCACCCTTCTTAGCTGGGCGATCAACGCCAACAAGAGTGCCAAAACGTGCGCGCAAAGCCTCAAGACGAGCCTCAACATCGCTGTCTTTAACTTCTGGCTTCTCTACTTCGATTTCTACACCCTTAAACTTGTTAAGCTTGAACTCTGGACGACGCTCAACAGTTGCAACAAACTTAAGCTTAACTTCATCTTTAGCGGATTCTGGAACTTCCTGAACATCAAATTCTGGCTGATCCATTGGGCGAATCTTCTTTTCTTCCAAAGCCTTAGAATAAAGCTCTGGAACAGCAGAATTTACAGCTTCACCGGCAACAGCTCCGAAGCCAACTCGCTGATCTACAATCTTGCCTGGTACGTGTCCCTTACGGAAACCTGGCACGTTGATTTGCTTTGCAATCTCTTTACGAGCCTCATCCATAAATGGCTCAAAATCTTCGAGATCTGCGGTAATGGTGAGCTTAACCTTAGTTGGCTCAAGATTCCTGACGCTGATTTTCACGCTTGCGCTCCTGAAATTACGTTTTCTAGCTTCTGCCATATGGCACAACCGTTACATAATAGCGCGAGTTACGGACTCTGCAATTAAATCGCTTTGCCACGTTCTTGCGCCCTGCTCTACAAGAAACTCCTTAACGTTAATATGCTCAATATTATCTTGCCAACAAAGATTGCGAATAATTTGCGGTTTAATAATGATTTCTGTAGGAGTATGCGTATCTTCCGCAATCTTGATTAAAGACTGCTTTACATTTTGTAAACGCTCATATCTTTTAGGATGATGATCACGCCAATACTTCATAGATCGTGGAGCTGCTTGCGACTCTTGTGCGTCGCCAGAATCCGCAGAATCGCCAGAATCCGCAGAATCTTCAGAATCGCTAGAATCGCAGTAATTGCCATATTTGCTACTTGAATCATCAAGCTTAGAAACAATAGCAACTTCCCCACTTTTAGCTCGACTAATCGCGTCTTCTATAACGATTTTCCACACATTTGGCTTGATTTTGCGCTGAATTGGAGCATAACGTTCAAACATCTTGTCTTGTTCGCTGCCCGTGTGAATCCTAACTCGTTCGTTAAGAATGCGAATCGAGCGAAACTCCCTAGAATTACTTGGTTTTCGCTTGCCTGCTTCAATAATCGCAGCATCCGAAAGCAATAGAGTTGGCGCAATATCGTATTGACGAGCAAGCTCATCTCGCTTTTGCCACAGCTCTTTTGCAATCATTAAGCCGATTTTATCGTGCATAAGAACACTTATATGAGATATCCTAAGCCAAGGATTTGGGTGAGGAGCCTTCTTTTGTGCGCCTTTACTTAATAAGTGTGCAAACTCTTGATTTGCCCATAAAAGCTTGCCTTGTTTTTTAAGCTCACTGCTCATTACTTCTTCTAATTCGATTAGTAATTCAACGTCTAAAGCCGCGTAATTTCGCCAATCTCTAGGAAGTGGGCGATAAGACCAATCCGCTGCAGAATGTTCTTTTGCAAGAGTAAGCCCCAAATAATATTCAGTTACAGAGCTTAATCCAAAGCGCTTTCTGCCAAGTAATTTAGCTGCGATTTCTGTGTCAAATAAAGCACGCGGACGCAAACCAATATCGAAAAACCCTGGCAAATCTTGCATCGAATCGTGAATAATCCAAGGTGCATCCCCTACTGCCTTGTTAAATTCATTCCAATCAACGCCAAGTTTTTCTAGAGCTATTGGGTCTAGCAATCCAATTCCTGCACCTTTGCGTTTGAACTGAATCAGCCAATCTTCGTGACCATATCTAAAACCAGATGCGCGCTCTGCGTCTGCAGCCAAAGGCCCCGACCCTGCTGCCAACAAATTACAATATTCTTTATATGATTCAAGCGTATCAATGACTTCTGGAACTCCTTCTCTAGGCTCTTTTAAAAGCTTTGGTTCCTCGTTCAAAGACGCCTCCCGATTGTACGCTTTAGCCAAATTCTTACGTTTTTGCAAAATATTCTGTACTTTTTGCAAAATATCCGTAAAAAATATTTAAGCCGTGTTATAGATTATGCATCTTTTAACACGGCTTCAACTTTCGCACACAACTACGACTAATCAAAAATAAGTAATCAATTAAATAATCAATCTGCTTTATTGTTTGCTATTTCGTCATTTATGCGCTTAACAAGTTTAGTTTTGAGGAATCTTGTAAGAGTAAATGCGACTGCCGAAACTAAAACTGTTGGGATAACATAGAGAGCATGTATGCCTAAATCGCTTATTGGGAAAGTGGCAAGTTCTGTAGCGATAGTTATAGCAATAGATATTATCGGCACTTCAATAAGAGGTTTCTTATCGAAAGCCGCAACGATATTTATCGGCAACAAAATTATTGGCAAAACAATTAAAATAATAATCGCTGTGCCAAAGCCAAACTGATCGTTACACCGTGCAAAAATAGCTAACGCTAAT
>CAMPUL010000045.1 GCA_946997215.1 Gardnerella vaginalis
TGCCCGAGAAGCATTCGCGACTCGCGCACAAATCAAATACTATATATGAATATTTAGATTTTGTCTAGTGCGCCGCGCCGTAATGTTCGCATGTGTTCTAGTCAAAGTGTATTTCTGTCCGCTTTTGTGAGTATCTTGGCAATTGGAAGATGTGATGCAAGCACCTTGCTTAAGCTCATTTTTACACTTGTTTACATTATGATTTTTGCTTACGATTCATGATGATTTTGCATTGTGTTTAAGTGTGCCAAAGATTGTGCTTAGACTTAAAACATTTATTAAATCATCACATCACTTAATAAAGATGAAAGGACCTAGAAATGGCCATCAATCCACCAGTTGACGCCGTTAAGACCCCAGAATGGGCTGCATTGCAAAAGCACTATGATGAGTTGCAATCCGAAGGCGTGAGCCTGAAGAAGTGGTTTGCCGAAGATGCAAATCGCGTGGATAAGTTGAGCTTCGAAGCTGGAGACCTCCACTTCGATCTTTCTAAGAATTTGATTAAGCCAGAAACGCTTAAGCTTTTCGCAAACCTTGCTAAGGCTGTAAAGCTCGACGAGCGCACTAAGGCAATGTACACTGGCGTGCACATTAACAACACCGAAGATCGCGCAGTATTGCACACCGCTTTGCGTCGTCCAGCAGAAGACGCTGGCAAGTTCATTGTTGACGGTCAAGATACTGTTGCCGACGTTCGCGAAGTTTTGGGTCGCATCTACGACTTTGCAAACGAGGTTCGCTCGGGAGAGTGGAAGGGCGTTACTGGCAAGAACATTAAGACCGTTGTAAACATTGGTATTGGCGGATCTGACTTGGGTCCAGTCATGGTTTACGAAGCCTTAAAGCCATACGCAGACGCTGGTATTAGCGCTCGCTACGTTTCCAACATTGATCCAAACGATATGGCAGAAAAGACCAAGGATTTGGATCCAGAAACCACGCTTTTCATCATTGTTTCCAAGACTTTCACCACTTTGGAGACTTTGACTAACGCTCGCAGCGCTCGCACTTGGTTGCTTAACAAGCTTCAGGAGAGTGGTGCTATTGATGGCAGCGATGCAAAGAAGGCAGAAGCTGTTGCAAAGCACTTCGTAGCTGTTTCCACCAACCTTGAGAAGGTTGAAGAGTTCGGCATTAATCCAACCAACGCTTTTGGATTCTGGAACTGGGTTGGCGGCCGCTACTCTGTGGATTCCGCTGTTGGCACTTCTTTGGCTGTTGTTTTGGGACCAGAGCGCTTTGAGGAGTTCTTGCACGGCTTCCATGCAATCGATACTTACTTTGCTGAGACTCCATTCGAGAAGAATGTTGTGGTTCTTCTCGGTATGCTCAACGTTTGGTACCGCAACTTCTACAAGGTTGCTTCCCACGCTGTGCTTCCATACGATCAGTATTTGCACCGCTTCCCAGCTTATTTGCAGCAGCTCACCATGGAATCCAACGGTAAGTCTGTGCGCTGGGATGGCACTCCTGTAACAAGCGAAACCGGCGAAATCTTCTGGGGCGAGCCAGGCACCAACGGCCAGCACGCTTTCTACCAGTTGATTCACCAGGGCACTCAGCTTATTCCAGCTGATTTCATTGCTTTTGTGAACACGCCAAATCCTACTAAAGATGGCGATCAAGATGTTCACGAGCTGTTCTTGGGCAACTATCTTGCACAGACTAAGGCTCTTGCTTTCGGCAAGACTGCAGACGAAGTTCGCGCTGAAGGCACTCCAGAAGAGATTGTTCCAGCTCGCGTATTTAGCGGCAACCGTCCAACCACCTCTATCTTTGGCGATGCTTTGACTCCATTTAGCTTGGGCGAGTTGATTGCTCTCTACGAGCACATCACCTTTGTTGAAGGCACTGTTTGGGGCTTGGATTCCTACGATCAGTGGGGTGTGGAGCTTGGCAAGCAGCTTGCAAAGCAGATTACTCCTGCAATCTCTAAGGATGATAGCGCTTTGGCGGCTCAGGATGCTTCTACGCAGAGCTTGATTCGCTTCTACCGCGCTCATCGCAAGTAAGTGAGTGCGTAACAATCTTATTTGATTGTTGATCTAAAGCCTCTTGTTGATTAAACTCTTCAAGAGGCTTTTTTATTTTTTGCTCCAACCTGTCTGAATGCTCTTCCTTGTTTGCTGTTGCGCAAGTAAGGTAGAGATTCGAGATTTTTCGCAGCGGATGAAGCGAACCTCAGCATGAAATGGTGATTCGCTGAAGCAGCAAGAAAAATCGAGAATCTCGGTGATAAAAACCACGTAAAAGTTCTAGATATTCAGAAGGTTTGATGTATTTCTATACGAGCAATAAAAGAGGAGCGTAGCGACGGGACTTGCGAGGAGAGAAATACTCAAACCTCGCGCAACGTTAAGTAAGGAATTAGCGCTCTATGCTTAGAGCGTAGCGCGAAAAGGCAATTCAAAAATAGGTTGACTTAAGAGTGGTGATAATTTATAATGAGCACGGTCGGTAGGTAAGGCTACCACGGGGATACGGGTTGCTGCCGCAACACAGTGGAGACACTGCAAGTTGGTCAACAGTCGTTGTCGATTTCAAGGCTTCGACTAATGCAACGCCATCGCCCTGCGAAGCTGAAGCTTGAACGACAAGATTAATGTTGATTTCTTTTGATTTGTAAATCACATTGTGTCCTCTTGCTTGCCGTCCGGTTCAATGACGATGCGATAGTACGGTTTTGCGTTGGCGCGCACAAGCTAGAGGAGGTGATTGCCGTGAAAAATGACAGTAGCAGTAGTACAAGTTGTAATCAAAGTGCTAATACAGTTAATGCTGTAAGTGACGATTCAGACAGTATTAGTAGTAGTACGGACGTTCCCCCTGAATATAAAAAAGCCAGCAATCGCCGCCAGAATACTTGCGTTTAGTGGTTTAGTGATTTAGCTGATTAGGCTTACTAGCTTTATTGGGCTTATTAGCCTTATTAGTATTACGCAAAATAGTGGTGATAAGCGGCTCTCAAAGAAAATACGCGTTACCAGAGGACTTATCATGACAATATTTACAACATCTGGAAAAAGTGGTGCCAGCGC
>CAMPUL010000046.1 GCA_946997215.1 Gardnerella vaginalis
CAGCCTTCTGCAAGTCGGTCCAAGCCCAAGTACCATTCTGATAGAACACAGCCTTACCAAGAGAGAACTCGGAGTTTGCATCCTCGCCAGTCTTAGAGCTGAGCTGAGTTGCAGGAGTTGTGGAATCAGTAATGTAAAGATCAAAGATCTTCTTGTAGCCATCAAGGAACGTGCCCTTAATCTTTGCTGGCTGCTTGGTGACCTTATCTGCCTTGAACTCGTAGTACAGAGGAATGTTTGCAAGGTGAGTCTTAAAGCGCCAATCAGAGCTGGAATCGAAGCCAGCAGAAGTGAATGCGCCATCAACACCAAGATCACCCTTACGAGCCTGAATGTCGTCTGCAACAGCCTTAAGCTTATCGAAGGAGTTAATCTCTTCAGCAGACTTTACCTTAGCATCCTTAAGCTCAGTGTACTTCTTTAACAAAGCCTTGTTGTAAATCAAGCCATAAGTTTCCATTGCGTATGGAACGCCAACAACCTTGTCTCCATCCTTAAGAGCAAGATCCTTGTTTTGAAGCTGCTTGTAAAGCTCGGTATCCTTAAGATCTGCAGTGTAATCCTTCCAGCTTGCGTAACCAACAGGGCCATTCACCTGGAACAGTGTAGGCGCCTCGTTGCCCTTGCTGATTTCGCTCTTAAGGGACTGCTCGTAAGTGCCAGAAGCAGCGTTCTGAACCTTTACAGGAATGCCAGTCTTCTTGGTGTATTCCTTAGCAACTTCCTTCCACTGATCAGCAGATTCTGGCTTGAAGTTAAGGAAGTAAACCTTGCCCTTATCGGAAGAATCCGAAGAGCTAGAACCGCATGCAGCGAGCGCACCAAATGCCATTGCGGAGCAAGCTACAAGCGCAATTGTTGACTTAATTGTACGATTCATCATCGAACCTTTCTCCTATGCCGTCGGCCTACCTTTTGGCCGCCGCACCCCTAGGTGCCCTTTCGACATTTTTTATTATGCCTCAAATGCAAAAATATTGCAAACGATAGCAGCGTTGATATGGTGGCGTGTCGTATATCTAAAGCAAGCAAAAATCAGCAATTCCAGCGAACGATTACACGATCGCCCTTATAAGTTCCAAGAGCGCTGTAATGCGCGGTGTCTAGTCGAAGTAAGCGCGCGTAAGAAGCGTCAACACCAAGCCATCTGGTTGCTAAAATCCTAAGAATGTGCGCGTGAGCTACAATAATCACATCCTTGCCGCTTTTAAGTTTTGGCAAAACAGAGTCGATTATTTTTTGAGTACGATTAGAAACTTCTTGTAAAGATTCGCCATTAGTACGCACGACTTTTACTGTTTCGCCACTTGGAAGAACCTCTTGGCAAGAATCCGACATAAAATTTGGAAGAGCTTTAGGGCCATCCTTCCAAACATCCCACGACTCAACACCACTTAGCGCGGACACATCTTTTCGAGTGCGCCCCTCTGCGCAGCCGTAATCCCATTCAGCAGCGTATTCTAGCGGCGTGCAATGCGTAAATCCTGCTAATTGAGCTGTAAGACGCGCACGAATAAGCGGGCTTACAAACTGGCAATCCTCGCTAAAACCGTTTGGAAAAGCTTGACGAATCCTGGCGCCTGCGCTTATAGCTTGATTGCGGCCAACTTGTGTTAGTGGAATATCGGTTCTACCTGTATGCTGACCTGATTCACTCCAAGCAGTTTGGCCGTGGCGCAAAAGCACTAGTCGCCCTTCGGGCGCTCCCGAACATGTTGCTGGAACATCTTGAATCGCGTACGAATCCGTTGTATCTGTTGTATCCGTTGTGCACAAATCGCCATTAACTTTAATGTCAATATTGTTCAAACCGTTCAGCATACCCAACGCCGCCTTAGCACCACCATTTTTAGCTTGCGCTTGGTGCATTAACGCAAGCATTTATCAAGCGGCTTCGCTGCCAACTTGTTCACTCGTACATTTATAACACTTTTATAACACTTCTACATGCCAATTTCTAATTGGTATTTCGTTACCATTAACATAAAAATATGACGTCAACTAAAAGCAACGCACAGAACAGCGAGCAAAACAGCAAGCAAAATAATGCGCAGAACGCATATGCAAATCAAACTATTCAAACGCTTCTTAATCGCAGATCTATACGCGCTTTCAAAAATGAGCCAATTAGCGAAGATATTGTAAAAACGTTGGAAGCAGCAGCACAGCGCGCAGCTTGCAGCCAGTTTTTGAACGACTGGTCTGCAATCAAAATCACAAGCGTAAGCCTTAAACAAAAACTTTCTAAACTTGGAAATCAAACTTACATAGCAACAGCGCCACTTTTGTACGTTTTTATTATTGATCAGCACAGAAATGCTGCTATAGCACGCAAAAATGGCATTGACACAGAAAGCAGCGATTTTACTCTTAAAACAGGCTACAGATTCTCTCAATCGCAAAATGACGCTGTTCTTGCACTACATGCAATGGAAACAGCCGCGGAATCGCTTGGACTAGGTTGCGTAATTCTTGGTTCAATTTTGAATAATATTCCAAATTTAATTGAACTTTTGAAGTTACCAAAATACACGTATCCAGTTCTTGGGCTTGCAATCGGCAAGCCAGACCAAGAGCCAAAATTAAAGCCGCGCATGGATTCGAGTATGCAATTCTTTGAAAATGAATACCCTAGCAGCGATGATATTTTGATTGAAAAACTTGCAGACTTCGACGAAAGAGTGCATAAATACTACGATTTGCGCAATGCAGATAGGCCAGTGGACGCATTCAGTGCGCAAATCACAAAGCTTGCTGTAGATTTTGGAGCTAAAAACCACAGTTGCGAATCGCAGCTTAATGCGCAAGGATTTACTTTTAAGTACTGATTTACTAATT
>CAMPUL010000047.1 GCA_946997215.1 Gardnerella vaginalis
ATGGTTTTGCAGGTTATGTTGGAAAAGCATTTTGGCAAAGGATTCGAAGCAAAAGACATTGTAAAAAATACGCAAATCAACTCGAATGCTGCAAAGCGTGGAGATAAAGCCATTAAAGCTGCTAGCGATGCTGTAAATGGTCGCAATAATGCAACAATGCTTGGATTTAACGCATAGTCGTATTGATTGCATAATGCAAGCATAAATAAGTGCATTATAAATGGTAAAATTCCATTAGTTTTTATTAGATTTGAGGAAAAATGACAAATAATCTAACAGTTACAGAGCAAGACGTACAAAGCGTACAAGATCAGAATCATAATGATGATGTTCCAGCTGTAGTTATAAGCGATTTGCATAAGAGCTTTGGCAATTTGCAAGTTCTTAAGGGTATTGATATGACTGTAAAGCCAGGAAGTGTAACAGTTATACTCGGTCCTTCGGGAAGTGGAAAGTCAACTTTGCTGCGATTAGTGAACCAGCTTGAAACAATCACATCTGGAAAAATCACCATTTACGGCGAGCGCATTGGTGTAAAAACTGTTGTTCGTAATGGAAAAGAAGCTTTGCAAGCGTTAAACGATAAAGAAATCGCAGCGCAGCGCGCAAAGCTTGGAATGGTGTTCCAGCGTTTTAACTTGTTCCCACATATGACTGCTATTGAAAACGTTATGGAAGCTCCAGTTCACGTTTTGCATATGGATAAAATTGCAGCTCACGATTTAGCGGTTAAAGAGCTTGAGCGCGTTGGAATGGCGGATCGCGTAGATCATTATCCTTCGCAACTTTCTGGCGGCCAGCAGCAGCGCGTTGCGATTGCTCGCGCGCTTGCTATGAAGCCAGAAATCATGCTTTTTGACGAGCCTACGTCTGCGCTAGACCCAGAGCTTGTTGGAGAAGTGCTTAATGTTATGCGCGACTTGGCAAACGATGGAATGACAATGATTGTTGTAACTCACGAGATTGGTTTTGCTAGAGAAGTTGCAGATCAGGTTGTGTTTATGGATGGCGGAAAAGTTGTTGAATGTGGAACGTCTGGGATTATTGATAATCCTCAAACTGAAAGATTCAAGGATTTTCTGCACAACGTTTTGTAAGCTTAACATATAAATGTAAATACGTAAAAGTTAAGGCATTTTGCGTAAAATCATGAATAATTTATGGCTGTGGTGTTTGCTGCAGCCTTTTTATTTCGATTAGCACTATTATTCAAACAATTTTACGCAAAGAATATCTTGCGCAATGTTTAGCGTGTTTGTGTAATAACAAACATAGTGTAAAGTTGTTCATTGTTTGAATATTCCATCCAATTTATTCGGAGATTAGTATGAGTGATGCATGTTCTTCATGCGAATCAAACTCGCATAGTAAGAACGGCGTTCGTATATCTCGTTGGCTAAGATTTGTTGCTGCGTTTACGTCGCTATCTTTACTAGGATTTTCCAGTGCCTGCGGAACAAGCGATGCTGTTGGGCCGGATCCTCTTTTAGCGCGCAGTTACGACGTTAATCGTATTAAAAAAGATAAAAGTATTGCTGCAATGTTGCCAAAAAAGCTTGTTGAAAGTGGCGAGCTTGTAATGGGTACTAACGTTGGATATGCGCCAGCAGGATTTTATGCTAGAGATGGAAAAACGGTTGTAGGCTACGAAATAGACTTAAACAAAGCGCTAGCAAAACTAATGGGATTAAAGCTTCGCATTGTTCACGCGCCATTTGACGCGATTTTGCCATCTGTTGGAAGCAAATTCGATATTGGTGTTTCGGGATTTACAGTTAGCAAAGAGCGAGAAAAGTCGGTTGACTTTGTAACGTACGCGGATGCTGGTTTGCTTTTTGTTGTCAGAAAAGGCAATCCAACAAATGTGAATCTTAACGACTTATGCGGTAAAAAAGTGTCTGTTCAAGTTGGAACAACAAGCGAAACTCAAATGTATGACGCAAGAGATGTTTGCAAGTTAAGTAAAAAAGCACCATTAGACGTTCTTGCGTTTAGAGAGCAAACGGATGCTACGACTGCAGTGGTTGCAGGCCGCGCAGACGTTATGTATGCCGATACTCCTGTTTCTAGTTTTGCGATTGAGCAAACGGACGGACAGCTAGAGCCATTGGGTAAAAGCCGCGATAAAGCTCTTATGGGTATTATTGCTCAAAAAGGAGATACTCAGCTTGTAGAAGCAATAAAAGCTGGTATTGAAAAGCTAATACAAACGGGCGCGTATCAAGAAATAATGAAGGCTTGGGGTGTTGAAGACGTTATGATTAAGCACCCAGAAGTAAATCCAAAAGTGTGATTCCTGTGTGATTTGCCTTGCTAAATGCTTTATATGAATGCTTTATATGATTGATTTAGCTGTTTAATATTTGCTAGTAGAAACTTTGTATGCTTAGAGTAGGATTAAAAACATGAGTGCTAAAAATAACAACAACGAGCGTATTTTGCCAGTCAAAAAACCTGGACATATTATATCTGGCATTATTGTTGCGATTCTAGCGTGTGCTCTTGTGTATTCAATTGCTACAAATCCTCGATTTGAGTGGGCAATCGTTTGGAAATACATTTTTAACGAGAATGTTCTTGCTGGTATTGGTTGGACTTTGTTGTTGACTTTGCTTTCTATGGTTA